>CANHAH010000198.1 GCA_947458705.1 Opitutia bacterium | reverse complement strand
CGCGAAATTTTTCACTAGCACGGATCGGGGCCAAGACCGATTTGAGGCGGAGTAAATAATTTTCGGTCGAGGCGAGTTCGATTTCGGCTGCGGCCAAATCTTCCTCGCTGGGAATCAATGAAAGGTATTCGTACGATGTCGGCGTGAGCATGTCCAACGCCTGTCCTTCGCCGCGGAGGGGGCCGTAGAGACTGCGGCCCTCCTGTTTTTCAACCCCAATGGCGCTGGTGGCATTCGCTTGAGGGTCGAGGTCGATCAGCAAGGTGTGAATTTTTTTCTCAGCGAGGGCTGCGGCGAGGTTGACGGCGGTGGTGGTCTTGCCGACGCCCCCCTTCTGGTTGGCGATAGTGAAAACGGTGGTGGGCATGCGTGTGGGATCTGTTTTGCGGTCAAGTCGGGCCGGCCGCAAGCGTAGGGATATAGAGATTTTATCTTAGTGGACGGCGCGAAAACTCGGCCCTCCTGGGGCCGGCAGGATGTCAATTCGAGCCTTGCGGGACGAGAAATTTCCCTGCAACTTTTCCCTTCACAAAGTTTGGCGCGGTAGCCAAGTGGTAAGGCCGAGCTCTGCAAAAGCTCTATGCGCCGGTTCAATTCCGGCCCGCGCCTCCAAACTTTCCACCAATGCTCAACGTGAGCGGGCCTTTTTTGCTCAACAGCGTTCCACGGTGCCCTCGGCTACGTAACGAGGAAAAATCAGATTCGGCTCTTTCTGCAGAAACCCTTTGTTAGCCATCTGCAGCATTAATCGCGATAGACGGTGGGCGAAGGATTCGCCCTCAAAGCGGTAGTGCGAAATGACCTGCTCGAAATGCGGGTCGTAATCACGGGCGATGAGTGAGATGCGACCCGGGGTCTTAATGCCGTGGCGCAGCATATAGCCCACGACAAAAAAAACATGGTGTGGCTTAGCCACAAGTAAGGCGGTAGGCGGATGGCTTGAGGCGAATAACGCATCGAGCTTAGCTGTGAGGTTACTCGCCGTGCCGCTGTGGCGTACAATAATGCCTTCGTTACGTGCGGCGTCGTTAGTTTGGCCTAGCCCCTGTAAAAACCCCTCTTCGCTGACGAGATCGCCCGCTGCGCTTGATTGTGGCGTCAGAAAAGCGATCCGACGATGACCTTTGGCTCGCAGCAGGCCGGCGGCGTGCCGACACACCGAGCGGTAATCGACATCGAGCGAGGGTAATTTTACTGCCGGGTGGCAGGACCCGAGTACGAGCGCTGGCACGGAGCTGGCGGCGAACCATTCCTGCAGCTCTTTGCCGAGCGAAAGCAGCACACAACAGAGCACTCGATTCTGCCGCAAAAACGTCTCCAACTTGCGGCGCTGGGCGGCGGCGCTTCCGGAGGGACACACAAAAGTCTCGGTCGTGAAACCCTGTTCTGCCAAGTGCGCGCGCATCTCGCTGATGCCTTGGTAGGCGGTGAGCGCCATTTGTGAGATCGGCTGATGGGAGATTAATACCACCAGACGTGTCTGCGCCTGTGTCGCGGTGGTTGGAGCAACGTGAAGCAATCGATTTCGCCGACCATGATGGATTTCGATTAGGCCTTCCTGCGCTAGCTGTTGCAACGCGGTGCGAATCGTTGGTCGGCTAACTTTGAACATCTCGCATAGACGCCTTTCACTGGGGAGAAATTCCTGCCAGACGTTTTCTTGCACTGCCTTCTGAATCGCCGCGGCCGCTTGGGCGGAAAGCGAGAGCCGGCGCGGGATAGTGAAGACTCCGGGTTGGGTGCTCATAAAGGTTTACCAGTAGAACGTGGTCGTTTATTCGCTTCAGTGGAATTTGTTTTTTTTGAAATGAACAATACAGCCGGAGTTCCAGTTTGGTCAGCGGTGCCCACGCCTTTGCGGGCCGATCTCACGGTGGACGTGGTGTCGCTCGAGCGGATGATCGCGTCCTCGATCGCCGAGGGCGTTGAAGGCCTGTTTGTTGCGGGCACGTGCGGCGAGGGGCCTTGGCTGCCTGATCGGGAGCGCCGCGTTTTGATGGCTGCGGCCGTCAAAGCATCTGCGGGCCGATTGAAAATTGCCGCTCAAGTTTCCGATAACTCAGTTCCGCGTATTCTCGACAACGCTCAGATGGCGGCTGACTGCGGTGTTGATTTTGCAATCATCGCGCCTCCTGCTACCTTGTTAAACGCCACGCCGGAGCGGATCACCTCCTTGTTTGCAGAGGCTGCGCAGCGTTGTCCGTTGCCTGTAGGTATATATGATCTGGGCAAACATCGGCCGATCATGATTCCTGAGGATCGGCTAAAGGAGTTGTATTTGTTGCCGCAGGTTAAGTTAGTTAAAGACAGCTCCGGTATGCCGGAGCGACGGGTCATCGCACTGGCAGCTCGCGCGGAGAAACCCTCATTACGTTTGTTCAACGGCGACGAATTTCGCTGTCTCGAGTATCTCGAAGCTGGCTATGATAGTATGTTGTTTGGTGGAGCAGTGGCGGTTGCGCCCCAACTACGCCGCATTGGCGAACTGTTTCGGGCGGGTCGGCTGGAGGAGGCGCGGGCCCTTGAGGCCGTGATGAAGCGCACGCTTTTTGATATCTACGGGGGCGAGAAAATCGCCTGCTGGTTGACGGGCTTGAAGCATTACATGGTGCGTCGTGGCTTGTTTTCCACTTCGGCCAGTTTTCTCGGTTATCCGCTCACGGATGAATGCCGCGCCGCGATCGAGCGCATCGTTGCCGATTCGGACTGAACAGGAAAGATTGCGGTAAGACCTGATCGGCTCATTTAAATTTCCCCATGTCGACGTCACCCCTCCAAGAAACCGTAAAACCGCTGCGCGCGATTGTCACCGGCGGTGCGGCCAACATCGGGCGTGCCATCACCGAGGCTTTCCTCGCGCGCGGTGGCCGTGTGGCGATCGGCCAGCGTAATCTCGCGGCGGCGGCCACGCTGGTCGCGCGCTATGGTGATCGCGTGATTCCTTTTCGCGTCGATGTGAGCGATCCGGTGCAGTGCCGGCGTTTTGTCGATGAAGCGACGGCGGCGTTGGGCGGGCTCGACGTGTTGGTCAATAATTCCGCGGTCACGGGGCCAGCGG
>CANHAH010000197.1 GCA_947458705.1 Opitutia bacterium | reverse complement strand
TGATGACGGATTTTCCTTGGGCTGAATTTGCCACGCTCGAAATTGACTACGGGCAACTCGAACCTGTGTTGCATACCGTGTGCTTGGATCATTACGGCACGATGACTCGGGCCCTCGCTCAGTTGCAGTCGCTCGGCTATGAGCGCATCGGCTTATTCATGAAAAAATTTAAGGACCAGCGTATCGCCTACAAATGGTCGAGTGCGTTTACTTCTTTCCAATCACACGGCACTCAAATCGGTGAAATTCCGCTGCTGATTAACGAATCCTTAGATCAAGCGCTCTTCGAGCGGTGGTATCGCAAATATCGGCCTGACGTGGTGATCGGCCACCTGGATGAAGCGTTGGATTGGCTAGAACATGCGGGGGTGAGTGTGCCACTCGATACAGCTTTCTTTAACCTTAGCTGGACTGAGCGTAAGCGCCCTTGCGCGGGGCTTGATTTGCGCTTGGAATTACAAGGTGAAGTCGCCGCCGAAACGATCATCTCTCAAATCCAACGTGGAGAGCGCGGCCTGCCTGAAGATCCACGCACGATTATGGTGCGTGGAAGATGGGTGGATGGCCCTACATTGCGACGGTCCGCGGCAGCGTAACCGTGTGGCGACCCTTGCGCGAGAGAACTGGCGTCGTCGTTTAAATATGTTTTTGTCGGTGCATGCGATTTAACTCTGGTTGGAAGATTTATTTTTTAATTGTCGCGCTCTGCCCATTTTTTACGCGCGCCGCCGAGACCGCCACGTGGAAAATTGAACAAATGCCTGGTGGCAATAGCTCGGTGCGTGATGGTGTGCTCGAAATTTTTGATGCCGCGGGTTGCACCGCATGGTGGAGCGAGCGACTGACAGCTCCGGTCGAAATTACTTATGAGGTGACGGTTGTAGACCGCGGTGGTCCACAGGATCGACTCTCGGATTTGAACTGTTTTTGGATGGCGCAAGACCCGCGCTCAACGCTACCGCCTTTTGCGCCTGGTCAAACCCGTAGTGGTAAATTTTCTGATTACGATTCGTTGCTGACCTATTATGTCGGCTACGGCGGTAACAATAACAAGACGACGCGCTTTCGTCGCTATGATGGCACGCCAGCCCGACCCCTATTACCGGAGCATGATTTGAGCGATAAAAAATTCTTACTTGTGGCCAACCAAACCTATAAAATCTGCTTGGTGGCCCGCGACGGTAAGGCCGAATTTTATCGGGACGGGGAAAAAGTTTTCACCTTTCGCGATCCCTCGCCGCTGCAAAGTGGTTGGTTCGCGATCCGCACGGTGCGCAGTCACTTGGTGGTGAAAAATCTTAAAATTCAGCCGCCGTCGCCTTAAGCTCTCAGGCCTAGTGCCCGAACAATACGGTTACTTGGTTGAGGAGGCCTTGGCCCCTTTTTGGGCTGTGCCGCGCTCGGCGGGACCATCTTGCCACAACGGGTCGATCATCTCTCGGTTGTAGCTTTCCCAAACGGCGATGAGCTCGCGTAATTTTTCTGGATTTTTTTCAGCGAGATTATTTTTTTCGCCGATATCCTGCCTAAGATTGTAAAGTTGCACGCCGTCCACAGTCGCTTTACCGGCGCGCGGATTTTCGGCGGAAACGCCCGCGCCGATAGATTTTACGATTTTCCAATCGCCCATGCGCAGTGCGAGTTGTGGTCCGAAGCGCCAATAAAGCGAGGCGTGCGGCGGGCTCTTCTGCTCTCCGGTGAGAAAAGGCAGCAAGTTCACTCCGTCGATCTTCCAATTGTGTTTCAGGTTAACCTTCGCGGCGGCGAGCGCGGTCGGCAGCAGGTCGAGTTGGATCACGGGTTGATCGTTGATCTGGCCCGCTGGGATGTGGCCCTTCCATTGCACCATAAACGGTACGCGGATGCCGCCCTCCCAAGTTTGCGATTTGGCTCCGCGGAGCGGGCCGTTGCTGGATGTGGTGCCGCCGGTTGGACCACCGTTGTCGCTGATGAAAAAGATCAGGGTATCTTCTTCGAGACCGTGTTCACGGAGTTTAGCCAATACTTGCCCGACCGCATCATCCATTGCGGAGAGCATAGCGCAGAATACCCGGCGCTTGGGATCCTCGACGTGGCTGAAGCGGTTGAGATATTTTTCGGTAGCTTGGAGGGGTGCATGGACGGCATTGAAGGGGAGGTAACACAGCCAGGGTTCCTGCTTATATCGCTCGATGAAGCTGGCGGCCTCACGACCGAACGCATCGGTGGTATAGTCGATGTTTTCTAGGGGGGTGGTGTTGCGGTAAATGCGGTCAGCGGCGTCACTCGCAGCGTCGAGGTAATCATGAAGACCGCCGAGAAAACCGTAAAATTCATCGAAACCGCGCTTCAACGGATGAAATTGCGGCGCATAGCCAAGATGCGATTTTCCAATCCAGCCGGTTTTATAACCGGCAGCGCGGAAGTGGTCGCCGATGGTCGTTTCACTTACAGGCAAGCCCACGTTGGGCGGAGTCAAGTGCGCGGGACCAGGGTTGAGTTCATGGCCAAAGCGTTGCTGGTAGCGACCGGTCAGGAGTCCAGCGCGAGTGGGGCTGCAATACGGGCCGGTCACGTAGCCGCTCGTGAAACGCACGCCGTTCTTGGCGATACTGTCGATGTGGGGTGTAGGAATTTGTTGGGTGAATCCCTGGCTGCTGAGTTCGCCGTAGCCCAGATCATCGGCGACGATGATTAAAATGTTGGGCTTGCGCTCGGCGGCTTGAGTGAACGCGTTGGCCGCAATGAGAGTGAGACTAAATGCGAAAAGACCAACGCTGCGAAGACGCGATTTCATGAAGGTAAAGTGTAAGCGTTGAATTTACTACTGTAGGTCGGCGTAGGGCTTTAATTTTTTGATGTAGGCGCCAATTCTCGTACGGGGCCGGGGCGATTGATTTTTGCGGCCTGAGTCGCCGCTCCAGGGGCGTCCCCGCGCCAGAACTCCGTGGTTTTAATGCCGGTTTTATAAACCACGTTAGTTGGGGTAGGTTTCACTGGGACCGTGTCTCCGGTTTCGTCGGTCCAGCGCGTGAGGATCGAGCGCAGCGACGCGAGGGCCGCGGGCGAGGTAGTTTCAAGAGCCAGGTTGCGGACTTGGCCGGGATCTGC
>CANHAH010000196.1 GCA_947458705.1 Opitutia bacterium | reverse complement strand
ATTCATATCTAAAACTTCATGGATGCTCATTTAATGGAATTTCTAGGGATGCTCGTGCGATGGCTGCACGTGATCGCGGGAGTGGCTTGGATCGGTTCGTCGTTTTATTTTATCTGGCTGGATAACAGTTTAGAGGCGCCAGCGCCCGACTCGGAGAACGCTCAAAAAGGTGTCTCCGGTGAGCTGTGGGCGGTGCACGGCGGCGGTTTTTACAACCCGCAGAAATACGCGGTTGCGCCGGCTTCGCTCCCAGAAAAATTACATTGGTTTAAATGGGAGGCTTACACGACGTGGCTCTCAGGCACCGCTTTGCTGGTGCTCGTCTATTGGTTGCACGCGCAGACGATGATGGTCGATGCAACTCGCGCGGATCTCACCGGTTGGCAGGCCGTCGGTATCGGTGCAGCAAGCATGGTAATTTCGTGGCTTGTGTATGATGCGTTGTGTCGTTCACCGCTCGGCAAGCGAGACGGTGCGCTGGGTGCGCTCGTGTTTGGGTTGCTCGGCGGGCTAACGTGGGCGCTGTGTCACTGGCTCGGCGGGCGCGCGGCCTACATCCACGTCGGTACCTCAATCGGTACGATTATGGCGGCGAATGTGTTTTTCATCATCATTCCCGGGCAAAAGAAAATGGTGGAAGCAATGCGCGTCGGGCAGTTACCCGATCCGATCTACGGCAAGCGCGGCAAGCAGCGCAGCGTACACAACAACTACTTCACACTGCCGGTCATTTTTATCATGATCAGTAACCACTACGCAGCGACCTACGGCCACGCGCAGAATTGGGCCGTGCTAATTTTGATCTCGGCGGCGGCGGTTTCGATCCGGCACTTTTTTAACCGCAAACATAAAGGCGTCTACGCGTGGCAATTTCTTGGCGCGGGCGCGGTGATGTTGGGGGTCACGGCATGGTGGACGGGGCCGTACGGGCCGCCTCCGCCGATGTCGGCAACGCCAGTCAGTTTTGCCCAAGTGCAGCCGATTATCGCGCAGCGGTGCACGACCTGTCACATGCCGACCCCGACGTTTCCCGGGATCGCGCAGGCACCGGCCGGTGTGTTGCTCAATTCCTCGGCGAGCATCGCGCAGAATGCCGGCCGGATTTACCAACAGGTCGCCGTGACGCGCATCATGCCCCTCGGCAATGTGACACAGATTACCGAGGAAGAACGCGCGATGATTGCGCGTTGGTTCCATGACGGAGCAGCCACGAACTAGGCGCGCCTCGTTAGGTTTATTTCTTACTGTCGACTTTACGGGTCGGTTGTCCCGCGTCGGCCCAAGCTTTGAAGCCGCCGGCGTTGGAGACTTTCACGCCTTTAGCCGCGAGGGCTTTGCCGACGATACCTGCGCGCGTGCCGGAGCGGCAGTAGAGGATGATTTCTTTACCAGCGTTTTTCTCGAGGAAAGGTTTCCAGTCTTTTTGCGCGCCATCAAAATCACTCTTGGCCAGTAACGTGGCCGCGGCGACGACGCCGGTCTCGGCCCATTCGGCGGGTTCGCGGATATCAACGAGAACAGCTTTGCCCTCGGCGATGAGTTGCGCGGCGGCGGCAGGTTCGAGCTTGGGAACTTCGGCGGCAAAAACGAAACCGGCGGTGGCGATCAGGAGGGTGATGAAGCGGGGGAATTTCATGGGTTTAAGATCACTCGCGATGGAATGGTTGAGGCAATCCATGTTTTGCGGAAATTAGGTTCGGGTTTATGGAGTGGGACGGTTGGTCTCATGCTCGGGTTTAGCGTTAACTCGGGGAATTGAAGGGGCGGAATCATGTGAACGCAGAATCAAGCGCAGCATTTTAAAGTTGATCACGATAAACCGAAAAAATTGGTACGGCAAAAATGTCCGCCAAAAACGCGTAAGTTGAGTGGGTAACGTGGCCGCGGCGCTCGCGCTGCCGATATCGGAGAGTTTCATAGAAAATAGAGTGGAAGGTTATTCAGGGATGAGGGACCAGAGCGGACGGCATTTGGCTTTGTAGAGGAAGAGGTGGTGCAACACGTATTTGAGCCAATGGCCGGCGAGGCCGATCTCTCCCGTGGTGTAGGCGAGGTCGCGGCCAAACTCGTAGCGTTCGTAATCGGGTACGAGTGGGTAGAGTGTGATGGTGGCAGCGGTGCCATGCCAAAGCCCCTTGCCGGCGGAGGCGACGCAGGCGGCGCCCATCGTGGCAAAGGGAGCGCGATGCAGCGGAGCTTCTCCGCCGTGACGGACACGATCGGCGATGGAGAAGGCGACAGTGCGACCCATGATGCCGGCGGTCATGCCGGTGCGCGGCACGGCGGGTGCGACGAGGGTTCCCTTTGGCGTCCGTAGCGGACGCGAGACGGCGTGAGGTGGCGCAAAAGCAATTCCGGCGGCGAAGATATTTTCGTAAGTAGGATTCTGATACGTCGCAGGCCAGTCGCGGGGACTCCATTGCTCGAACGGGCGGTCTGTGTAGTCCGCGTCCACGCGCATGAAGCCACTTGGGGCAAAAAGGCGCGGGGCGAGGTCAGTTCCACCAAGGTCCGAAGCAGCCAGACCGACGCCGCGAAACGGAGGTAGCAACATCGCGAAATCGAAGGATAATTCACGCTCGAGGCCTTCGACGGTTTCGTAGGCGAGTTGGCCAGGGGCGACGCGTTGGACGTGAGCTCGATTGATCCACTCGATGCCGCGTTCGACGAACAGCGATTCGGCAAAGAGCCGGCTCGGCGTAACGTAACCGCCGCGTTTGAGGTATAACCCGCCCATCCCGAAGTCGCCGAGTTCGCCTTCGTTAGTGATAAAAATAATGCGGGCGCGTTCGCGGACGCCGTGGCGCCGCAGCTCGTGCTCGACGTTGAAAACGTATTCGAAGGCGGCGCCTTCGCAGGTGCACATGCCGTGGCCCATGCCGATGACGAGTGTTTGGCGCTCGCCGTTTTTCATGCGGGCGATGCTCTCACGGAAGGCGCGTGCGGCGGCGACGGCGTGGTCGGCGGTGCAGACGGACCACGAATGTCCGCCATGCGGGCCGAGTCCGGGCGTCGCGCCGAAGTTGAGTTTGGGCCCAGTGGCGTTGACGAGATAATCGTAGGTTTCGCGGGCAGGTGGCTCGCCTGGTTT
>CANHAH010000195.1 GCA_947458705.1 Opitutia bacterium | reverse complement strand
GCACAACAAGTCTGAAGCTCCTGTATTCGACTCGGATGGATATCAGCTCAACATGGCGGATCTCAATGGTGAGGCCCTTCCTGAGCCGAATAAGGTCGGTTTCAAGCCATTTGCTCATGGTGGGGCCAGGCAAGGTGCAGGCCGTAAAAACAAGGGCAGAAAACCGCTTCTTCTTCGGTTGAGTCCCAAAATAATCGCCCGGTTAAGAGCGAAAGCGAAGGCCACTCACAAATCAGTTTCCGATGTAGCTGAAGAAACGCTCTCAGTCGGTTGAGCAAGGAGGTAAGGAATGACAAGGTTAGTGACGTAAATCGACACTAACCTCGTCATTCAAATTGCGCTGTTAAATGCGACAGGCGAAAAAAAGTCCGCCAAATTACCACGGGAATATCAACCGTCTGGTTGGGGTAAAACTTTGTTCCTTATGACATTCGACAGCTTCATATTATGGGCCATGCCTAATCTGGAATGAGGTTTCCCACGTGTCCTAAAGTGGAGGTTAGAGAGTAGGTTCAACTGCAGTATTCCAAGAAACTCGGCGACGAAAATCCAGGCCCCACACAAGTCAAAAATGTAGCCTGGTTATGCCAAGCATACCCGGAGGGCCCAAAGGTCCCGCACTACCTTCCGCCTGCCACCGGTTGAGCCTTTATGTTTGTCGGGCTGCGCACGTCGGCTGAAAACAGGTGCCATGATCGACTCAGCCGACCTCCTCGCGCGTTTCCTCCGCTACGTCCAGATCGACACACGCAGCGATTCCTCCAGCCCGACGACGCCGAGCACTCCCGGCCAATGGACGCTCCTGCGCTTACTCGAAACCGAACTTCGCACGCTCGGCGCCAGCGATGTCACACTCACGTCGGCCGGTTTCGTCCTCGCCACGCTTCCCGCCACCGTCGCCCATCCCGTGCCCGCCGTCGCGTGGTGCGCCCACGTCGATACCGCCACCAATCTCCCCGGCGCCGCCCTGCCGCTCGTCCATCGCGCCTACGCCGGCCAACCCATCGTGTTGCCCGATGATCCCTCGCAGACGCTCACGCTCGAAAATTCCCCGCGGCTGCGCACCGCGCTCGGCCACGATGTCATCACGGCCAGCGGCAAAACCCTCCTTGGCGCCGACGACAAAGCTGGTGTCGCCGTGATCCTCGCAACCGCGCGCCATATGTTACTCCATCCCGAAATCCCCCACGGTAAAATCCGCCTCTGTTTCAGTCCCGACGAAGAAATCGCCACCGGCATGAACCACCTCGATCTCGCCCAACTCGGCGCTGAGGCCGCTTACACGCTCGACGGCGAATCGCCCGGCGAGATCGACGACGAGACCTTCAATGCCGACGCCGCCACCCTCGAGATCCACGGCGTCGCATCGCACCCCGGCTGGGCGAAGGACGTCATGGTCAACGCGCTTCGCCTCGCTGCGCGCTGGCTCGCCACCCTTCCCACCGCACTCTCGCCCGAGCGCACTACGGGCCGCGCGGGTTTCATTCATCCGGTCGAAGTAACCGGTACCGCCGAACTCGCCACGGTACGCCTCATCCTCCGCGACTTCGAACTCCCCGGCCTCGCCGCCCATCGAGCCCTAATTGAAAAACTCACCGCCGAGCTCCGCGACGCCGAACCCCGCGCGCGCTTCGTCCTCACGTTTACCGAGCAATACCGCAACCTGCGCTACGGCCTCGAAAAAGATCCGCGGCCCCTCGCCCACGCCCGCACCGCCCTGCGTCGCGCCGGCCTCATACCCGTCTCGAATCCCATCCGCGGCGGCACCGATGGCTCCAACCTCACCGCCCGCGGCCTACCCACGCCCAATCTGTTCGTCGGGATGCACGAAGTCCACAGCCCGCGCGAATGGGTCAGCCTCCAAGACATGGAAAAATCCGCCGAAGTCCTCGTCCACCTCGCGCAAGTCTGGGCGGAACGCCCCGCGACCTGAACGGCGATCGCCGACTTGCGACGTCGCCGCGGAGATTTTTTTAACTCACGCCAAAATCTCGCGCACGACGCGCGCGGGCTCGACGCCGGTGAGACGTTGGTCGAGGCCCTGGGCTTTGAAGGTAAACCGGCTGTGATCGACGCCGAGGCAGTGAAGCAGCGTGGCGTTGAGATCGTAGAGACTCACGGGGTCGCGGACGATATTGTACGAAAAATCGTCGGTCTCGCCGTGAACGACACCGCCTTTCACGCCGCCGCCCGCAACCCACACGCTAAAGCAACGCGGGTGATGATCGCGGCCGTAGTTGGTCTGCGTGAGCGTACCCTGCGAGTAGACCGTGCGACCAAATTCGCCAGCCCAGACGACGAGCGTATCGTCGAGCAAGCCGCGTTGCTTAAGATCGGTGACGAGCGCGTAGCAGGCTTGATCCGTGTCGAGACACTGGAGGCGATGATCGCCGGGCAAGTTGCCGTGTTGGTCCCAGCCGCGATGGAGGATTTGCACCACGCGCACGTTGCGCTCGGCCATGCGGCGCGCGAGCAAGCAACTCGCGGCAAACGAACCGGGCGTCTTCACATCGGGCCCGTAAAGATCGAGCGTAGCGGGCGATTCGTCGGCGAAGTTGGTGAGATCGGGCACGCTCGTCTGCATGCGAAAAGCCATCTCATATTGCGCGATGCGGTTGAGCGTCTCGGGATCGCCATGGCGCGCCTGCGCGTGGTGGTTGAACTTGGCGAGACCATCGAGCATCGCACGGCGCGTGGTGGCATCGACGCCGTTGGGGTTTTCCAAGAACAACACCGGGTCGCCCTGCGCGCGCAGCGCCACGCCGTTGTGCCCGCCGGGGAGAAATCCGCTACTCCACATCCTAGTGAACAACGCCTGCGCGGAGACCTTGGAAGAAAATTTCGGCGTGAGCACGACGAAGGCCGGCAAGTCGTTATTCTCACTACCGAGGCCGTAGGAGATCCACGAACCGATGCTGGCTTTGCCGGGGATTTCACTGCCGGTCATCAGAAACGTGCAGGCCGGATCGTGGTTGATGGCGTTGGTGTGGACGGAGCGCACGATGGCGATGTCGTCCACGAGCTTCGCGGTCCACGGGAGCAAATCGCTGACCCACGCGCCGCTGCGGCCGTGTTGCGCGAATTTAAAAATCGAAGG
>CANHAH010000194.1 GCA_947458705.1 Opitutia bacterium | reverse complement strand
TTCCTCGAGGTGCTTCACGAGAACGCGATCACCGATGGGTTTGATTTTTACTTTGGCCATATGGATTTTTGTTTTTGGGCTGAAGGTTGGGTTTTTATGTTTGTGGGTTTCAACAAAGCACACCGCTCGAGTTTAATCGCCGCGGCGCGCAAAGGCTTGAAAATTATTTCTTGTTCTTATCTTCGTCGACGACCTCGAAGTCTGCGTCGACGACGTCGGCTTTCTTTTCGGTTTTCTTGGTGGCGCCACCAGCGGGCTGCGCAGTATCCGCACCGGTGTCGGGAGTCGCACCAGCACCGGCAGCCTGCGCCGCGGCTTGCGCTTCGGCGTAGAGTTCGGCGCCGACTTTGGAGAGTTTCTCCATGGCCACTTTCATGCGATCACCGTCGTTGCTTTCGAGATCTTTCTTAGCGTCGGCGATGGCGTTCTCGATCGCGGTTTTCTTGTCAGCAGGGAGCTTATCACCGGCGTCTTTCAACGTCTTTTCCAGCTGGTAGATCGTGCTGTCGAGTTGGTTCTTAGTCTCGACGGCTTCACGGCGCTTCTTGTCCTCTGCGGCGTTGAGCTCGGCTTCCTTGGTCATCTTCTCGACCTCTTCTTTGGAGAGACCGGAGGAGCCTTGGATGGTGATCTTCTGGTCTTTGCCGGTACCAAGATCTTTCGCGGAGACATGGAGGATACCGTTGGCATCGATATCGAAGGTGACCTCAATCTGAGGCGTACCACGAGGCGCGGGCGGGATACCGTCGAGTTTGAAGGTGCCGAGGGTTTTGTTGTCCTTAGCCATGGAGCGTTCGCCTTGGAGCACGACGATTTCAACGCCAGGTTGATTGTCGCTATAGGTCGAGAACGTCTGGGTCTTCTTCGAAGGAATCGTGGTATTGCGCGGGATCATGGGCGTCGAAACGTCGCCCGCGGTCATAATGCCAAGCGTCAACGGGGTGACGTCGAGCAGCAGCACGTCTCGCACGTCGCCTTTGAGGACGCCGCCTTGAATGGCCGCGCCGATGGCGACAACTTCATCAGGATTGACGCCTTGATGCGGAGGTTTGCCACCGAGAGTTTTGGCGATATCAACGACCTTCGGCATGCGGGTCATGCCGCCGACGAGCACGAGTTCGTCAATCTTGTCGGAGGTGAGGCCGGCATCTTTGAGACAGTTTTTGAAGGGCTGTATGCAGCGCTCAAAAAGCTTTTCGCAGATCTGCTCCATTTTAGCCCGGCTCAATTGCACGTTAAGGTGCTTCGGGCCGGAGGCGTCAGCGGTGATGAACGGCAGGTTGATGTCTACGGATTGAGTCGAGGAGAGCGCGATTTTGGCTTTCTCGGCTTCTTCCTTGAGGCGTTGGAGAGCCATCGGGTCTTTGCGCAGATCGATGCCGTTTTCTTTTTTGAAGGTTTCAACGAGCCAGCCGATCAGGGCTTCGTCCCAGTTGTCGCCGCCGAGGTGAGTGTCGCCATTGGTGGCTTTCACTTCGAAAACGCCATCGCCGATCTCGAGCACAGAAACGTCAAAGGTGCCGCCGCCCAAATCGAACACGGAGATTTTTTCGTCCTTCTTTTTGTCCAAACCGTACGCCAGCGATGCGGCGGTAGGCTCGTTGATGATACGGAGCACCTCGAGCCCCGCGATCTTACCGGCGTCTTTAGTGGCCTGGCGTTGGGAGTCATTGAAATACGCGGGGACGGTAATAACCGCCTGCGTGATTTTCTCGCCCAGATAAGCTTCAGCATCGGCCTTGAGTTTACCGAGGACGAAGGCCGCGATCTGCTCGGGGGCGAACTGTTCGGTCTTTTCGGCGGAAAGCACTTCAATGTAAGCATCGCCGTTTTTGCCAGCGACAACCTTGTAGGGCATGTTCTTCGACTCTTCGCTCACTTCCGAGAGCTTTCGGCCGATGAAACGTTTTGCGGAGAAAACGGTGTTGCGGGGGTTGGTGATGGCTTGGCGCTTGGCGGCTTGGCCGACCAAACGTTCGCCGGTCTTGGTGAACGCGACGACGGACGGCGTCGTGCGTGCGCCTTCGGCGTTGGGGATCACGACGGGCTCGCCGCCTTCCATGACCGCCATGCAAGAATTGGTGGTGCCAAGATCGATGCCTAGAATTCTGCTCATAATGGATCCTATCTAAGCAACGCACGTGCCTTTGGCGCGAAACCATCCTTAATTATTGTTAATCATAATTTTAAAAGAAATAGGCACCAGAATATGCCTTCGCCGAGCGGTCATATTTAGGTCAAATTGTCTCACTTTTTTCAAAAACGTGCCGCGCCGCTGGCACAGTATCGTCACAGTTGAATTTTGGCTAATTTAGCCTAGGGTCTTTGCATGGAAGCGGAAATTATTGTGCCCGATGAAGTACCGGTGATGACGTTGCCCAACGTCGCGTTTTTTCCTCAAGCCTTGATGCCGCTGCATATTTTCGAACCGCGCTACCGGCACATGCTCCGCGATGTCCTAGCCACCAACCGCATTTTCGCTATCGCCGGCCTCGACTTACGGCAAATCGGCCAAACCGAAAATCCCGAACCCCAGCACCGCATCGCCGGCCTAGGTATCATCCGCGCCTGCCAGAAAAATGATAATGGCACCTCTAATCTGCTCCTCCAAGGACTCTGCCGTGCCGAGATTGATTCCATTGTTAGCGACGAACCCTACCGCCGCATCCGCATTCGCGCCCTCACCAGCGAACCCGGCGCCTCCCTGGACGAAAATGAACGCCTCCGCGCCGAACTCGCCCAGTTGATTAAATTAAAACTCAAGCTCGCCGCCACCCAAGCCAGCGACCTCACCCGCTTTCTCAAAACCGTCGCCGACCCCGAGGCCTTTGTAGACATTGCCGCCTTCAGCCTCTGCGAAAATCCCGCTCTCAAACAGAAATTACTCGAAACCCTCGACGTTAACCGCCGTTTCCAACTGTTTAACCGCGAACTGCGCCGCGACATCGAGGAAATTAAGCTTCGCCGCAAACTCCAAGGCGGCCTCGCCGACGAACACATCGCCGATAATTAAGGCCTCTTGGGCCTACCGCGAAATGGAGCCGACAATCGGACTCGAACCGATGACCTGCTCATTACGAATGAGCTGCTCTACCAACTGAGCTATGTCGGCGTTTTT
>CANHAH010000193.1 GCA_947458705.1 Opitutia bacterium | reverse complement strand
GCTTGGTAGCCGGGGGTGAAAAAATATTTGAAATCAAAAATCCCGTGCGGGGTTTTGAGGTATTTGTTGGCGATGGCGCGGCTGACCGTGGTTTCATGCACGCCGACGACGTCAGCGATTTGGGTCATGGTGAGAGGCTTAAGTTCGGAGACCCCTTTTTCAAAGAAACTGAGCTGAGCTTTGAGGATTTCGCGAGTGATGCGCTCGATCGTCCGCTGGCGTTGCTCGATGGAATCGATGAGGAACTTGCCGGCGCGGATGCGTTCGCGGAGGTAATCGCGTTCGGTTTTGGCGAGAGTGCCTTTAGCGATGAGATCACGGTAGGTACTGGAGATGCGCAGGCGCGGGATGTAGTCGTCGTTGAGGGTGATTTTCCATTCGCCGTCGTCGTCTTCGATGGTGACATCGGCGATGACGACCCGGTTGTTATCCTCGGCGAAGCGGCGGCCTGGGGCGGGGTCGAGTTTGCCGATTTCTTCGATTGCGGTCTGGACGTCGTCGGGGGCGGCGCCGAGTTTACGCGCGAGTTCGGGGATGCGGCGACGGGATAGCAGTTCGAAGTGATCGCGAATCATGCGCGCCCCTAGGGAGTCCTTGCGGCCAAGGGCGGCGAGTTGGGCGAGGAGACATTCGGCTAGGGTCTGTGCGCCGATGCCGGGAGGGTCGAAGGCCTTGAGGATTGCGTGGGCTTTTTTCACCGCGTCGAGGGGAAGCGCGGTTTGGAGGGCGACGTCAGGGAGGCTTTGAGTGAGGAAGCCGCGGTCATCAAGGCTACCGACGAGATGCTGGAGGGCGGTTTGAGTGGGGGTATCGATGTCAGACAGGTCGGCCTGTTGCATCAGGTGTTCCTGGAGCGAGGTGGTGGCGACCAGGGAGTCAAAGAAGTGTTGCCGGCGTTCGGCGTCTTCGGAGGTGTAGGGTTGGGCTCCGCCAGCGGAGGCCATGTGGTCGCGCCAGTCTTCGTCAATTTTGCCGAGGATTTCGAATTCTTTGGTGAAATCCATTTCGTCGCCTTTGACGGGGGAATCGTCGGTAGGGGCAGGGGAGGCGGAGTCACTGTCCAGTTCAGCACGTTCTTCGGCGGATGCTTGGGCTTCGTGCTCGTCAGTGGTGCGGTCCAGGCTCTCGCCGTCCATGGGCAACTCTTCGAGGGTAGGGTTGGCCTGGAGTTCTTCTTGAATGACGGTGCGCAGCTCGAGGGCTGCCACCTGCAGGATTTTCAGAGATTGGCGGAGTTGGGGCGCGAGGACGAGAGACTGCGTCTGTCGTTGGCGTAGATCTTGGCTGAATCCTGGGCCGCTCATGAGTGGGATGAGAAAGGTGGTGTTCTCATTTTACATGGGTGACAGTGCCGTAACTGAGTGGCATTCGTCTTTGCCCTCTACAACGTTACGAGTAAGCTCGTAAGGGAGTTCGTTGAAGATGTGCTTAATGACGGCCACGAGCAGAGAAGACAGCGGGGCTGCACTCAACTGGCAAGGACGCAAATCTGGTTTCGGCCTGATTCCTGCTGTGAGTGTTGAATTTGACAGGCTAGGGGATCGGTTCAGCTTGTTTTTATGGTCACATTAACGGCTCGCGCCGCCCAGCAAGTCCGCTCCATGCAGGTCGAATCGGCCCAGCCGACCAAGCGTTTACGCGTGTTTGTGGAATCAGGCGGGTGCTCGGGTTTTCAATACGGAATGTCGTTTGATGAAACTAAACCCGACGACACGGTGATCGAAAGTGAAGGCGTCGCGATGTTACTTGATCCGGCGAGCTTAGCTTATTTGACCGGCTCGCAGATTGATTTCGACGACGGTCTACACGGTAAAGGCTTCGACATCAAAAACCCCAACGCCCAGAGCACCTGCGGCTGCGGTAAGTCCTTTAATTGATCTCGCCTTCGCTCTGTTTTAGACCGCGTTCACTGGGGCTGAGCCCGCGCGAGCTTCGTGTAAGGCTACGATACCGAAGGTTAGCCCTCGGGCGCTGACTTGATCGAAGCCCGCCGCCTGGATTTCAGCTGCTAGAGCCGTCCGATCGGGAAACTGCTCAATCGTTTCATTGAGATAAACGTATGCTGCTTTGTCTCCCGTTACGGCTCCGGCCATTTTAGGTAAGACGTGGCGTAGGTAGAAAAAATAAAATGGCCTGAACCAGGTTTGGGGCTGGGAAAATTCCAGCACCCACAGGCGACCGCCGGGACGGAGCACGCGCCGCATCTCGGTCAGTGCCTGATGGCGAACGGCCATGTTACGCAACCCAAACGAAATCGTCACTGCGTCGAAAGCTGCGTCCGGTACGGGCAAATTCAACCCGTCGCCCGGTTTAAAAGTCACGTTACCATAACGCGGATCCTGTGCGCGTTGCTGTTTTAAGACCGCCTCGTCGAGCATCGGTTGGCAAAAGTCCATACCTACGATCTGGGTATGAGGGGCGAGACCTCGCGCCAAGGCGAACGCGACGTCTCCGCTGCCTGTGGCCAAATCGAGCACTTCGCCTGGGGCATGACGCCGCACGGCGCCCACCAACCTGCGGCGCCACCACCGATCGATGCCACCACTCAACAGCCGGTTCGCGAGGTCATAGCGCACGGCAATGCGCGCAAACATCGAATTTACCGCACTGGGATCGGGATTTTTAGTGGCCATGGAATAGGTAATAACCCAAATATCCTATTTACCCAAAGGGTTGACGCAACTCAGCTTCTGTCTAATTGTCTTTTTTGTTCACGTATCAAATTAAACCCTAAACGTACATTCAACTATGTCCTCAAATCTAACAAAACGGGAAATCGTCCTCAATATTTTCCGCAAGACGGGATTTCCCCAGAAACAGATTGTTGATACGGTTCAGCAGACGCTGGACATTATCCAGAAAGCCTTGGCGGAGGGACGTAACGTCGAGCTCCGTAACTTCGGCGTACTGGAAGTCCAAGTGCGCAAACAACGCGTTGGTCGTAACCCTAACAAGCCCGAGGCTGAAGTTATTATCCCGCAGCGCGCTGTGGTGAAATTCAAGTCCGGCAAGATCCTCAAGCAACAGCTTAAGAAGATCGATTTGGCCAAGATCGGCTAATCGCCTTCCTTTGATTTATTCCGACCCGGCCCAGTTTCGACTGGTCCGGGTCTTTTTTTGGTTGGCGGGTGACGGGTTCAGGGCGCTACCTTGCCGGTCCCATGGCCACGTTCCAGACCCTGCCCGGTTTCCGCGAGTTCTATCCCGAGGATCTTTCCCGCCGGAATCACATCTTCCGT
>CANHAH010000192.1 GCA_947458705.1 Opitutia bacterium | reverse complement strand
GCCCTCGGCCTCGAGTTGGGCGACGGGGACGACGGTGTTGACGAGGCCCATCTCGAGCGCCTGCGCGGCGTCGTATTGGCGGCAGAGGTACCAGATTTCGCGGGCTTTCTTTTGGCCGACGATGCGCGCTAGATAACTGGAGCCAAAACCGCCGTCAAAGCTGCCCATGCGTGGGCCGACTTGACCGAAGATGCCGTTATCGGCGGCGATGGTGAGGTCGCAGACGAGGTGCAGCACATGGCCACCGCCTATGGCGTAACCGGCCACGAGGGCGATCACGACCTTGGGCATGGAGCGGATGAGTTTTTGGAGGTCGAGGACGTTGAGGCGGGGGACGCCATCGCCGCCGACGTAACCAGCATGGCCACGCACGCTTTGGTCGCCGCCGGCGCAGAACGCGTATTTGCCGTCAGTGTGCGGGCCGGCACCGGTGAGCAGCACGACGCCGACGCTCGGGTCTTCGCGCGCATCGATAAACGCCTCATACATTTGCATGATCGTCTCGGGGCGAAACGCGTTGCGCTTCTCCGGGCGGTTGATCGTGACCTTGGCGATGCCTTCGGCCTTCTCGTAGCGGATATCGGTGAAAGTTTTGACCTGCTGCCAAACAAGACTCATGTGCGCAACTTAGCAGCAGACGGGCGTTTGTCGAGGTTGCGTCCACCCGGAAACGCAAAAGCAAGCAACATTCGCTTCGGGAGCTAAAACAGCTTGGAGTTACCCCGCGCGGGCACCATCTTGGGCCCCGTCAATGAGCACTCCTGCGCCTGCGTCCCTCGGTATCACGGCCAAAGCTGGTCTCACGCTCGGCGCGCTGGGAGTCGTCTTCGGCGACATCGGCACAAGCCCGCTTTACACGATTAAGGAGTGTCTGCATGCGCTGCCGCCCGGTGAACACGCCCAGGCGGTGCTCGGTGTGCTATCGCTCATTTTCTGGTCCTTGGTGTTAGTGGTTAGCCTGAAGTATACGTTTTTCGTGTTGCGGGCAGATAACCGCGGCGAAGGCGGTATTTTTGCGCTGTTATCGCTGAGTCAATTAGATCGATCAGGCTCGAAGGTGTTGAGTGTGGGCGTGCTCGTGGTACTAACCGGCGCCGCGATGCTGTGCGGCGAGGCGATCATAACGCCGGCGATGACCGTGCTTTCGGCCACCGAGGGTATCAAGGAGGTTTGGCCTGGGGTGGAGCATTACGTATTGCCGATCGCGATCACGATTTTGGTCGGTCTGTTCGCTTTTCAACATCATGGCACCAAACTCATCGGTCGCATCTTCGGGCCGGTGATGTTGCTCTGGTTTGCGGTGTTGGGCAGCCTCGGATTGTGGCACGTGCTGAAAAATCCCGTCGTGTTGCAGGCGCTGAATCCCCTACTCGGCTTAAACTTACTGTTACAACATCCCAAGGAGGCTACCGTTTTACTGGGTTCCGTGGTCTTGGCTGTCACAGGTGTAGAAGCCCTCTACGCCGACATGGGGCATTTTGGGCGCCGCGCCATTAACACAGGTTGGTATGCCGTCGTGTTGCCTGGACTTACGTTTAATTACTTCGGTCAGGGAGCCAACGTCATCGCCCGAGGCGGTGCGGTGGATAATCCGTTTCTAGCCTTGGCGCCTGAGGGATCGGCCCGTTTTGCCCTGTTGGCTCTGTCCATCTGTGCGGCAATTATAGCCAGCCAAGCGCTCATCTCCGGCGCATATTCACTCATCCGACAAGCCATTCAACTGGGCTATTTTCCCCGGCTTACCATCAAGCACACCAATCCCGACCAAGCCGGCCAAATTTATCTGCCGCTGGTCAATATCTCGCTAGCACTGGGCGCGATCGCCACGGTTTACGGTTTCAAGTCGAGCTCGGCGCTCGCAGCCGCGTACGGCATCGCCGTGACCGCTACGATGATCGTGACTTCCTTAATCTTATTCGTGGTGATGCGGCGCGCGTGGGCTTGGTCGGGTTGGTTAGCTGGATTGCTCTGTGGCATCTTTCTAGTGATCGATATCACTTTCTTCGGCGCCAACCTGCACAAATTCGCTGACGGAGGTTGGCTCCCTGTCATGATTGCCGCCGGATTATTAGCGATCATGACCACATGGAAACTCGGTAAATCCGAAATCTTCCGCCGCATCTACGCGAACGAAGTCACCGAGGATGAGCTGAACAACATCGCCTCTAGTTCACGCATTGTTCGCGTACGAGGCACCGGAGTGTTCATGGCAGGAAATCCGACCGGCACCCCCCTGGTCTTGCTGCACCACGTGAAAGCCAACCGTGTGCTCCAAGAAACCGTTGTGTTACTAAGTGTCACTACCGAGGAAGTGCCCAGCATCCAGGACTCGGTCCGCTTTACGGTGCGCGAGATCGGCCATGGCGTATGGCGCGCTATCGGTAGATACGGGTACATGGAATCACCCGACGTCGCCAACCTCATGGAAAAAGTCCGTGCCGCTGGCGTCCCACTCAAGCTGGATGAGGCAACCTATTACTTTAACCGCGAAATGATTATCACCGGTGGTGACACCAGGATGTTTGATTGGCAGAAATATTTCTACGCATTCCTCAGCCGCAACGCCCGCCAAGCGCGCGACTACTACCAGTTGCCGCCTTCGCAGATCATTGAGGTCGGCTTACCCATCCAGCTCTGATCGTAAAAAGAGAGCAAGCGCGCTGGCATTAATCGCCCCCGCGCCGTCACCTCAAAGTTCCGCCGCCAGATCGGCAAACAACTGTTTGCGTGTGGCTGCGTCCATCTTGCGGTCCGTGACAACCTCGAGCACCTGCACGCCGTTGGCCGGGAGGTGTTCGAGATGCGTCCCGAGCTGTTCCCAATCGCCCACCGCCACGTGTTCGATGCCATAAGCGGCGCATAATTTCGCAAAATCGACTTTCTGTGGCGTCGCGAAAAACTCTTCAAACGGCGGATTAAATTGCGCCACCGGCAGGTGTTCAAAGATGCCGCCGCCGGCGTTGTTGATGAGCACGATCGTAAGGCTGCCGCGAAACTTCGGCGCGATGAGCCAGCCATTCGTATCGTGCAACAGCGCCAAATCACCCGTGAGCAACACGGTCGGCGTCTCCGCCGCGTGCGCCACGCCCAAGGCCGTGGAGAGCGTGCCGTCGATGCCATTCGCCCCGCGATTAGCCATCGGGCGGATGTGCTGATCCGTGGCCGGCCAAAAATATTCCAGATCGCGCACGGGCATCGAATTCGCGATGCACAGCGTCGTGTCCGGCGGCAGGTGTTGCGCGAGCAACGCCGTCACGCGGCCTTCAAATAAACCGTTCGCCTGCGTGATGCGATCGTC
>CANHAH010000191.1 GCA_947458705.1 Opitutia bacterium | reverse complement strand
TCCTGCGGCGGCATGTACACCGCCAACACCATGGCCACCGCCATCGAAGCCCTCGGCATGAGCCTGCCCAACAGCAGCGCCCAACTCGCTGTCGGCAAAGAAAAACGCGAAGACTGCGAACGCGCCGGCGCCGCCGTCATGGCCATGCTCCAGAAAGGCATCAAGCCCCGCGATATCCTCACACGGAAAGCCTTCGAGAATTCTATCACGGTCTGCCTCGCCCTAGGCGGTTCGACCAACCTGATCCTCCACCTTCTCGCCATCGCCCACTGCGCCGAGGTGCCACTAACCCTCCAAGATTTCAAGACCATCGGCGACCGCGTCCCGCTCCTCGCCGACGTCAAACCCTTCGGCAAATACGGCATGGCCCACCTCATTCGCATCGGCGGCATCCGCCCGATGATGAAGATCCTCCTCGATCGCGGCCTGCTCCACGGCGATTGCTTAACTGTGTCCGGCGAGACCGTCGCCGAGTCCCTCAAGGACGTTAAGCCTTACCCGTCCTATCCCGACCAACAAGACGTCATCCGCCCCTGGGACCAACCTATCAAGGCGGATACCCACCTACGCGTCCTCCATGGCAACCTCGCCCCCGGCGGCGCCGTCGGCAAGATCACCGGCAAAGAAGGTCTCTATTTCAAAGGCCCCGCCAAAGTCTACGAAAGCGAAGAAGGCGCGCTCCAGGGCGTCCTCCGCGGCGATGTGGTCAAAGGCGATGTCGTCGTCATCCGCAACGAAGGCCCCGTCGGCGGCCCCGGCATGCGCGAGATGCTCTCCCCCACCAGCGCCATCGCTGGCCGCGGCCTCATCAAAGACGTCGCCCTCATCACCGACGGCCGCTTCTCCGGTGGCTCGCACGGCTTCGACGTCGGCCACATCACGCCCGAAGCCGCCAAAGGCGGCCCCATCGGCATCGTGAAAAACGGTGACCTCATCGAGATCGACGCCGTGAAAAACACGATGGGCCTGCTCATCCCCGAAGCCGACTACGCCGCCCGGATGAAAGCCTACCGACCCCTCCCGCCCAAAGAAACCCGCGGCGTCCTCGCCAAATACGCGAAGCTCGTCAGCACCGCCTCCGAAGGCGCGGTGACGGACAAGAACCTGTAGGAGCGTGCTTGCAAGCGATTCGGCCACCATGCCCCGTTGCCTAATCATCGCCGGTCCGAACGGAGCGGGAAAGACCACCTTTGCGCGCGAGTATCTACCGCGCGAGGGCGCCATGCTCAATTTCGTGAACGCGGATCTGTTGGCGGCGGGGCTCTCTCCTTTCAACCCTGCAGCCGCGAGGGTTGCGGCCGGCCGTCTTTTCCTGCGTGAGATTGACCGTCTCGCCGCGACTGGAGCGGACTTCGCCTTCGAAAGCACCCTAAGCGGATCGGCCTATCTCACCCGACTGAGAAGCATGTGCGCCGCCGGCTATGACCTAGAAATCGTCTACCTGCGGTTGGCCGACGTGCGACTCTCGCTCCAACGCGTGGCCACGCGAGTCCGCTCGGGTGGTCACGATATCCCTACTGCAGACATCATTCGCCGCTTCCCTCGTAGTTGGGAAAACTTCCAACGTCACTATCGTCCATTGAGCAAACGCAGCTGGGTATTTGACGTCAGCGGCGCCATCCCCATCCTCGACTCCAGTTACCCGTGAAACTTCTCTCTCTCAAGAAACCATCTGTCGTTTCCGATCCGACCGCTGCCGCCATGCTTCGTGCCCTGCGTCGCGCCCGCACTTCGGCCGCCCGGAGCGCCCGCCTCCACAAAGTCCCGTTGGTTTACCTTGAAGGCCGCAAGCTGGTTCGCGATCGGTTCTGACACCTTCGCTGCGAATCCGGTGACCTCATCGAGATCGTCGCCGTGAAAAATACGATGAGCCTGCTCATCCCCGAAGCCGACTACGCCGCCCGGATGAAAGCCTACCAACCCCTCCCGCCCAAAGAAACCCGCGGCGTCCTCGCCAAATACGCGAAGCTCGTCAGCACCGCCTCCGAAGGCGCGGTGACGGACAAGAACCTCTAACGCCCGCCACGCTGATCGATAGCGCGATTGAATGGGAAACCTCCCCCTGACACGACACGCTTCGCCTTACCCATTTGACATTCGGGTAAGGTACTGACGATTTACCAAGCATGCCGACCAAGCTCCGCATCAAGATCACCGCCAAGCGTCAGGCGACTTTCCCCGCGGCGGCGTTACTGGCGATGCGCGTCAAACCCGGCGACTACCTTGATCTGATTCACGACCACGACGCATGGCGACTGGCGCCGGTCGGAATCGACCTCAGCAAACTCGGCCCGCTCCGGGAGAAAATCGCGCCGAACCGTCCCGCGCTAGATCTAGCCAAGTGGCGCAACGCCACCAAGGACCATGCCCGCCTACGGGATTGATACCTCTATCTTTGTCCGCCTCCTCACCGGCCTACCGGCGGCGGACTATCAGGCCACGTTGAAACGGCTGACCACGATTCGCGAATCGCAGTCTCAGCCGATCACCGTCGCTAACATCGTCATCGCCGAAGCCTACGCCGTGCTCCAGCACCACTATGGCGTGAGCAAGGCTCATACACGCCAAGGCATGCTCAGCGTGCTGACCAGCGGTCTCGTGGAGCCCCTCCACGGTGACGCCGTGCTCGACGCCCTCCGCGAGATCAAGGAACCCGGCCTCACCGACCGCCTCATCACCCTCGACTACGACCAGCGACAAACCACAGTCCTGACGCTCGACCGCAAGATGGCCGCCCTCCCCGGCTGCTCCTGGCTGTAAAACCCCTCCCGTCCTAAGCAACCCGCAGCGCTTTAGCCAAATACGGGGAACTCAATTTCTTCTTTCCTTCAAAGCCCATCAGTTTTTTGCAGCACCTCGATAAGCCTAAACTGCGATTCAGTTAAGCTCGCTGCTATCAAGACGTCGGCCACAGTAACGTCCGCGCGCTCGTGAAGCGCAGAGACTCGCCACTGATGGGATCGGTGAAGGCGAGGGACATGGCCAAGAGTTGCAGCGGGCGGCGGTAGTCGTCGGTGTTTTCCGGTAGGTGCACGGGATAAATCTGGTCGTGACAGATCGGGATACCGAGCGCGGCGCAGTGCGCCCGGAGCTGGTGTTTGCGGCCCGTGACGGGCGTGAGGGCGTAGCGCGCCCACGCGCCGCGCGTCTCGAGCAAGGCGAGGCGCGTCTCGGCATTGGGCGGGCCGGCGACTTCGCGCACTTGCATGAAACGCTCGGGGTTTTCCTCGAGTCGGCTGCGGTACACGAGCGGCAAGGTCAGCTCGGGGCGCGCGGGCGCGATGGCTTCGTAGTGTTTCTCAATCGCGTGG
>CANHAH010000190.1 GCA_947458705.1 Opitutia bacterium | reverse complement strand
CGCACCAGGGACCAAAATCGAGCATGTCTTCGGCCCGCGTAACATGGGCGCCGGTCCCACCGGCCTCGCCAGCATGGATTTGAACACCGGCGCCGTTAAATTCATCGTCGCAGTGCCCTTTCAAATCGGCCACGTACAAACCAATCCTTACGTACCCGGCGAAATTGTATTCTGCTGGGAAACCGGCGGCAAAGCCCCACAGCGCACATGGACTGTCCTCTCCAATGGCACGGGCCTGCGTCCTCTTTTCCCCGAAGCCCCGTATGATTGGGTCACCCACGAAGCCATCATCACCCAAGACGAGGTCGCCGTAGCAATCCTCGGCCACCGCAAACCTGGCGTGAACGACGCGTGGGGCATCTCGGGCACCCGAGAACACCCCACTGGACTCGCCATCGTCAACCTGCGCTCCCGTGAACTGCGTTTCGCCGGCCAGACCAAATCCGGCAGCGGCCTCTGGCACGTCCACGGCTCGCCTGATGGGCGCTGGGCCGTCGGCGACGATTTCGACCGCAATATCTACCTGATCGATCGGCAAAACGACGAACTCATCCTCCTAACCGCCGACCACAAACGCACCGCTGCGGACCACCCGCACCCGACATTCAGCGCCGACAGTAAACGCATTCAAATCCAATCGGCGAAAGTCTCGGCCGACGGCCACGCGATGAACATCTGCGTCATCCCGATTCCCGAAAAACTCCTCCAGCGCACCTACCCCAAATTACTCAACTAAAGCCCCGCTCTTAGATATTCAAAGCGGCGATTGCATCGCGCACGCCTCCGGCTTTGCCTTTGCTCCGATGCACCTCACGCACCTCGCCTGCACCGCCTGTACTAAAGAGCACGCCGCGGCCGTCCCTCAAAACGTCTGCACCGCCTGCGGCAAACCGCTCTTCGCCCACTATGACCTCGTTGCCGCGTCGCGCACACTGACCAAAGAATCCCTGCGCACCCGCGAGAAATCCCTCTGGCGTTACCGCGAAGTTCTCCCCGTTAAAAACCCCTCCGACATCGTCACGCTCGGCGAGGGCTGGACGCCGCTCCTGCCCGCCCCGCGCCTCGGCGCCAAACACGGGCTCAGCCGCCTATTCATTAAAGATGAAGCGCAGAACCCCACTGCCAGTTTCAAGGCCCGAGGCATGACCGCCGCAGTTTCAATGGCCAAACAATACGGCCTCAAAAAACTCGCTGCCCCCTCCGCCGGCAACGCCGCCGGCGCTCTGGCCGCCTACGCCGCCCGCGCCGGGATGGAGGCCCATCTTTTCATGCCGCGCGACACGCCTAAGGCCAATATCATCGAATGCGAACAGATGGGTGCCCACGTCACGCTGATCAATGGCCTCATTACCGACTGCGGCGCCGAAGTCGCCAAACGCAAAGTCGCCGAGGGCTGGTTCGATGTTTCCACGTTAAAAGAACCCTACCGAGCTGAAGGCAAAAAAACCCTCGGCTACGAGCTAGCGGAGCAACTGAACTGGACCCTGCCTGAGGTCATTCTTTATCCCACCGGCGGCGGCACCGGCCTCGTCGGCATGTGGAAAGCCTTCGATGAGATGGAACGCATGGGCTGGATCGATGCGAAGCGCCCGCGGATGTACAGCGTACAAGCCGAAGGGTGCCAACCGATCGTCCGCGCCTTCACCCAGGGCGATAAATTCGCCGCCGAGCACCTCGGCGCACACACCCGAGCCTCCGGTTTGCGCGTACCTAAAGCCATTGGTGATTTTATCATGCTCAACGCCCTTCGCCAATCCGGCGGTGGCGCCATCGCCATTTCCGACGAGCAAATGATCTCCTGCACCAAAGAAATTGGCTCCACCGAAGGCGTATTCACTGCCCCCGAGGGAGGTGCCTGCTACGCGGCACTTAAGACCTTACTCGCCGCCAACCAAGTGAAACCCGATGACACCGTTGTGATCTTTAACACGAGTACGGGCCTAAAATATCTCGAGTGCTACGGCGGTTAATCCGCCGCGGCCTTAGCGCACCTGCAAGGTCGAGCCGTCGTATTCCAAACCCAGCGAGGGTATAACGACGGCTTTTTTGTCGCCGGCTTTTTTCACCTGGCCCGCGATCCAAGCCTCGTGACCGCATGCCTTTGCGGCCGAGACCACGGCAGAGGCCAACTCCGGCGCCACATAAGCAGCGAAACCGATACCCATATTAAAGGTCGCATAGGCCTCACGCAGAGTAATTGGCCCAGCTTCCATCAAAAATTGAAATAAGGCCGGCGCGGCGCGTGGCTCGGTGATGTCGTATACAAAAGGTTCGTCGAGTCGCATTAATTTACGCCAGCCGTGGCCCGTCACATGTGAAACATAATTGAGTTTCAAACCGGCTTCCTGGCACCTACCCACGAAATCTACGTAAATCGCCGATGCCTCGAGCAGCGCCTCGCCATAGGTGCGCGAATCGCCGTGACCGATAGGCGTCTGATAACCCAGTGGTAATTTCTCCGCGATCAAACGGCACAAGCTGAGCCCGTTGGTCTGAACCCCAGTCGAAGCCAGAAAAATGATCGCATCGCCGTCCCGCACATCGCCAGTGATGCGCTGTGATTTGGGCTGGATTTTGCCCACTGCTGAGCCGGCGAGCACGATGGCGTTAGCGTTGACGATCCCGCGCAGTGTTGGCGTTTCGCCGCCGCCCCACACAGCTCCGGCCTTGCGACAACCCGCCGCCCAGCCGTCAACCAGAGATTGCATCCGGGCCTCGTCGGTAAACCACGCTGACTCGCCCACCGCCGCATGCATGGCGACCGAGATGGGTAACGCTCCGCACGTGATCAAGTCGTTCACGATCGTTGCGACCGTATCGATAGAGATTTCCCGATAAAAATTTTTTCCCGTCTGGGCGTACACCGCGTCGGCCACAAGATTCTTAGTGCCGAGTCCTTCCTCGACGTGCGCGAGGTAATGGTCGGCCGCTTCCATGAGGTAACAACTTTCGCCGCGCGTGGAGGCAGGCTCGGCGTAACCGTGCTTCGCCAACAGCGGCGCCGTCGTGCGGGCCGCGCGCTGACATGCCCGCTTGAACGCATCAAGCTGATCGTAATTCACCCCGGAGGATTCGTATGAAAGCGACATGGTCAGATGAATACGTCAGGACTGCTCAGTAGCTCCGCCCCTCGGATTTTTCAAAATAGTTCAAGTATGCTTGATTGACGACGCGGTAACCACCGGGCGTGGGATATTTACCCGTGAAATACCAATCACCGGAATGCTCTGGAACCGCAGCGTGCAGATTTTCAATCGTCTGGAAGATGATCTCGATCTCGCCCTTCCATTCAATGTCCCGCGGGCGCACGCGCTCGACGAT
>CANHAH010000189.1 GCA_947458705.1 Opitutia bacterium | reverse complement strand
TTGGCGGAGGGTTTTAATGCGAAGCCCAGGGTTCGCGGCAGCGACCCGTTGGATCTGAGCCCACGTGTCGTCGCGGGAATGTCCTTCGACAAAGATGAGCTCGGTCCAAGCGCCCATCTGCGGGGTGCGGGCGACGGCAGCGGCGATATTGCCGGCTTCGTTGCGGGCAGGAATTATGACGGAAACGGATAAAAGAGGCGGGTTTTCCGCAGGGCGGCGGCGCGGCCGAGCCACGATGAAGACCGTGAGGCAAAAGAAGGGGAGTAGCGGGGCGAGGATCCGATTGATCCAAGGGCCGAGGCCACCGAGGTGTACTGGGACTAATATGTGATGTTCAGTCCTGATGACCTCCCAGTCAGCGAGGTTGAGGAGATTTTTGACGTCAGCCGTTGCAAGCCAATTGGATTGCGGGGCGGGGGCGCGGAGGCCGAGCCAACGTCCGAGTGTGAAAAGCGGACTCCAAAGATTGGAGTGGAAGTTGAGGATGAGCCGGGTTTCGGGGGTGGAGACGGTGTGGACGCGTTCTAGGATTTGCTGGGCATCGATGGCGTGGTTCAGTGTTTCGGAGAGGATGATGGCGTCGAACTTGCCATGAATATCGAGGTACTCGCCGGCCTGAACGTGAAAGGTGGCGTGAGGGAGGCGATTTTGGGCGCGCGCGATTTGCCGGGGGGAAAGATCGACGGCGGTCACGTCTCGGTTGGGTAAATGAGTCAAGAGCTCCCCGTCGCCGCAGCCGATTTCGAGCACTCTAGCCTGAGCAGGAATCAGCAATCGGTAATAATGCGCGAGTATACGCCGGTAGCCGAGAGCGAGGTGACCGGGTGCTTCGGCTTGGTCAAAGTGAGCGCGTAGCCCAGCCCAGGGATCGGCGTTTGTATTTTTAAAACTAAGGGGAACTTCGGTCATGGGCTCGTTTCAGCAAAGTTCAGCGTTTTTTACATTTTGGCGAGCAAGACGGCGGGTACAAGAATCGATAAATTCAAATTGACTCAAATTATTTGCACAAAAAATAAAGGCTGCTCGGGGTATACTGGGTTTTCTTGGTTGCCACAGGGTTTTTTTTATAGGGATTCTCTCTTTTATCTTTAAGTTTATTTACTATGATTTTTTCGGCTAAGACGTTTTCTAAACGATTTTTAATTCTTCTAACTCTTTTTTTGGCAGGATTTTGTCGTGCACAGTCGGTTGGCCTGGTGGTGGAAGGGACATTGCCGGAGGATTTTCTACCTGATCTTAAAGTGATTCTAAGTTCGGCTTTGCGGCAATCGCCGCAGATGGTAGCCAACGAAATTTATATTGCTCAGGCCGAGTTTTCTCGGATTGGCACGGCGGCCCAGCGCTTACCGGGTTTAAGCTCCAGTGCCTCTTATGCCTGGAGTCGCATCACGACGGACCTTCCAGAGCCTATCGGTGGTTTTCGCCCTGGGCAGCCCGCGACCAATCAAGATGTGGCGCATGGCCCTTATTACGGACTATCTCTATCTCAGAATCTATTCACGTGGTATCAGGTCACTAATCAGGTTAAAATCGCCGATATCGCGATTAAGATTGCGCAAAAAAATTACGCTGAGGCCTTCATGGGGTTGGCTGCTACAATTCGGGGTCAATATTTAGGCTTAATTTTCCAAAAAGTCAGTTTGCGTAATCAGCGCTTTAGTCTCAATCAGACCGCGCGTTTACTGGCTTTGGACGAGGAGCGTTTGCGGACCGGGAGCATGGCCCCCGCCGAGTTGATCCAACCGCGGGCCGGGTATGCGACTGCACGATTGGCTATGGCGCGCTCCGAGACACTTTATACTTCTTCTTTGCGGCGACTTGCCCGACTCGCCGGTCTTGAATCGATCAACGAGGAGGCTATCCCACTGGAAGTGCCTAAATGGTCCGCGGCACCCGACGCCCCTGCTTCGTTGGCGGCCCTTTTTAAGCGTGATGGCGTGGAAATGACGTTCCAAGGACAGGTCAACGCCCTGCGCCTGAAGGAAGCTGACCTAAATTACAAAAACACAAGTACGCGTTTGCTCCCTCGCTTTGCGATTTCGGCCAATGCCGCTAAATACAACAGCCAGACGGTGACGGCTACGACAATCATTCAGCAAGCCGCGTTTTCTACTTCGGCCTCAATCGGCGGTACGTGGACAATTTTCGATGGTTTCGCTACGCGCGCGGCCAAACGCAGTGCGCTCGCGGGCAAACGCATCCTCGAACAGCAGCAAAAAAATCTCACAGCTCAAGTTACTGACCAGCTCGAAACTACGGTCCAATTCATCGGTTTTGCAGCGCAGACCTTGGAAATGACGGAAACGGCCCGCGTTGGTTATGTGGGTAACGTCGACCGCGTGCGTGACGAATTTAAGCGCGGCAGCGTGACCGAAGACGCTGTCACCACCAGCCTCATGCAACTTTACGCCCAAGATGCGGCGGTCGTCTCGGCTCGGATTGAGCTGATGAGCCGCTGGTGCGAACTTGTATCTCTTGTTGGCGTCGATCCCGTCTTAAATCAACTTCCCGCTCGTTATGTCCACTAAAACTGATCGTTCCCATTTAGGCCTGAAACTTGGGCTGTTCCTCCTCGTCGCGCTCGGCTTGGTCGGGTATTTTGTGCTCATGTCACGGCCGACGGCCAAGATCGCCGTTGTGACCAAAGGTCGAGCGGTCAATTCCGTGCCCGGCACGGTCGTGATCCGCGCGGAATATGAACAGCCACTTGTAAGTGAAATCGCGGGTCGTATCATTGAGAAAGATTTCAACCTCGACCCCGGCAAGCAGGTGAAAAAGGGCGATGTGCTCTGCCGTATCGAGATCACCGACACCCAGATCGACATCGAAAACATTGAAAGCGAACAGGACGCCCTAAAACGTCGCATCGAAGTGGGTTCCTTGATTGAGCTCGAACGTCAAACCGCCCGTGAGGCCCTCGACCAATACGAGCGTATGTATAAATTGGGCAGCGTATCTGAAGCCGACATTATTAAGCAGCGCCGCGCGTACAAGGCCATCGAAATTCGGGTCGAAAACGACAAGATCACCAGCCAAGCCTCGCTAAGCAGTTACATCAATGCCCTCAAAGTAAAACGGCGCATCGTCGAGAAGATGACGATCAAGGCGCAGTTCGACGGCGTTGTTTCTGCGGTGTTGGTCCACCCGGGTGCCTTGATCAACGCGAACACCTCTTTGGCGACCTTGATCACGATCAACCGCGTTGTGGAAGCGAAAATCAGTCAGGAAAACTTCGCCGGTATCACCCTTGGTCAGAGCGCTATCGTTCGTTTCTTAGGCACTGAAGATCAGATATTTGATGCCCGTACCGTAAAAATTATGCCCACGGCTGAAGCCGAGA
>CANHAH010000188.1 GCA_947458705.1 Opitutia bacterium | reverse complement strand
CCGGCACTCAGTCTGGTAAACGTGGGCTTCGCCGGTGATCCCTGGGCGCGATCTTTCGCCGTCGCAACTTGCGTTGCGCCTGCGGTGCTAGATTTTGCTTTTGGTTTCATTCGTCAAAGCCCGGGCTCTTTAGGCCCGGGATGGTTTACAAATTTCTTTTCCGGCCCGCCAGTATCCAGCACCGATAATTCGGATGCGTCCATTAGGCCTGTGAGTGTATCGAACCAACATTGCCCGACCCTTTACTTTGCCTAACAGCCACCAACGTAGCTCTATTGGCCCACTGTGATCTTGGTCAAAGGCAACCACGGCATTTGGATATTCGAAGGCTTTTTCTGCTAGTGGAAATGCAACGGCGTGCTTGGCTATATTAGCCGTATTTTTCCGAGACTCCCATTCGAAGTTCACGAATTAAAAGAGCCATTTTTTACTTGAAAAGCAATACTTTTTTCAAGACCCGTGATCTAAAAGTGTCGGAAGTTTTCCTATTTTAAGCAACCGGGTTGGGGGAGCCAGGTGGAAGGGGTTGGCTAATGCCACGATCAGTGCGGACTATTTGATGCAGTTAGTGTCATGAAAAACAAAGTACTGCCCCTGCCAGACGGTTGATATCGCCGTGGTAATTTGGCGCGCTTTTTTCGCCTGTCGCATTTAACAGCGCAATTTGAACTACGAGGTTAGTGTCGATATACGTCACTAACCTTGTGATGCGGTAGAAAGAGTCGCGCGTGGTGGCGACGGGGTTGGACTATTTCTTCACACTGAAGCCGACGGAGTAGACGGTTTTTTCCCACATGATTTTGAGGGTGCCGGTGTCGTCGGGGTTTTTGTCGAGGGCGAGCGTGAGTTGGTCGACGGAGGTTTCGAGGGCGCTTTTGGTCAGGGGCACGCGGGCGAGGTCGTTTTTCTCGTCCACGGGGACGCCCCATTTGCCGATGTTGGTGCTGATCGCGAGTTGGGTGGCGCCGGTCTCGGAAGGGACGAGATAAAGCGTGTAGGCGCCGGCGGGCACGGTGGTCTCGCCGAAGACGAGGGCTTTTTGCGTGAGCAGTAAGGTGGCTTCGTCGGCGCCGAGGCGATCGGCTTTGCCCCAGGCGACGAGACCGCCCCAAATTTTGCGCAGTTCGCCGGTTTTGGGGTCTTTAGAAAACGGCCGACCGTAGGTGATGGAGACGAGGGTGACGTTGGGGCGCGTGCCGTAACGCGTGTAAATGCTCTCGTGCGGGCTGGTGCGTTTTTGTTGGGCGGTGAGGGGAAGCGAGCCGACGACGAGCGCGGCGAAGGCGAGGACGAGCGAGGCGATTTTTTTCATGGAATAATACTTTTGGGTTTAGAGGAAAGCGAACGACCGACGGTGAATTCGACACGGTGCGTGGCGCGCATGTCAATCGGTGGGCGGGGATTGACGCGGTGGGCGCGGTGCGGCCCGATGAATGGCTATGGCGCGCAGTGTGGTACTTGCAGGTACGGTGCGGTGTGAGCGTTGTCAGCTCCCGCCGCGTTGGTGCGTGTGCGCTGGGCTCGGGCCAGTCGAGAGCGCTCTCGGGGTGGATGTGTTGATGCATCACCGCGAACAGTGGCGCCCGAGTAGTACTGGAAAGTTGATCGAACGCGTTGTGAGCGGGTCTCGTACGCACCTGTATCAACGCGAGAAACCGCGCGAACGGGTGGAGCTTGTGCGGCCGGGGCGGGAATTGTGGATCTTGCATCCTTTGGGCGAGCCGCTGGATCGGATGACGCTGCCGCCGGTAGGAGACGTGCAGGTGCTCTTGCTCGATGGGAGTTGGGGCGAGGCGGCGGAGATGGTGCGCGCGGTGGAACCGTGGGGCCGGCGCGTGAGTGTGCCGATGTCGGGCAAGAGCCGGTACTGGCTGCGCGAACAACAAGGGGACGGAAAGTTTTCCACGGTGGAGGCGTTGCTGGCTATCTTGGCGGCGCTCGGGCAAAGTGAGGCGGAGGCGCAATTGCGGCTGCATTTTGAGCTTCACGTGTATGCGAGCTTGTTGGCGCGGGGCCGGAAATGGCCGGCGGCGGAGTACCTCGACACGTCGCCGATCAAGACGGCGTTGCCTGATTTTCTGCGGCGGTTGATCGAGCCGCGTCGCGGCGCGCCGCACGTGGCGCGGAAGGCGCGGCTCGAGGCGCAGGGCGAGACGAACGCGGACGAGACCCCGTAATGCGACGGGCGAGAGGCGCGGCCTAAGAGAAGCGGCCGTCGCGTGGATTGGGGCGGTCGCGTAGATTTACGATTGAGGGGCGGGGAGGAGCGGGGCTTGCTGGCGGACTTATGAAGTTACCCCAGAATCGAATCCTGTCGGCCGGGTGGAAATGTGCGCTGCTGCTTGCGAGCGTGGCGCTGGGGTCGGTACCCGCGATGCACGCGGCGGCCGCGGCGGGCACACCGGAGGCCGCGGGATTTTCGTCCGAGCGCTTGCAGCGGCTGGATGCTGTGGTGCAGGCGCAGATTGACCAAAAGCACATGGCGGGCGCGGTCGTCTACATCGCGCGCGATGGGAAGCCCGTGCATTTCCGCGGCTACGGCCTGCAGGAAATCGAGACCGGCAAGACGATGCCGACGGATGCGATTTTCCGCATCGCCTCGATGAGCAAGGCGCTCACGACGACCGCGATCATGATGCTCTACGAAGAAGGTAAATTCATGCTGCACGATCCCGTGGCGAAATTTATCCCGGCTTTTGCGAAATCTTCCGTGGCTGTGGCGCCACCGGCCGGCTCGCCGCCCGACGTGAAATTCGTCCTCGTGCCGGCGAAGCGCCCGATCCAGATCCGCGATCTGCTCACGCACACCGCCGGGTTGACCTACGGCGACGGGCTGGCGGTCGATCTCTATAAACAGGCGAACGTTTACGGTTGGTATTTCGCCGACAAGAACGAGTCCATCGCGACGGTGATCGATCGCCTCGCGACGCTGCCGCTCCACGGCCAACCCGGAGAAACGTGGCAGTACGGTTTCTCCGTGGATGTACTCGGGCGCTTGGTGGAAGTCGCTTCCGGTATGCCGCTCGATCAGTTTTTCCAGCAGCGAATTTTTGGCCCCCTCAAGATGGTAGACAGCGGATTTTTCCTGCCGCCGGAGAAGGCCTCGCGACTGGCGCCCGTCTATGGTTACGAGAAGGGCGAACTGACCTTGCGCGAAAATTCGGCGAAGACCGATTACATCCAAGGCCCGCGCACATGTTTCTCGGGCGGGGCCGGCGTGCTCTCGACGACCAGCGATTACGCGCGGTTTTTACAGATGTTGCTCAATGGCGGCGAACTCGATGGCGTGCGCTTGCTCGGGCCGAAGAGCGTCGAGCTGATGCACGCGAATCACACGGGCGAAAAATATCTGCGCGACT
>CANHAH010000187.1 GCA_947458705.1 Opitutia bacterium | reverse complement strand
GATGCAGACGCGCCCGGCGTTTTTCGGCTGCTTCGGTTTGCACGAATGGGCGATGGTTTATCGCCAGACACCCGACGAGATTCGCCACAACGCCTACCCGCTACGTTACCCGCCCGAGGCGTTGGCGCGGATCGTCGAAGCCGCGCCCATCACGTGCACGCACTTCGATGCGTTTCGCTTCTTCACTGCACCCGCTCGCCCCCTCAACAAACTTCAACCCACCCGCGAGACCGTCTCGCAACACGAGCAACGGGGCTGCCTCCACGCCGGCATGGATCTGTACAAATGGGCCTTCAAGCTTGCGCCATTCACGCCGAGCGAACTCGTCGCAGACGCATTTGAACTCGCCTGCGCCATTCGCGAAATCGACATGCGCGCCAGCCCATACGATCTCGCTGCCCTAGGCTACCCGCCCATCGCCATCGAAACGCCCTCCGGGCGCGCTGAGTACGAACAGTATCAACGCGCCTTCGCCGCTCGCGGAGAGCCCCTCCGCGCTCGTCTCCTTGCGGTTTGCGAACGCCTACTCGCCGCCCCGCTTGCGAACAGCACTCCTTAATCTAACCTGCACGAATGAAATCAATTTTTGCCGTGGGCGCATTCGCCTTGTTTACGACGATTCACCTCACGCCCATCCAAGCCGCCGCTACCAACACGCCGGTTGCTCCTGCCACCGCGGGTAATCTCGCCGGTAAGGTCGTGGAGACGATGGACGCCGCCACGTACACGTACGCGTTGATCGATACGGGCGCGGCGAAAGCCTGGGTCGCCGCTCCTCAATTCGTCGTGGAAGTCGGCGACACTCTGGCGGTGGCCGACGCTATGCCGATGAATAAATACCGCAGCAAAACGCTCAACCGCACCTTCGAGGTCGTCTACTTCAGCGGCAACGTCCGCGTGAACGGAAAGCCGGCAATCGCGCCGAGCGCCGCGGCCAACACCCCCACTCCGAGCGCGGGCAAGACCGCAAATCTGGCCAACATCCCGCGCGCACCTAATGGCCAGACCGTTGCGGAAATCCTTGAGGGCAAAAATAAATTCGCCGGTCAACCGATCGCGGTCCGGGCCCGCGTGGTGAAATACAATGCGCAGATCCTCGGTAAAAATTGGGTGCATCTGCGCGATGGTTCCGGCGCCGAGGGCACCAATGACCTCACCGTCACCACCAGCGTCGAAGTCAAAGTCGGCGACCTCGTGCTCGTCACCGGCAAGCTCATGACCAACCGTGATTTCGGCAGCGGCTACACCTACGCTGCGATCATCGAAGACGCGATCGTTGTTGTTCAATAAACGACTTTCCCTTTCGCGCTCATCATCCCGCCATGCCCAACACCCTGACGCGGAAAAAACCTACCTTTCCTGTCAGCCCCGATCTGCTCGGCTACCTGCGTCGCTACAAACGTGAGCGCGACCTCTCCGTCACTTACGAACGGCTTCGCTCTTTCCAGGAAGTCATACCGCTCACCGACGCCAACGGAGCGCCCACGCTCTGGGACACCGTCATCTACGACGGCGCGGAGATGCGCGAACTTAACGAGGCGCTGAAACTCGTTTACGCTCTGCTCAAAGTTGACGGTGACCTCTCCGTCATGAGTCACCTTTACGTGGACCGCATTGATTACTGCACCTTCGGCAACTCCACGCCGTTTCGCATCCGCATCGTCAATGCCTTCAACGACAATCAGGATTACTTTTACGTCAAAAAAGCCGACGCCTCCCGCATCTACGGCCTCGAGCTCGAACACCTGCTCTCGCCTAACCGTCTGAATTTCATCACTCACGGCTCGACCCTTATCGAGGAACACATCATCGGCCTGCCCGGCGACGTCTTCATCGATCAATGGTTGAAGCGCCCCGAGCTGCGCCCGATCCGAGTCGCCAAAGAACTCGTGAAGTTCAATGAGCGCTGTTTTGTCCGACTGCTCGGTGACATGCGTAGCTACAATTTCGTGGTTCAACTGACGCCCGATTTTGACGACTGGCAGGTGCGCATCCGCGCCATGGATTTCGACCAACAAAGCTACAACCATCGTAAGAATTTTTACCTCCCGCAGTTTTTTAAGGAAAATACCGAGCTCACGCTTTTCTGCGCCAAGCACCTTCGCGCCGAAACCGCCAACCAGTACCAACGCGAAGAGCAAACCCTCTTACTCCAACGCGCCAGCCTCGCCTCCGAACGACTGAGCTTGCTCCTGCACACCATGAGTGGCGACTCGATCTCGCCGCCTGAAAAAATCTGCGAGCTCCGCGCCGGTCTCGCCGAACACTACGGCCGCGACGCTTACCTACGCTGTGAATCGATGGGTGCACTCATTCGCGAAAACCTCGAATCTATTCGCCGTAACGTCGGCCGACCCATCGTTCCTGAACTTGTGCCTGAATGATTCTATTTATCATGCGTTTCTTGTCGCTCCTTCTCGCCTGCTGCGTGGGCCTCACCTCGGTTGGCGCCGACGACGCCGTCGCACTCCCGCCGGCAATTGCGGCTGCACAACGAGTCGTGATTCTAGGCGATAGCATCACCTACGGCGGCGCGTACGTGGATTTTATTGAAGCGGTCATCCACATCCGTGTGCCGGCGTGGCGCGGCGAAATCATCGACGTCGGACTTTCGAGTGAAACCGTTTCCGGCCTCTCCGAAACCGGCCACGCCGGCGGCAAATTTCCTCGGCCTGATCTCCACGAACGCTTGGCGCGCGTTCTCGCGCAAACCAAGCCCAACGTCGTCCTCGCCTGCTACGGCATGAACGACGGGATTTATTTTCCCTTATCCGAAGAGCGTTTTGAGCGCTTCCGCGACGGCATGAATCGCTTGCACGATGCCGTCGTCGCGGCCCACGCGACCTTGATTCACATCACCCCGCCGGTCTTCGATGCCCGACCGATCGCGGCCAAAGTTCTGCCCGCTGGGCTAGAAGCCTACCCAACGCCGTTCGCCGGTTACGACGAGGTGCTCACGCACTATTCGGCGTGGCTGGTCGCGCAGCGCGCCCGCGGCTGGGAGGTGATCGACACGCACACGGCGATGACCCACACACTGGCTCAGCTGCGCACGCGCGATCCCGCGTTTAGTTTTTCTAAGGACGGTGTGCACCCTGACGCCCTCGGACATGCGGTGATGGCCCGCGCGATTCTCAATGCTTGGGGCCTGCGCCCTGATGAAGATGAGCTCCTCGGGCACCTCGCCACCAACCCCGACGGCGAGCTGATAAAACTGATCCGTGAGCGTCGTAAGCTCCGCATGAATGCGTGGCTCACCGCCACCGGCCACCGACGCCCCGGAGTCGCAGCAGGCCTCCCGCTCGCTGAGGCCGAAAGCCGTGCCGCCGTCCTCACCGCGAAGATCCGCGCGTTGCCCTGAGCCGCACCGTG
>CANHAH010000186.1 GCA_947458705.1 Opitutia bacterium | reverse complement strand
TCGCCACGCGCCTCAATGGTGAGACCGTGCAAGACTGGACGACGTCCGACATGATCTTCGACGTACCCACGATCATCGCCTTCCTTAGTGCGAGTACGACGCTCCCTGCCGGCACGGTCATTCTCACCGGCACGCCGCACGGCGTAGGCATGGCCGCCAAGCCGCAGCCACGTTGGCTCAAGCCCGGAGACCGCGTGGACATCGAGATCGAGTCCATCGGCACCCTCAGCAACTCTGTCGCCCTCGAGCCGCGGGCTTGAGGATTCAGACTAAAGACCTCTGGTATTAAGTAGGACTCTCGCCCGATCACAGCGAAGGATTAAGCCTTCGCCCAAAACTCAGAGTTTTTTACTTAGAACGAGGGTGCCGTCGGCGCGGCGCTCCGATTGCACGTTGTAGATTTCCTCCATGACGCGCACGAAACCTTCGACGTCTTGATGAGGGAATCGTCCACCGATGCGCACTGCGCGCAGGAGGGGATCAGTGATCTCGATTTTCTGACCCGATTGCTGGGTGAAGGCAGTCGCTAGATCACCCAACGTAGAGCCAGCCAACTCAAGCATGGGTACGTTCCACGCTAAGGAATTCACGATCTCTGCGGTGGTGACGGGGCTCACGAGTACTTCAGGCACTTTCTCCCGTGGCGAGGACGCGACGATTGCGCGATGGCCGGCTTCAACTCGGGCTGGCGTCGCCGCCATGTGTATCTCGGCTCCCACGGTGGGTGGAGGTGGCGTGACCTGGACCGTACCTTCCGTCACCAAGATATTTACCTCGTGCGTTTGTAGGCGAACGGAGAAGGCGGTGCCGACGGCACGTACCGTTGTGTTGCCGGCTTCGACGTAGAAGGGGCGGGCTTTGTCTTTTTCTACCGTGAAGAAGGCTTCACCACGCACCAGTCGGACGCGGCGTTCCTGCGGCTTGTAAATTTCTTCGATCTCAGCATCAGCTTTGAGTCGGGCGATGCTCCCGTCGGCGAGGCGGCGGGTGATGGGCAACGGTGCGGAGAGGTTGGAGGCGAGAGGGCTCGTTTCGAACGCTGGGGTGGAGCGTTGGTAAATGATCAACGCGCAGATCAACGCCGCGGCGGCAAGGCCGGCGAGTACGGGCCAGCGGCTCAAGAGGGGTTGCGGTTCTTGGGCGGGGTTTCTCAGGGCCGCACTCAGAGATTGGAAGTGGCGCCAGGAGGCCGTCGATTGGCCGTACGCGGTTGCGTGTCGAGGATCTGCTTTCAGCCACGATTGAAACGCACGCTGCTCGAGCGGTGAAAGGCCGCGATCTTCGCGCACTACCCATTGGGCGGCTTGGTCGCGGATGGCCTCGAGCTCGGGTTGGCCGGATATGGGGTCGTTGATGCTCATCGTTTTTCCCCTTGGGGCAAGATGCCTCTGGCCGCGAAGAAGGCTTCGCAGCGGCGCAGGCCTTTAGTGAGTTGAGATTCTACCGTATGCTCCGCGATGCCGAGTCGCTGCGCGATCTCGCGTTGGGAAAGATTTTCGATTTGGCGGAGGATAAACACGGCGCGGCAGCGTTCCGGCAGCGCCTCGATCGCGTCCGCTAGCACTTCAATTTCCTGCCAGCGGCTCACGACTTCGGCAGAGTCGGGCTTATCATCTAAGACGTTCTCGAGTTCCATTTCCGTTACCGGAGAAAGTGCGGCCGTGCCGCGGCGCCGGAAGAGATCATGGGCCGCATTACGCGCCATGGTGAAGAGCAACCCGCGGGGGGAGCGCACTTGGCCTTGCTGGCGCAAGCGGAGCAACCGCATGTAACTCTCTTGGACCAGATCGTCCACATCGCTGGGTCGGGCGATACCGATGAGGTAACTACGCAACACACTCTCGTGGGGCTGCACTTCCTTGGTAAACCAAGCCGTAGTCTCCGAATCGTAGGGGGGCATCTCCGGGGTAGGGGAAAACGCGAGCAAGTCTTCCCCTAATCGCCATGGCAAGCATGGCGGTGACAGGTTCGATATTATTTAATAAAAATTCACGTAACGGAAACTCAGGGTTGCAGCGACTTACTGTTAAGCCCCCTTTCGTGATACCCCTCGCGACTCCACCCAACCGTAGTATTCCCTGTGCCGATTTATATCGGGCATCTGCGGTTGCGCCCTTCACGATCGTTCCCGCCCCCATGCTACTCTCCAAGCCGGTTTATACGTCCTGTCTGCTCACACTGCTCATGGCGGGGACGGCTCGCGCCGCCACATCGTCCGCCGCTCCGGCCCCGGTGACCACGGTCGTGCAACGTGACGCCCATGAGCCGTGCACGTTTCAGATCCCTTCGGCCGATGCCAGCGAGGCGCTGGTAGCTTTCTCCCGCCAATCCACCAGCGCGGTCGTCTATGTAGTCGAACAAGTCCGCGGGGTCCGCACTCAAGGGGTCCAAGGCGTGCTTCGTCCGCGCGAGGCGCTCGAGCGCATGTTGAGCAAAACCTCTCTTAAAGTGACGGAAGACGCCAAGACCGGCGCCCTCATGATTTCACGTATTTCCGATTCCGAACTTCCCAACCCCACCAGCAAAGATCCTCGAGCTTCACGCGAAACCTCAACTGCTATGAAAAAAATATCCCCGACCACCCTCATCGGATCGTTGATCGCTTTGATCATCAATCCTGCCGCGCAAGCTGCTGATGTGCGCCTTGAATCCGGCGCCAATGCCCCGCAGCTAACCCAAAGCGCCACGGGTGTCATCCGCGGCACTGTCATTAACAAGCGGACGGGTTCCTATCTTTCCGGCGCGCAGATTCGCATCGATGGCGTCCTCGCGGAAACCTCCTCCCAACGTGATGGTCGCTTCAACCTTCTCTCCGTTGCACCCGGTAAACACGAAATCGAGGTCAGCTACAACGGTTTGACCACCGAAAAACAAATCATCCAGGTGGCCGCCGGCAGCGTCGAGAGCGCCTCCTTTGCTTTGGAGAATGAAGTTTACCGCATGGATGCCGTCACGGTGTCGGGGGTGCGTGAAGGTATCTCCATGGCGACCCAAGCCCAGCGCCAACAGGTCGGCATCAAGGCCGTGCTCAGCACCGATACGTTTCCCGCGCAGAATAGCGGTAACTTAGGTGAATTCCTGAAAAACGCCCCAGGTCTTTACGTTGATTACTCGGGTCAAGACGCACGCTCGGTACGTCTCCGCGGTGTTCCCGCCTCGATGAATTTGGTGACGCAGGATGGTTTGAATCTCGCCAGCTCCAACAGCGGCGGCAACGGCCGCACCTTCGACCTCGATCAGACCATGATCCAAAACTTTGAAATGGTGGAAGTGCGCAAAGCGCCCACCTCCGATATGGAAGGTCAGGCGGTCGGTGGTCAGATCAACCTCATCACCAAGAACCCCCTCACCCGTAAAGAACGCGTGGTCCAGTTCGAT
>CANHAH010000185.1 GCA_947458705.1 Opitutia bacterium | reverse complement strand
GACCTCCGCACCGTCAGCGCCGAACAATTCGCCGAAGCCCAAGCCAAGATGCGCGCCATCGTCGCCAAAAATCTCCCGCGCACCTCCGCGACGATCACGTTTAGCGAGGGTTATCCCGCTATGCCCGATTCCGCTGCCAACCGTACCGTCCTGGCGCAGCTTGATGCCGTGAGCCGAGATCTCGGTTTTCCTGCCATCACGGCCTACGACCCGCGCTCCCGCGGCGCCGGTGACGTCGCGTTTGTTTCCCCGCCTTTGCCCGCGATTGATGGCCTCGGCATTCGCGGCGGCGGCGCCCACGCGCCCAACGAATGGGCCGATCTCAGCACCGTACCCGAGCTCGTCCAACGCACCGCTTTGCTCATCTACCGCCTCACCCGCTGAGTCCCGCCCTTTCTTGCTTCATCTAAAAAACCCCACCCCATGAAAACTCGTCTCGTTATCCTCCTGAGCCTCTTCGCCGGCGTCGTATCGCTTGCCATCGCCGCCGACACCACCCCCGCCGCTGCGGCGAACCCCCTCCGCGCCTTGCTCATCACCGGCGGCTGCTGCCACGACTACGACTTCCAAGCCAAAATGCTCACCGAGGGCCTCAAACCCTACGGCCCCATCACCTGGACCATCGTCAACGAAGGCGGCAAAACCACCAAGGGCCAGATCAAGCTCTACGAAGACCCCCAATGGGCCAAACCCTACGACGTCGTCGTGCACAACGAATGTTTCGCCGACACCAACGACCCCGCCTACGTCGCCAAGATCGTCGCCGCGCACCGCGCCGGCACGCCCGCCGTCGTCATCCACTGCGCGATGCACACCTACCGCGCGATGACCGAAGATACGTGGCGTGAATTCCTCGGCGTCACCAGCCGCCGCCACGACCACCAAAGCCGTTATCCCGTCCGCCCCCTCGACGCCGCCCACCCCGCCCTCGCTGGGTTTCCGTCTCCGTGGGTTTCGCCCCTAGACGAACTCTACGTGATCGAAAAGCTCTGGCCCACTGCGAAAGCCCTCGCCGTCGCCAAGAGCGAAAAAGACGGCAACGACTACGCCTGCATGTGGACCAACAACTACCACGGCACACGCGTCTTTGGCACGACCTTCGGACATAGCAACGCGACCTGGTCCGACCCGACCTTCATCGCCCTCCTTGCCCACGGCCTGCACTGGGCCGCCGGCAAGTGAGCGCGTCCACGCTTCCACCAGACGCTGCGCCCACGCTCAGATCCGCACTGCTCAGATTAAGCCTTGGGCGCGTTGCTTCATTAAAAATTTGCCCAGTGTGGCGATGCGCAGACCATATTGAGGTTACCCCGATTTGACGGACACGAGATCCACTCCCCAAAAGCATTGTTATGCCTACCGGTTATTCTTCTTTTGAGAGCCGTATGGTTATCCGGTTTAGCACTTCGTCCCTTGCTTCCTGAGCCTGCTGACTTGCTGTTACCAGCTCCGGCTATAGTTGCTCGCCGTATCCAATGTCTCCCTTGCGCCCCCGGCGGGCGGCTACCAGCAGATGTTTAACCCGCCTGACACATAGGCCGGCAGGGCGTCGTCTCCCGAGACTAGGACTAAATCATCGTTGATCGCGGTCCAGATGAGCAGGCGATCAAACGGGTCGCGATGTTCGGGACGGGCACGTAGACGACCAGCGCTGGCGGCTAGCCCTGCGGTGAGCGGATGGATAGCCCAGCCCGCTTTGATCGCCAAAGCCGGGTAGTCCTCGGGGCTAACTCCTTTAAAGCTCAGTTTGCCGAGCCCCGCCTTCAAACTGATTTCCCAGAAGGTGATCACGCTAACGTGCACGGAATGTTCGGGTGCCTGCAACGCCTTGCGGGCGGGTGCAGAGAGTCGCGTGGGCTCGTGCAGAGCCCAGAGAAAGGAGCAGGTGTCGAGCAGCAGTTTCACGATCCAAGAAATTCTTCGTCCGTAATTTTCCAATCGGGGCTGATGCGTACCGTGGCCTTGCCTACCAGTAGGCCGAGTTTGCGCTTGGGGGCGGCGGGGGGCGGGCCGAAGACGGCGACAGGGCGCTTGTTGCGACCATAGGTTACGGTGACGGCTTGGCCCTTATGCACGAGCGCGAGGGCCTCGGGTAGACGAGCCTTGAATTGGCCGATGGTGAAAGTGATGCTCATTAACTCAACGAACACCTACCAGGACAAGTAGTCAAGTTAGGCGTTATGTCGTAGCCTGACCTCGGCCCGGACCGGATGCGGTCGAGGAGTGCAACGTCGATGGAATCTCGGTGCTTACTCAAAAAGAAGGGATCCTTTTTGTCAGAAAAAGCATGCTCACTCGATTGCTTAAGCCTGCCCCTTTGATTCCCTGCCCACTTACTTAATTAGACGCGCGATCGTCGACCCGCTCCCGGCACCCAGAAACGGCTGAGGCCAAAGCGATCCGTGCCGCCGTAAGAATCGATCCACGGTCACGACCCCGCCGATTGATAAAAGTTAATTCCCCAAGTCAGAATCTCAATTCAAGCCCGAGACAGTCTTCCGCATGCAACTCTCACGCTGGCTAGTTATGCTGAACGCCCCAGTTGGACCGACGACGCCCTTTGCCACGACCTCAAACACGCCGATGACCGTTGACCCGCAGTCGTCGTAGTTAAGGCCCAAAGCTTAAACCCTCAATTCCTGCCCAGCGTTTTTATTAAAACGCAAAAGCACAAATCTATCCCTGTTTGTCTATTCTTTTAAGACGATGGAATCCGGTAATCTCGGGGAGAGTTATCACTCTCGCATTCAAAAACCCCGACACCCGACCATGAAATCCCACCGTCTCTTGATCCCACTGTTCGCCTCATGGATTACCCTGAGCGCACCTATGGCAGCGCAAAGCGCTATCAGCGCCAGCGTCGACAAAACAAAAACATCCAGCGACGCCACCCTGCTTTCAGTCTTCACAGTATCGGAAGGCACAAACACGGGCTACGCCTCCATGCAGACCACCTCTGGTATGCGTACCGTGCAGGAGCTAAAGAATGTAGCCAATTCGATCTCGATCGTGAACTCCGAGCTCATCGCAGATACCGGAGCCACTAGCCTGATGGAGGTGTCCAAATACTTCGTTAGCGGTGAAGCGAGTCCGAATCCCAACGGATTCCAACAAACCATCTCCCGCGGTATTCCTTCAAACTCGGGTGCCCTGCGTAATGGTTGGTATTGGTATTCTCCTCAGGACTCGTACGCGATGGAGCGCATCGAACTCCTGCGCGGACCCAATGCATTTCTGTACGGAGAATCCGCCATGGGCGGCATGACCAATCAAGTAACCAAGCGCGGACTTTTTACTCGCGACTTCAACCGAGCGAAAGTGACGGGAGGAGCCGGTGGAATATTTACGGGCGGAGAGGCTAAAGATTACAATCTACGTCGCGCCGAGCTCGATCT
>CANHAH010000184.1 GCA_947458705.1 Opitutia bacterium | reverse complement strand
CGTGGACGCCCCTCACGCAGAATTCCGCTAGCGATAATCTCCGCCCGATCGTTCCGCTTTGGAAAGAAGCCCAGGGTCGCACGATCCTCCTCTGGCTCCGTGGCGCCTATCGGCGCTACACCGACTACGATCTCGACGTCGTCGGCCTTCTGCCCCGCTTTTAATTCATCTAATTTTTTTCTCCAAAAAAAGCCTCCGGACTATAGCCATCTTTAGCCAAATCATCAACGTCTTGATTTATGATCACCTTAACTCGCCCCACCCTCGCCGCCCTCATCCTCTGCGTCCTCTCCGCGTGCTCAAAAAAATCCGAGCACAAAGATTACTCCAACGTGCCCACCGGGCACGATCATAACGCCCACGCCTCACACGCCCATACCGCCCCGCACGGCGGCACCCTCGTCGAAATCGGCGAACACGCTTACAACCTCGAACTCCTCCGCGACGCAACCACCGGTAAACTCACCGCCTGGGTCCTCGACGGCCACGCCGAGAACTTCGTCCGCATCAAAACGCAGACGCTCGAGCTCATCGCCATGCCGGGCGGCAAATTCACACCACTCACCCTTCAAGCTGTCGCCAATCCCTCCACCGGCGAAACCGTCGGCGACACCTCCCAATTCGAAGTCCAAGCCGATTGGCTCAAAAACACCGCCAACTTCTCCGGGATCTTCACCGTCGAGATTAAGGGCAACAAATACGAGAAGGTGGAATTTCATCTAGAGAAATAAGACACGGTATCGCTCCGGCGTTGCTCGCCGACTTCCTTTCGCCAAGCTCAGCATTTCTTCTTTTTCATGTCCATTCCAGTCACTGTCCTCACCGGCTTCCTCGGCGCCGGCAAAACTACACTACTCAACCGCATTCTCACTGAGCAACACGGCAAGAAACTCGCCGTGATCGAAAACGAATTTGGCGAGGTCGGCGTGGACAACCAACTCGTAATCCAATCCGACGAAGAACTCTTCGAGATGAATAACGGCTGCATCTGCTGCACTGTGCGCGGCGATCTCATCCGCATCCTCGGCCGCCTCATGAAGCGTAAGGAACCCCTCGACGGCATCCTAATCGAGACCACCGGTCTAGCTAACCCCGGCCCGGTCGCCCAGACGTTTTTTACCGACGACGAGATGAAGGCCAACTTCCGCCTCGACGCGATCGTAACCGTAGTCGACGCCAAGCACATCCTTCAACACCTCGGTACCGACGACGAATCTGTGAAGCAACTCGCCTTCGCTGACGTCATAATTCTCAACAAAACCGATCTCATCCCTCCCGCCGAACTCGCGCCCCTCGAGGCCCGCATCCGCACGATCAACGCCGTCGCCAAAATACATCGCACTCAAAACGCCAACGTTCCCCTCGACCGCGTCCTCAACATCGGAGGCTTCAACCTAGACCGCGCCGTAGAAGTCGACCCCAAGTTCCTCCAACCGGAATATCCCTTCGAATGGGCCGGTGCCTACGCTCTACCCGTCGGAGGACACGAATTCGTCATTGGCCACCATGATCATGCCCACGACGACCACGATCACTCGCACTGTGACCACGACCACGGTAAGTGCGACCACGAGCACCATCACCACGGTAACGAAAACGAACTCGATGTCGTCGTCATGCCCGTGAAATTACCCGTCAACGGCGATTTCACGACCCCAGACGCCCAAGCTGCAATCGCGATCGCTCGCGACGCCGCTGTCCACGTTTTCGCTGATTGGGAAGCCCGCCTCAAAGAAGGCGACACTCTCGTTCCCGGGGCTACACTCCAACGTCTTCTCCTCAGCGAGGGCAACGGCAAGTTCGTGCTTAAAATTAAAGAGCCCGGTTTTTACCTCGTCTTCGAAGCGTGTGGCGAACACCCGCTCCATATTCACGTCATGGGCGAAACCGCGCGACCCGCCTGGCAGCAGGATTTTCACGCCGCTCACACACACAACGAAGCCGTCACGTCGGTCGGCATCAGTAATCCCGGTGACCTTGACGGTAAAAAACTCAACGAGTGGATCAGCGAGCTGCTCCGCGTAAAAGGTGGAGACATCTACCGCATGAAGGGCGTCCTCGCCGTAAAAGGTTCAAACAAACGCCTCGTTTTCCAAGGTGTGCACATGCTTTTCGATGCCAAGTTCGACCGTGAATGGAAATCCGGCGAAGCCCGCAGTAACACGCTCGTCTTCATCGGCAAGAATCTCGACCGCGCCGCACTCACCGAAGCTTTCAAGGCTTGTATGGCCTAAGAGCTATAGGATGTCGTTCAAGCACACTGATAGTGCGCCAAATTTAGACTAAGCACTGGCGCAAATTAGATATTCGCTAATCGACCCGTCGAATCACCAAAACGCTCGAGACCCGTCACGCCCGCTTGATCAGCAAGACTAAGATAGAGATTTGTCATGGGCTTCGAACCGTGGCGCACATATCGTCCTGGGTTTAACTGGCCTCCACCGCCGCCGGCGAGGATTACAGGCAGGTTGTCATGCGAGTGACGATTGGCGTCGGCATTGCCGCTGCCATAGACGATTCGCGTGTTGTGCAACACGGTGTTTCCATCGACGTCACGAGTGGACTCGAGATCTTGCAGGAAACGGGCGAATTGCTCGGAATACCAACGGTCAATGCGGGCGATCTTCGCGATACGCTCCTGATTTCCCTGATGATGAGAAAGATCATGGTGACCCTCGGCGACACCAATTTCGCTGAAGGAGCGATTGTCGCCATCGTGCGCGAGGGCGAAGGTGGCAACGCGCGTGGAGTCGGTCTTAAACGCGAGTGCGAGCAAGTCATACATCAATCGCACGTGTTCGCCATGGCTGCGTGGAATACCCGCGGGCGTAGCGAGGTCGGGATCGACGTTAGCGCCAAAGCGTTCGGCTTTCTGGATGCGGATTTCTATTTCGCGAATGCCGGTGAGATATTGATCGAGTTTTTCGCGATCGCGCGGATCAAGTCGGCTCTGCATGCGACGAGCATCTTCATTGACGAAATCAAGAACAGAGCGACGCGCTTCCATCCGTAGCCGAGCGTTTTCGGCACGCGTTCCGTGCGGTCCGGAGCCAAACATACGTTCAAAGAGCAGACGCGGATTCGATTCAGGCGGCATCGGCGTTGTGGCGGAGCGCCACGACAGATTGTACTGATACGCGCACGCGTAGCCGGAGTCACAATTGCCCGCACGACGATCGGTGTCGCAGGTGAGTTCGAGCGAGGGGAAACGAGTGAGGTGGCCAACTTGATTGGCGATCGTCTGGTCGATCGAAATGCCAGCGCGAATATCGGTCGCGCTCTTATTAAGGCGCACGCCGGTGAGAAACACGCCGTTGCCGCGCGCGTGGTCGCCACCGCCGTCGTTGCCGGCGCGGGCGTTGGCGTGGTCGAGCCCGCTGACGACCTGCAGTTGGTGACGCAGCGCCGCGAGCG
>CANHAH010000183.1 GCA_947458705.1 Opitutia bacterium | reverse complement strand
GCTCAAATGGTTAACGAGCTGCGCGGCGCGACCGGCGCCGGGCTCCTTGACTGCAAAAAAGCTCTGACTGAGGCCAACGGCAGCGTGCCTGAGGCTATGACGATCTTGCGCAAGAAGCTCGGCAGTAAACTCGATAAACTCTCCACCCGCACCACCAAGGAAGGCTTGATCGAAAGCTACATCCATCTCGGTGGCAAAGTGGGCGTGTTGATCGAGGTCAACTGCGAGACTGACTTCGTTGCCCGCAACGACGACTTTCGTGCGTTTGTCCGCGACCTCTGCTTGCAGATTGCCGCCGCCAATCCGCTCTACATCTCCCGCGACCAAGTCCCGGAAGCCGACCTTGCTAAAGAGCGCGAGATCGCTGCGGCTGCCGTCGCCGGTAAGCCGCCAGCGGTGGTTCAGAAGATCGTCGATGGCAAACTCGAGAACTTCTTCTCGACCGTTTGCTTGATCGATCAGCCGTTTGTTAAACAGAACGACAAATCGATCAAAGACTTCTTGTCCGCGCAGATCGCGAAGACGGGCGAGAACATTATCATCCGTCGTTTCACGCGTTTCCAGCTCGGCGCCTAAGTAGCGCCCTCGGCTTTAGTTTTCAAAACCGCTCCTTCGGGGGCGGTTTTTTTATGCCTCGCCCCGGTACGAGCGCGTCCCGCAGTTGCTTCGCGCCGCGCCTTGGCTTTGGTTTCTTGGATGAAAGTCACCCGAGTCCAGATTGTCACACGCGGCCTGACCAATTGCTGCCCAAATTGCGGTGAACGCACCCTCTTTAAGTCCGGCACTTTTTTTCAAGTGAACAAAGAATGTCCCTCGTGCGGTCTCAAGATCGAGCGCGCCAACGACGAAGGTTTTTTCCTTGGGTCGATGTCGCTTAACTACGGGGTAACGCTGGTGGTGTTCCTCGTTCCGATCTTGTTGCTCGCCTACAACAAGATAATCGGCACGACGGCCGCGATCGTCCTAGCGGGCTTGGGCTCCATCGTATTTCCTGCTCTTTTTTACCGTTCATCTCGGAGTTGGTGGCTGATGAACTACTATATTTTCCTGCCGCACCACCTGCCCGCCAATAAAGCGCCCGTGCCGCCCGGGCAGGACGAAAATCTGTAGTTGAGCGGGGGGTGGATATTTTCGGCTTCCGTTTTCGGAGTCCTAACCTACGTTTTGCTCTCTTGCGCCGGAGAGGTGGCAGAGTGGTCTAACGCGCCTGACTCGAAATCAGGTGTGGCCGAAAGGTCACCGGGGGTTCGAATCCCTCCCTCTCCGCCAGTTTTTACCTCTGAGAGCCAGACCTGACAGCCGATTTGTCAGTTGACGTGGCAAATCTGGCATTAATCACGACGCTTCGTTCACTATCTCTGAATTCACGAACACCTCCGGGGAGGTCGTTTTTCTCGTTTCCGTTTGGCTAGACGGAAAGCGCATCCGCAAGAATTTTCCCACCCAAGCCGAAGCCAAAGCTGAAACTGACGCCTTGGAGATCCAGCGACTACAAGGCGCGACCGGCCTGCGACCCACGTTTACGCGCCTGTCGGAAGATCAGATGCACGAAGCTGAGGCGATTTTCAAACGATTGAGCGGAAGGTCGCATTCGCTATTTCTCGGCTGCGCCTGCGCTCCCCCTTGACCGTCGATTCGGATTTACGGCTGTTTTCGGCAGTGGGAGCGCGCAGAGTTTCTATGCTTGGGACGGTCCTAGCCGGAATGCTTACCTAGAGCTCCTGAATAGAACGCCTACTAAAAGAGGCTTTTGTCTGGGCAAACCGATTTTTTCGCATTTTTAAATATGCGATGAAAGTAATCTCGGCGTCTACTGATCCACTGCTACAAAGTGACCGAGAGGCCATCCGGCAATTCTTGGAGGGACTGCGGCAGCACCGGCTCAAACACAACTGGTCTCAGGTGGAAATGGCCCGGCGGGCCGGTATCTCTCGGCCGGCCTACCAAAATTTCGAAAACGGCTACGGAAATATCACCCTACGCAATCTCCTGAAGATCCTGGGGGTGCTGGGCCTCACAGAGCGCTTCGCCCAAATGATTCCGCCTATCACCGAGGAACCGACGCTCGCCGCCCTCTCGAAGCCGGTTCGCCAACGCGCCCGGCGCCGGCGCCCAACCGTCGGGTCGCCCGCTGCAAAATGAGTCGCGCCACAATCCCAGCGCTCAACGTCCGTTGGCACGATGGACGTCTCGTTGGCCGTTTGATCACCAACGGTCCGACCTATTTTGCCTACGACGAAGAATGGCTCGCTCTTGGCCACAATCTGTCTCCTATCACGGTGCCGTTCACCAACGCGACGTTTCGCCAACGTGTCGATGGATTCGACCAATTGCCCGGGTTTCTTTCGGATTGCCTACCCGATCAATGGGGCCGGCGGATCATGGATCGCGAATTCAGCGCGCTCGATGTTCGGGCCACACCCATGCGGATGCTGGCTTGGGTGGGGCGACGTGGCATCGGCGCCTTGACGTTCGAACCGGCGCTCGGCGGTGACGACAGCGCGTCGAGTTGGGAAGCGGTCACCCCGGCGCTGCTCATGCGCGAAGCGCAAGCGGTCATGCGAGAGGAACCTGCCCGCGCTTTCGCCCACTTGCAGCGCGGAGGCACAGCCGGCGGAGCTCTGCCCAAAGCAACTATCGCCCGACTGACAGATGGCTCGGTCTTGGTCGGTGGCGACGTAGCCGCGGTCATCGCCGCTCATCCGGATGCGCGGCTCGGACTGCTCAAGCTCGATTGCGACGGAGATTCAGCCGGGCGCGAAACCGACGGGCGGTTGGAACATGCCACCATGGCAATGGCGCGGGCCTGCGGAATTCGGACGGCGACGACTGAGATCATGCGGGACACCGCCGCCAAGCGCACGCGCTACCACCTGTTTGTCGAACGGTTCGACACTATCCCAGGTTCGTCGCAGCGCTTTCATCTCATGACATTGGCGGGCGCGTTGCACACCCACCGGCAGGACTACCGGCACCTGCTTTTGACGACGCGCCAATTGACCCGCGATCAAACTGAAGTTGCCGAAGCGGTCCGGCGGATGATTTTCAATGTGCGCGCGGCGAATGCCGACGACCACGTAAAGAACCACAGTTTTCTATTCGACGAGGCCACCGCGCAATGGACGCTCTCACCGGCCTACGACCTGACCCTCAATGCCGATGAGGGGCGCGACTATCAGGGGCTCACACCCAACACCTTCGGCTCGGCGCCCAGACTGACCACGCTCGCCGCGGTGGCGGCCGACGCCGGAATCGGACGCGACGAGTTCAATAAGATTGATGCCGAAATCTCGGCTGTGATCCAGCGCTGGCCCGAGTTTGCCGCTGCGGCCGAGATTCCCTCAGCCACTGCGGAGCGCGCAGCGGCGATTCATCTCGGCGTTGCGAATGTCTTGGCAACCGAGGTTACTGCAAAGCGC
>CANHAH010000182.1 GCA_947458705.1 Opitutia bacterium | reverse complement strand
GTTGCCTCCGAGATAAGCGATGTAGCCGCCGGTGTCTTTGTATACGCCGATGTTGGTTGCGTTAGTGGTTCCATTCCATGTGCCGGCGGTCTGTAGGCCGCGAGTGTAGACGACGGGCGTGGTGGCCGTGTCGCTCATTTTAACGCCGCCGACGAATTCCAGTGAGAGGGTCGAAGCGATGAAGGTCGTGTCCATCTGATTACGAGCGGCGACACCGGCGCGAAGAATCACGGTAGGAACAGTGGCCGGATAGAGCGGATCGTTTTTCGCGAAATAAAACGCAGGGTCGGTGAGTATATTGTTTTTGGCGAGGATTCCCGGCCAGCGATAAACGGCGGTGCCACCAGTGATCAAAGCCGCGCTGGTTTGGGGGTCAGGGAGGCGGTCATTGTTGTCGCCAGCGTAAATTTGCGCGGCTTTGAGGACTTCGCGGATATTATTAGAATCTACGGCGCGTTGGGCTTTTTCGCGTACGGTGCCGACAGTGGGGATGATGATTGCCGCGAGGATGCCGATGATCGCGATAACCGTGAGCAATTCGATGAGGGTAAAGCCGGCGGTCTTGTTTTTAGCGGTGATACGCATGGTAGGGTATTTAACTAGTTTTGGGAAAAAGTGCTCCTGAAAATTACCTGAACTCTAAGGAGCTCAAGCAGAATATCGCGCACTCGGACTGGACAAATCTTTTATGCGCGCCCTACGTTGTAAGGATGAAGATCTATCTGGATGGTAAATTCGTCGATTCCTCCGAGGCCAAGGTGTCCGTGTTTGATCACGGTCTGCTGTATGGCGACGGCGTATTTGAGGGCATCCGGCTTTATGGAGGTAACATTTTTCGACTTGAGGAGCATTTGGAGCGTCTGGAGTACTCCGCCAAGGCGATCATGCTTCAGATGCCGCATACACGTGCGGAATTGCGTGAACTTACCTGCGAGACCTGTCGGCAAAACGGTCTCACTGACGCCTATATCCGATTGGTGATTACGCGCGGCGTGGGTGACCTCGGTTTGGCGCCGTGGCTCTGTCCTAAGCCGTCGATTTTTATCATCGCTAGCAAGATTTCTCTCTACCCGCAGGAACACTACGACAACGGCCTCGCTATCGTCACCGTGCCTACGCGTCGCATTGGCCCAGCGGCGTTGCCGGCCACCATTAAGTCACTCAATTATCTGAACAACATCCTTGGTAAAATCGAGGCCAAGCAGTTTGGTGCACTTGAGGCGATTATGTTGAACGAGCAGGGCTATGTTGCTGAATGTACTGCGGATAACGTCTTCATCGTGCATAAGGGTGTGATCATCACGCCTTCCTCCTCACAAGGCGCACTTAAGGGTATCACGCGAGACACTGTGATTGATATTGCCGCTGAAATTGGCGTGCCCTTACGCGAAAGTGACATGACGCGCTACGACATATGGTGTGCTGACGAATGCTTTCTTACCGGATCGGGCGCTGAGGTCATCCCGGTGGTGAAGCTCGATGGCCGCGTGATCGGCGACGGTAAGCCCGGTGCTATCACGCAACGTGTACTCGCAGCATTCCGCCGCCGCGTCTTGGTCGAAGGCACCCGGATTTGACGCCATTTCCTCCGACTTTCATTTTGCGGGACGCATCGCACGCTTACTATTGACCCCTAGATTCTTCGTGTCCCGCACTTGCCAGAGTGCGGGCTCACGGCATATTTGAAGTTAGATTCTTTAATCGAGCCATGGCCAATCCCTTAAAATGCGACCTCTGTGATAAGCCAGCCACGGTGCACCTCACTCAAATCGTGAGCAACAAAGTGCACAAGGTGGACCTCTGCGAAGCCTGTGCGCAGGCCAAGGGTGTCACAGACCCGAGTGGCTTTTCGCTCTCCGATCTTTTGCTTAAAGCCTCATTAAACCCCGAAGCTGCCTCTGGGGCGATGCGCTGCGAATCCTGCGGTTTTACCCAGGCTGATTTTAAAAAGCATGGCCGCTTTGGTTGCCCCGCATGTTACGATGCCTTCAAAGGCATGCTCGAGCCGATGCTCGACGGTATGCACAAGGGCACCAAACACACCGGCAAAGTGCCGCAAGCCGCACTCGCCCGTCAGACTCTCCACGAACGACTCTCCAAACTCGAACTCGACCTCAGCGACGCCATTAAGTCCGAGCGTTACGAAGATGCCGCCCGTACCCGCGATGAAATCAGCCAAGTCAAACAAGCCCCCCACCAATCGCCGCCGCGCTGAGTCATCTATGACGATCGCCTCGCTCATCGCCTCACCCTCCGAGTTGACCGATGCGGCCAGCAACAAGACAGCGATCGTGTTGATGACTCGTATTCGCCTCGCGCGCAACCTTGCGGGCCAGCCATTTCCCGGCTGGGCGAAACCAGCTCAACGCACCCGTGTTGCCGAAATTTGCACCGCTGCGGTCGCCGCGGCGACCCCGCTCAAGCGCAGCCTGAACGTCGCTGTTGAACAACTCGGTGAGCTCGAAAAACAAATCCTAGTCGAACGCCACCTGATCAGCCGCGAGCTCAGCGGCTCCAAACAGGGCAGCAGCGTGATTATCAGCAAAGACCAGACCGTCTCTGTCATGGTCAACGAGGAGGACCACCTCCGTATACAAGTCCTCCGCGCCGGTTTCCAACTTAAGAAAACTTGGAACGTCATTAACGAACTCGATACGGCCCTTGAGGCCAGCCTCGACTACGCCTTTTCACCGACGCTCGGCTACTTGACCGCTTGCCCCACCAATTTAGGCACCGGCATGCGCGCCTCTGCGATGATGCACCTGCCCGCGCTCGTCATTTCCAGCCAGATGGAAAAAGTCGTCCGCGCTGTGAACCAACTCGGCATGGTCGTGCGCGGCCTTTTTGGGGAAGGCTCCGACGCTAGTGGCAGTATTTTTCAAATTTCCAATCAGACGACCCTTGGTGAATCTGAAGAAGAAATTCTAAAGCGACTCACCAGCGTGCTCCAGTCCATCATCGAGCACGAACTCAACGCCCGCGAAAAACTTCTCGAGGCTGATTCGGGTAAACTGTTCGATAAAATCGGACGCGCTTACGGCATCATGCAGAATAGCCACCTGCTAAATTCAAGCGAAGCGATGAATCTGCTTTCGCTCATACGTCTTGGTATCGACCTGGGCGTTTTCCCTGATGCTAATCGCTCCACCATTGATCGTCTCTTTATCGAAGCCCAACCCGGACACCTCCAACACGCCCAGAAAGGTGAATTTGATCCCGCTCAGCGTGATTTACTTCGCGCCGCTCATTTGCGCTCAGAGTTTGCCAATTTCGTCCGTCCGGATTTCTCTTTAATCAATAGTAACGGAAAGAACTAAACCACGACCCCCTTACGCTCATGTCTCAAGAACCGATGAACAACTTTACGCCTCGGGCTCAGCAGGTGCTCGCGCTTGCGCGCAAGGAAGCCGACCGCTTTCACCACAACTACGTAGGCACCGAGCACATTCTTCTCGGCCTT
>CANHAH010000181.1 GCA_947458705.1 Opitutia bacterium | reverse complement strand
TGGCGTTCACTTATTGAGCGACGGCGACGTTTCTTTTTCAAAGTAGCCCGCTCCTTTTTCGCATGACGGTCCCCTCCCCTGTTTCACCAAAAAACATTCCGGTGTTGCTCGTGCTCGCCGGTCCGGCGGGCTCGGGCAAAAGCACGTTGTGCGAGCGGATCGTCAAAGAAGAACCGGGTTTTGAGCGCGTCATCACTACGACGACGCGCGCGCCGCGCCCAGGCGAAGTGAATGGCGTGCATTATCATTTTCTCACGCCGGAGCAATTCGACGCCAAGATCGCGGCGGATCAATTTCTCGAGTGGGCCTGGGTCCATGGCGACCGGCGCTACGGCACGTTGGCTGCGAGCGTATTGGAGCCGCTCAAACGCGGCCAAAGCCTAGCGATAAATCTCGATGTACAAGGCGTGAATAGCCTCAGACGTGCAGCGGAGCACTCAATTGTTCTGCAGCGGGCGATGGCGACGATTTTTATCATGCTCGATCACGAGCAATTGGTGGCGCGAATCCGCGGGCGCGGACAAGACGACGAAGCAGAAATCGCGCGTCGCATGGCGACTGCCGAGGCTGAATTGCTCGAGGCACCGAAGTTTGAGTTCGTGATCCAGAGCGCTTCACGCGACGAGGATTTCGCGGCGTTGCAGAAGATATTGGCGACGGCCCGCGAACGGGCGGCCTAATCTACGACGAAAAGTTTCGCCCCAAAAACGGTGCAAGAGCGGTGCGGCTCTGCTTGATCGGCGACCTGATAACTCATGCCGGGGGTGAGCGTGAACTTCCGGCCGTCCGCGAGTTCCGTGTCGAGTTGGCCCTCGAGACAAAACAAAATATGACCTTTCACGCACCAATGGTCGGCGAGGTAGCCGGGCGTGTATTCTAGGAGACGGACCCGAATATTACCAAATTGGCGAGTGCGCCAAAACGCTTTGCCCGTGGTGCCTAAATGCTCCGTGACTTCGACGGTGCTCCAGTCGGTGGTACCGAACGGGATATCGGTGATATTCATGAATCGCGGGGGGTTCAGCCGCCGATGTAGCTCATCTCGATTTTGGCGCGAGATTCGCCAGCGGCGAGCAAGCCTGCGCGTTCGTCACTGTAACGATCTTCGCGACCGCGCCAAATACGCGCAATATAAGTAGCAAGTTCGGCGTCATCGGCTCCCGCACGCAGGCAACCGAGCACATCCCAACCCAACGACGCAAAAAGACAGGTGAAAAGTTTACCGTCGGCGGAAAGCCGCGCGCGATGACAATCGCGGCAAAATGGTTCGGTCACGGAACTGATCAGACCAATCTCGCCTCGTCCGTCGACATAGCGGTAGCGGGCGGCAACTTCGCCACGATACGCAGGGCCAACGGGCTCTAGCGGCCAGCGCGCAGCGATACGGTTAACCAATTCCCTAGCAGGTACAACGCGTTCGGCGGACCAGTGGTTGGTATTACCGACATCCATGAACTCGATGAAGCGCAGCGTATGGCCACGCATGCGGAAATACTCGCACAACTCGAGGAGTTCGCCGTCATTCACGCCGCGTTGGATGACGCAGTTAATTTTTACCGGCAGGCTGAGGGCCGCGGCGGCATCGATGCCGCGCAGGACGCGGGCGACGCTAAAGCCGAGACCGTTGAGTTTTCCGGCGGTGGTATCGTTGAGGGAATCGACCGAGACATTGATACGATCAAGGCCGGCGGAGCGGAGCGCGGGGGCGAGTTTTTCGAGCAGCCAACCGTTAGTGGTGAGAGCGACGTCGGGCAGACGCAGGTCGTGTTTCAATGCCGCGACGAGGTCGGGTACATCTGGGCGCAGGAGCGGTTCGCCGCCGGTGAGACGGATTTTTTCGACGCCGAGCGTAGTGAAGGCTCGGGCGATACGGGTGAGTTCACCTAAGGACATGAGCTGAGGATCGCGCAGGAACGCATGACCGGGGCCGAAGACCTCTTTCGGCATGCAATATGGGCAACGAAAATTACAACGGTCGGTCACCGAGATGCGTAGATCGCGGAGTGGGCGTTGGAATTGATCGCGGGAGCCGGACATGAAAGTGGAACGAATGTGGCGCAGGTTTAAACGCAAAGGAAACGACGAACTTTTCATGATGGCACGCTTGGATCGAATGCGTTGTGAGAATTTGCAGTCGCCGCCACGGCCATTCCCGTCACAGAAACGCTTTGCCCATGCTCACGCCCAGCGCAGCCGAGCGGTTGATCCGCGAAAATATGCCCCTCTTTCTTCGAGAGGATTGCACGCTCGCGGCTGCCCATGGTCGGATTTTAAAAGAAGATTTACGCGCGGATCGCGATTTGCCGCCGTTTGATCGCGTGACGATGGATGGCTACGCAGTAAAGGCCGCAGCGCTCGCGGCGGGGACGCGGCAATTTCGCATCGAGGGAGTGCAAGCCGCGGGGATGTTGCCCCGCACACTCGGAACGGCGACCGATGTCAGCGTGGAAATCATGACCGGTGCCGTGTTATCGATAGGAGCGGATTGCGTGGTGCCCTATGAGGAGACCCTGCGCGACGCGGGTGGCGGCACGATCACGGTGAGTGAAGCGGCGGGGGAATTTTTGGCCGGTCACTCCGTCCATCGGCGTGGCAGTGATCATCGCTGCGGTGAGGTGATGGTGCGGGCCGGTACGCGCATCAGCGGGAGAGAAATCGCGGTGGCCGCCTCGTGCGGGCACGCCAAATTAGCCGTCGCAGCGTCGCCAAAAATCGCCGTGATTTCCACGGGGGATGAGCTGGTGGAAGTCGAGGGTGCCGTCGCGCCACATCAAATTCGAAGGAGCAATGACCATGCGTTGCGGGCCGCATTGATTCAGGCGGGTTATCCACGCGTGGAGCGCTATCACGTGCACGATGTGAGGCACGAGATTGAGCACCTATTGTGGCATATACTAGCGGAGTACGATGTGGTGTTGATTACGGGTGGCGTTTCGAAAGGGAAATTTGATTTTTTGCCCGAGGAACTCGATCGTCAGGGCGTAAAAAAAATATTTCAAGGTGTGGCGCAGCGGCCCGGAAAGCCGTTTTGGTTTGGCTTAAGTTCGCGGGCGACACCGATCTTCGCGCTGCCAGGGAATCCCGTTTCTAGCTACACATGCTTACATCGCTACGTATTGCCCGCGCTGGCGCATGCGAGTGGTGCGACTCCCCTCACGCAAAGGATGGTGGCATTAGCGGAGCCGGTGGTGTTTTCACCGAAGCTGGCGTATTTGTTGCCGGTGACTTTAAGCAGCGGTCCCCAGGCGGAGTTGCTCGCTAAACCGGAGCGGGTGAATACCTCGGGGGATTTCGCGGGGTTGATTGATACCGATGGTTTTATCGAGTTGCCCGCTGATAGAACTGAATTTGGTGCGGGTACGATTGCACCGTTTACGGCTTGGGTGTGATTTCGTCGCAGGCTCGACTTTACGCGCCGCGAATTGCCGGATAAACGTTCTCAAAGTATGCTTTCCCACCTCGACGCCCAAGGTCAGCCCGCGATGGTCAATGTCGGCACT
>CANHAH010000180.1 GCA_947458705.1 Opitutia bacterium | reverse complement strand
GTTCCTCCCCGTTGACCATGACGACGTTGTGGCCAGCGGTGCGGGCCTGGAGATAATCCCAACGTAAGGCTCCGAAATATTGCTCGTCGTACGGCGTACGGGGTACTTCGCCCACGAAGGACAAGTTATTCCAAGTTAGATTGAACGTGCCGATGTCGAGGTGCCCGTGGTGTGGGTCGTCGTTCATGCCCGCTTTAGTCGCGATGGTTATGGACTCGGGCGTGAAATCACGGCGCAGAAAAGCCCAGTCGATACTAGGAAAATATTTAGAGGCTTCCCTCGGTGCTTGTCCGGCGATGTTGGTCGCAGGCCAAAGCAGGTCGAAAATGTTACCTTGGGATCGTACGAAATTTTTGGCATACCAAGCGGCGTGGGGGTCGCCGCTTTCTTGGGCCATTTTATTGATGACGTACGACTCACCCACGGGATTCCCAGAGCCGTCACCGAAGCCACCCGTAAGACCAAAGAGACCGAAGTCCACGGGATGCGGGTAAAGACTGCGATGCTGAAACAAATTCACCTTTCCACCGCTCGCTCGCTTGATGGCGTCAATAAAGCGTAGGCTCTCGCCGACACCGTATGCCCAATAGCCACGGCCCTCCTGCCAAGCTCCGTCGGCGCCGACCTGTTCGAGCATGTTCCAGACGCCTTCGTACGAGCGGATTACGATGTCGGTAAGTTGCGGATCTTCTCCAAGCAGGGCTAGGGCGGCGAGACCGAGGCCGGTGTGGCAGATGCCGGACCAGTTGCATTTGTAGGCGGAGGCCCACCAAAAATACTCATAATTACCGCGTACGCGGGTAATGGCTTTTTCCAAAAGAGCTCCTCGGATGCGGTCGCGTTGGGCCTTGGTTAGGGCTGTATGGAGCCAGTCGTAAATGTAGGCTAGGCGCTGGCTGGTAGCGCTTGCAGTGATATCATACGAGAAAACCACTTGGTCGTCTTTGGCGCCGTAGGGCCAGACGCGTGGGTAGATCACATCAAAAGAGTGAGCGCTTTGAATCCAAGATTCTTGGGCACAGACGATGTTGGCGTGTTCAAAAGCTTTGCCGACATAAGCCGTGTCGCCGGTCATTTGGTAGAGAAAGGCCAATGTAAATGCTGCGTCGAGATGCTCAGACACGTAGCGACGGTAATCGTCGGCACCAACGTAGCGCGTGTGAATAATCCGGAGAGGGGCTTCGCGTTCGGCAGTGGCGTGGAGAAGCCTTCGACCTTCAAGAAGCAGCCGCGCAAAGGTCTCGGCGGATTTCGGATCATTTTTGATCCGCGCCAGCATAGCGGGTTTTTCCTCGGCGCTAAAAATAAGGTAAGGATGTTCTCTGGGATTCTGCACTATTAGGGAGGCTAGTGCTTTGAAATTTGGAGTCTCGGCGCGCACCAAACATACAGAGGCGACCAGAAGGGCAAAACAGAGACGAGAAGCTTTCATGGGTGGGTTTGTCGGGGTTGACGTCAGCCTGCCGTAGAAGATGCGATCAGAAACTTAGAAAAAATAAAAACCCGTGCTTTATTGGCGCGGGTCTTTTTTAGCGATGTGGCCGAGCGGTTGGTGTTATTTTTGACCGGGCGGTTTTCCAGCCCAAGCATCGCGTAGGGTGATCGTGCGGTTGAACACGAGACAGCCAGACTTGTGGTCCTTGGCGTCTGGTGCGAAGTAGCCGAGCCGTTCGAATTGAAAGCTATCGCCCGATTTTGAATCGGCGAGGGCGGGTTCGAGTTTGGCGGTGACGACTTCGAGCGACTGCGGATTAACGTGTTGGAGAAAGTCGTCGCTCGCGCCCGGTTCTGGCACAGTGAAGAGGCGATCGTAGAGGCGTACTTCGGCGTCGATGGCCTGGGTCGCGCTGACCCAGTGGATGGTGCCTTTGACTTTTTTGTCGGAGTTGGGTTGGCCGGAACGCGTGGTCAGATCGGCGGTGCAACGTAGCTCGGTGATCAGGCCCGCGGCGTCTTTCACGATCTCATCGAGCTTGATGATGCAGGCGTATTTCAGGCGCACCTCGCCGCCTGGTTTGAGGCGGAAATATTTCGGCGGCGGGACCTCGGCGAAATCGTCGCTCTCGATGTAGACTTCGCGGGTCAGATCTAGGGGCCGGGTCGTGGGCGTTTCGTCCTGGGGATTATTGGTGGCTTCGCAGGCGATCGATTCGCCGGCGGCGATGTTGGTGAGCACGAGTTTGATCGGCTTCAACACGGCGAGGCGACGATGGGCGAGGGTGTTGAGTTCGTTGCGAATGGCATTTTCGAATACCGCGACCTCGGTGAGGGAATCGAATTTAGTGACGCCGAGGCCGGTGACAAAATTGCGGATGGCGTTGGCCGGGATACCACGCCGGCGAAGGCCGGAGAGCGTGGGCATGCGCGGGTCGTCCCAACCGGCGACAATTTTTTCCTGAACGAGCTGGAGGAGTTTGCGCTTGGAGACGAGCGTGTAGCCGAGGTTGAGCTTGGCGAATTCGTATTGGTGCGGCAGCGCGCGTGGAAGATCCAAGGAGCTGAGAAGCCAATCGTAGAGCGGGCGGTGATCGACGAACTCCAGCGTGCAGATGCTGTGCGTGATGCCTTCGAGGTAATCGCTGAGGCAGTGCGCGTAATCGTAAAGCGGGTAGATGCACCACGCGTCGCCGGCGTGGTGGTGCGGTACATGGCGGATGCGGTAGAGCAGCGGATCGCGCAGCCAAAGATTGGGCGCGGCCATGTCGATTTTGGCGCGAAGCGAGCGGGCGCCGTTGGGGAACTCGCCGGCTTTCATGCGGCGGAAAAGATCTAGATTTTCGGCGACACTCCGTGAGCGAAACGGGCTTTCGCGGCCGGGTTGATCGGGCGAGCCGCGGTAGCTTTCGGTGTCTTCGGCGCTGAGGTCGCAAACGTAGGCTTGGCCTTTTTGGATGAGTTCGAGGGCGTAGTTGTAAAGTTGCTCAAAATAATCGGAGGCAAAAAACGCTTCGGATTGAGCGCTGGGCGCGGTGGGTGCGAGGTAGAAATCGGGGCGGCCGTGGGAGATGAGCGCGGCGGGTTTGGCGCCTTTGGGTTTGAAGCCGAGTTGCGCGTCGGCCCAGCCGGCGATGAGCCAAAGAACATCCGTGGTGATCGAGTCCACGTACTCGACGTCTTCCTTGACGGGATTGGTGTCATCGAAGCGCAAGTTGCACTGGCCGTTGTTTTCGCGGGCGATGCCAAAATTAAGGCAGATCGATTTCGCGTGGCCGAGGTGGAGGTAGCCGTTGGGCTCGGGCGGGAAACGCGTGACGATCTTGGGGTAGCGCTTTTCCGCGACGTGACCGGCGACGATATCGCGGACGAAATCGCTCGGGGGCGGAGGCGTGGCGGGCGCAGTATTTTCAGCTGTCATAGCGGGTCACTTTACGACGTGGCACGTGGCGAATCAACGTCGCAGTTGGAGGCGCGGGCTTGACGCACCGAAGGCCGGTACGCTTCATGGCGGCTCAGTCCTGCGAGCGTAGCACAATGGATAGTGTAGTAGCCTCCGAAGCTATTGATCTGGGTTCGATTCCCAGCGCTCGCACCAG
>CANHAH010000179.1 GCA_947458705.1 Opitutia bacterium | reverse complement strand
CAAAGCCCTCGCCCGCCAACTCTGCGTCGGTCACGCCTTCAGTTGTCCCGTGCGCTGGGGCGGCGAGGTCGAAGTGTTCGGTCGCACCGTCCAACCCGGCCAACTCATCCACGCCGACAAACACGGCTTTCTCGCCGTGCCGGCCGAAGACGAACCCCGCCTCCTCGAAGCCGCCCGCTTCATGGACGCCAACGAGTGCCAGACCCTCATCCCCGCCGCCCGCGATGTCGCGGGCAAAAGCACCGAAGAAATCTGCCGCGCGATCGACGAAGCCGCCCGCAATTTCGGCGCCGCCGCCAAGGCTCAATTTGGGAAAAAAGGAGAATGGTGAACCTCTTTTGCCGCACCCCGTCACCCGTGCGGCCAGCCCATGTTCCTCCACGCTAAAATGAAGTCCGTTAGGCCCATCTTTAAGCCTTTATTTTTGGGGGCCGCGTTGCTGCTGGCCGGACAGGCAGAGCTGGCCGCATTTGAACGAGCCCGATTCCTCGTTCCGCCAGAGATTTTTATCCGCCATACACCCGAGCGCAGCTTCATTGGCCCCGGCCTGATAGCCTTGAAAAATGGGGATATTTTAATGGCCGCGCCTTGGGGACGACCGCCGACAAACTTCGAGGCGATCGCGGCGAAGTTTCCCGTGCCCATGCTCTATCGCAGTAAGGATGGCGGGCTAACGTGGAAAGAGCTGGGCCGCATGAAAATGGAGTGGAGTTTGACGGGGTTGATCAGCGACGGCGGCACGTCGTTCCTGCGATTGCGCGAGGGACGTATTGCGGTGGTGTTTAATCGCCACGTCCTGGGTTTGCACGGTGGTGGCGCACCAGTGATGGCGAGTTCGAGTGATGACGGACAAACGTGGACCGCGGCAAAATTACTCACCGAAAAAGACGATGCCTTTTACGTGATGAATGACCGGTTGATCCAACTGAGCTCAGGCCGATGCGTGCTGCCGGTTGCGCGAAAGGTGGGCAAAACTGAAGGCGACCGCGATGAGGCTCTCGCGATGCTCAGCGACGATGAGGGAGCGACGTGGCGACTCTCGCGCGGGATAGCGCGCATGGATGCCCCGCGAGGAATGGCTGAGCCTTGTGTGGCAGAGTTAAAAGATGGCCGCGTGCTCATGCTGGGCCGCACGGGTTTGGGTTCGCATCATGTGGCTTTATCCATGGACGGCGGCGAAACGTGGTCGAAGCCCGTGGCGACCACCTTGGCCGCGGCCTGTTCGCCGCTGACGTTGAAGACGCTGCCCGATGGACGATTGATCGTCTTCTATAACCACGCCACGCCGATCAAAGACGGCGCCTTTTTTCCGCGCACCCCCTTATGTTACGCGGTCTCAGACGATGCCGGGAAAACTTGGAGCCCGCCGGTGATCGTGGACGACGACGGCGCGGCCAACACAGACCGGCAGAATATCTACCCGTCCGTTTGCTTCACCAAGGAGGGTATGCTGGTGATGTGGTCGAGCCACCGAGCCGACCCGAAAGGAAGCTTCGCTGGCGGATACGACGCGAACATCGGCGGCGGGAAACGCGCCATCCTCGCGCTGCCAACCCTGCCGTTGCCCCACTGAAGTCCCAACAAGCTCCGCCTTCCCTTTGTTCTCCGCCCCATTAACCACCCCTCAAAAGCGCATGCAAACTCCCCTATTTCTTCGCCTAACCTTGCTCCTCGCTGGACTTTTTCCGGCCGCTCGCGCCGCCGATTTCACGGGCGACGTCACGGCTGTGCGCACCATTCGCCACATGGATCAACACCCCGGCGCTTCCGAGCTCTGGGAGCCCTACCTCGCCCAATGGAAAGGCAAACACCTCGTCGCCGCCTTCGGCGTCAAAATCCCCGGTAAGACCGACATGGGCGACATCGTCGCCAGCATCTCCACCGACGACGGCGACCACTGGGAATACCCCGTGATGATTTTCGATCACCGCGAACGTCAGGGCACCCTCCAATTCGCCTACGCCAACGCCATCCTCTTCAAACCCCCGGGCCAAGATGTCCTCTGGGCCTTCGCGATGCGTTGCCCCATGAACTACCGCCACAGTGAAGATTCCCAACTGGTCGCCGCCTACAGCGCCGACGGTGGCCGTTCCTGGACCCCGGTCGAACTAGCGATGGGCTACACCGGCCCGCTCATCTGCGTCGCCGGTCCCTACGCCTTCACCGAAAACGGTCATACCCGCTACCTCTTCCCGATGCACCGCAACACGCGGCGCAACGATCCACTCGGCTCCCGTGATCACTTCATCCTCAGCAGCTCGAGCCTGCTCGAATGGAACCTCGCCAGCTTCATCCCCCAACCCACCAGCGGCCCCAAAGTCTTCTTGCACGAAGGCAACCTCGCCGCCGGCGACACCCCCGGTGAAATCAAAATGGTCATGCGCACCGCCGACTACGAAGACGAACGCAAGATGACCGACCCGCCCCGCGCCTTTTCCACCGTCAGCCAAGACGGCGGCCGCACGTGGAGCCCCGCCCGCCCAGAATCCGCGCTCTGGAACGCCAAATCCAAAGCCTTCTACGGCCGCGCCACCGACGGCACCCATCTCTACGTTTACAACGACGGCCCCGCCTCGCCCGCACCCACGGGCCGCATGGCGCTACGCTACAAACTTCAATCGCCCGACGGCACCTGGGGCCCCGAAAAAACTTTTTACGCCGCTGGCATCCACAATTCCTATCCCACCTTAATCGAAGTCGCCCCCGGCGACTTCCGCGGCGTCTGGGACAGCGGCACCGCCGAGCGCACACGCACCCACATTCAATTCGGTAAATTTCGCGTCCCGCCGGCAGCCGCCAAAGCCAGCCCCTGATAAATCCCGACCTCCTTTGACGTGAAAACTATCCCCCTCGTTTTTCTCTTCGCTGGCCTCACCGCGGCCCACGGAGCCGCTCTCGCCGAGGACCCCATCGCGCGCTCCGCTCAGGCATTTCTTAGCGCGCCCACGCTCACCGTTCAACGGCTCGCCGACGGCCGCGGCGGACGCGACCTCATCACCACGCACAACGGCCACGTGCTCGCCTTTCACCACCAAACGGTGCGCGAAAGCGCCGACGGCGGCGCCACATGGAGCCCGCCGCGCGAAGTTGGCCCCGATGCCGGCGGCAAAGTCATGGTCAACGAAACCAACGGCGAGATTCTCTTCATCCACGCAGAAAAAGGCTTTCTCTGGAAAAGTCGCGACGACGGTCAAACGTGGAGCCGCGAAACCATTCGGATTTCGCCCAATAAATTCAAACACGGCTCGCCCGATACCGTGCCCCTCGGCGTCGGCGCCTTTCAACCCGGCATCACGTTGCGCTACGGCCCGCACGCGGGGCGCCTGCTCTTGCCCGGCCGCATCTTTGGCCCGACCAATTCCAACGACGTCGAATGGCGCCCTTATCACTATAACACCGCCATGTTCAGCGACGACCAGGGCGCCACCTGGCAAGTCAGCGCCCCCTTCCCCATTCTTGGCTCGGGCGAAGGCGCACTCGCCGAACTCTCCGATGGTCGCGTGCTCTACAGCTCCCGCGAGCATATGGGGAAAAACAACCGATTCTTTGGCTGGAGCTACGACGGGGGCGAACTGTGGTTGAATCCTTT
>CANHAH010000178.1 GCA_947458705.1 Opitutia bacterium | reverse complement strand
TGTAGTACGAGAAATCGGCGAAGGCGGTGATACGCTTCGTGAGGTCGTACTCAGCGGAGAAGAAAGAGTTGGCTCGGGCCATGCGCGGCGAGGCCATGCCGAACTCGTTTAGATCGAGATAGAATTCGGGATTGGCTGCTTGGGTGGGGGCCACCGTGGTAAGAGTCGGCGTGCCGTTGACCGGGCGGAAATAGTTGCTGGCCGTGGCGGTACCTAGGCGGAAGATCGGATAACGGCCGCGAGCGGTGCGGGCGTCGAAGGCGCCGCCGAGGGTGTTAAACGGCGCGGGCGCGATGGCGGCGAGGTTGGAGGTCACGCTGAAGTCACGATCGCGTAGAAAAATAGCTTCCTTGTAGAGCGATTCCACGGTGCCAAAAAAACGGCCGCGCTCACCGGCGAAGCTGGAACCGAAGGTCAGAGCGACCTGGGTGCTTTGACCGCCACCGTCTTCGGTGAAGCCTTGGCGCACGTTGATCTCCGCGCCTTTGAATTCGCGCTTGAGCACGTAGTTGATGACGCCAGCGACGGCATCGGATCCGTAAATAGCCGAGGCGCCGTCGCGCAGGATTTCGATGCGCTCGATCCCTTGCGTGGGCAGTTGGTTGACGTTAACGGCTTGGGAGAGGCCGGCGGTCATCGGGTTGATGGCCATGCGACGGCCGTTGACCAGAATGAGGGTGGCGGTGGAGCCTAGGTTGCGCAGATTGATGTTGGCGTTGTCGCCGCGGGCGCCGGAGGAACCGAGGCGCGTTTCATTCTCGGGCAAGTTTACCACCGAGGGCAGCGTGGTCAGCATGTCGATGGGCAGTAACGCATTGCGCACCGTCATCGCGTCCTGATCGAGGACAGTAATCGGAACCACTTTTTCCAAGTCCGTGCGCTGGATGTTGGAGCCGGTGACAACAAAATTTTGCAGTGAGATGACTTCCTCCTTCGTTTTGGTGGCCGCTTCGGCGGCGCGCGCGGAAGAAAAGGCGCTGCAGCTTAATGCTACCGCGAAAGCAAAGGTGGTCCAGGCGGAGAAACCGGTATAGCGACGAGGGCTCAGGGCGAGAGAGGTGGATGGATACATGAGCCGCTAACATAAATTTGTCGTGTCACAAGCCGGCGGCTTTGCGGTGACGTTGCCGTGACTTTCTGTGCATCAATCAAAGTCAGCAGCTGCGCCCGATTGATGGGACTGTCCTGTAAGTGTGCGGGATTGCGCGTGAGGTCGGGACGCGGAAGAGTCGCCTAACCCCTACAAAATTCTATGAGCGTTTTTTTTCGTGCCCTTACCTGCGTGTTTTCGATGGCTGCCGCCGCGCTCGCCGCGCCTACGTTGCACCTCATCGGAGATTCGACGATGGCAGATAAACCAAAAGAACCGGCGAATCCCGAAACCGGCTGGGGCCAGGCGTTGCCGGCATTGTTGAAACCCGAGGCGGGCCGCGTTGTGAACTACGCAATGAACGGCCGCAGTACAAAGAGCTTCATCGACGAAGGACGTTGGACCAAGGTCGTTGCCGCGCTGCAACCCGGTGACTTTGTGATTATCCAATTTGGCCACAACGACGAGAAGGCGGACAAACCCGCCGTGTACGCTGCGCCTCGCGGCGCGTATCAGGAAAACCTCCGCCGCTTCGTCCGTGAGGCCCGCGCCCACGGCGCGACACCGCTGCTTGCCACGCCCGTAGCGCGCCGGAGATGGAATGACCGCGGCGAACTCGTCGATACGCACGGCGATTATCCCGCGGCGTTGCGCGCGGTGGCGGCGTCGGAAAATGTGCCACTGTTAGAATTAAACGGCCTCACGACCGAGCTTGAACGCGGCCACGGCTTAGAAGGTTCGAAGCGCTTACACCTCCATTACGCGGGCGGCCTTTACCCGCGTTGGCCGGAAGCGGTGAAAGACGATACGCATTTTTCCGAATACGGCGCGGCCCGCGTGGCAGCGTTGGCCGTGCAAGAATGGCTGCGCCTAGGGCTGCCGCTCACGGCTTGGGTGAAGTGAGGTTAGGTACGCCTCCGCTTATTTCGATGTCGTTAATCGACTCTTTGTACCACGCTGAAGCATCGACCTTCCAGTTTTGAGCGGGAGAGACGCGGCGAGAAAGCGGTGCGACTCGGTCTCGCTCACGTTGAGTTTAAACCCGTCAGGCGGTCGTTCGCAGTGTGGGACCGTCAACCCAGTGACCGGGTATCATCGTGGTCGAAGCGGGCTGTGGGATGCCGCGTTCGTTGCGCTGAAGTTGGGCAATCAGCAGTTCGATGCCTCGGGCGCCGAGCGCATGCGGATGGAGATCGAGGCCAGCGCAGGGTCTGTCGGCCATAGTTACGTTAAGGCAGAAATAGCCGTGGGTCTTGGGTACGCGGGCGCCAGCGGCACTCATCCAGGAAATAATTTCGGGCGAATGTCCGAGAACAACGTCAGGATCATGTTTACGAAACCACTTAGTGAACGCGCCTTCGTTAAGTTCGGGGACGATTAGCGGTGGAACGGTGCCGATTTCGGGGTGATTGCGTTGGTACGCGGTGAAGGCGCCTTCCCAGCGGTGCTGGAGGCGCTCGTCTTGGTGTTGCTGGAGAACAATACCCGGACGGCTGTAGCCGAGGGTGCGTAGTCGCGCGAGGGCCAGCATGAGCGAGCGGTGATGATCCGAACACACGGCGTGGAGTGCGGGGTGTTCAATGGCGTAGTCGGCGTAAATGCCGGCGTAGTGCGACCAATCCAGTTTTGTAAAATCGGGCGTCGCCCACGAGGGCAGAAGCAACACGCCTTGGATCCCGCGAGATTGCAGAATGGTGTCCAGGCGCGGGAGGGTGACCCCTTTGCGACCGACCAAAAACGTCTCGAGTTTGAACCCGAGTTCACCCGCTCGTTTTTGAGCGCCTTCGGTGAGCGCGGCGTGGAAGCGCGCGCCGGCCGGTGGGCGTTCGGCTTCGTCGAGATCGACGGCGGCGATCACGCCGCGAAACATCTGGTTACGCGAACGGCGGACCTCGGACATAACGGCGCCGACCAGAGGATTGGGTCGGTAGCCGGCGGCCTCCGCAGCGGCGCGGATGCGAGCGGCCGTATCGGGTCGAACACACACGGAGCCACGGAGTGCCTCCGAAACGGTGGTGCGGGAAAGTCCGAGGGCAGCGGCAAGGGTACGTACGGTGGGGGCGGTGGACATGAGCTTGGGGTCTAAAGCAGTCTGACAGACAAATAAGTGGACGCCGGGAAAAATTGAAACGTCATAATTTCCCCCCGAGACGCTTAACGGCTAACCGCTGGGGGCATCGATTAAGTCGGGTGGGGCAGCCTGGCCGGATATTTTTTGCAGTTGGCGCGAACACGACGGGGGAGGCGGCTAGCGCTCCATTTGCTGGTTATAATTGCGTCCAATTGCTGGTTATCAATGCGTCTAATTGCTGGTTTTAAATTCGTATCTAATTGTTAATCAATGTTTTACTTTGATAATTTAGCCAGGATTATCTTGTGGTATTTTCGAGTAGTTTAGATGTCGGCATATGGCTCGCTCTACGCCAGGACTAAAATCAGGATTTTTCGCGGGCATAGGCGCTATTTTCATCCCCATTAACCTCGGGACTCATGAAGATGTCCGCGGCAATCTCGAGGGCGACCG
>CANHAH010000177.1 GCA_947458705.1 Opitutia bacterium | reverse complement strand
TTTAAACTCGATGTGCAAGTGCTGCCAGAGGCCGGGAGCGCGGGACGCGTTGGCGAGCGGAGCAATTCCTTCGTAGCCCTTCTGGCCCTTGGCTCGATGGCCGTCCCAGCGCTGATAAATTCCACCGCAGTCGGCAAACTTAGGCGTCTTCACACCCCAGCTGTCGAAGAGCTGCACCTCATAGCGTCCCTGAAGGTAAACGCCCGAATTTGAGCCCGTTACCATCATGAAATCCAAGTCAAGCTCGAGGTCGGCGTGCTCCCAGGTAGTGTAAAGATTCTGAAGAGGACCAGATGATGGGATGATTGGGTTACAGATGAGTACGCCGGTACCGGGGACAGCCAAGAGCTTTTTGTCGTGACGAGGATCGCCGGCAAGGCCGCCGGCGAGCTGCCAGTTGGCGGCCGCGGGGCGAAATGCGGCGAGCGAATCGAGCGGCACGCGCTCCGTCGGGAGCAATGACTGCGCTTGCGCGAAGGAGGTAAGGACAAGCGCAACCTTAACAATGCGCGCGAGTATTGGAAAGAAACGACGGCGGTAGGGCAAGGCGAGCAACATAGAAGTTAAGGTTTGGGTTGGGCGGCGACAAGGGCTTGGCCGCAAACGAACGCGAGGGCTGCTAATTATCACGTTCCGGTTTTCTTCCACGCCGGCCTTGCTCCCGTTTCCAGCGCTGCATCCAACTCGTGCATACGCTGGCGGAGTTGCGCGACGATCTCCGGCCGCTCGGCGGCCAAGTTGTTCTTCTCGGCCACATCAGCGGCCAAATTATAGAGCATCACATCCGGGTTCGGAGCCGCCTCTTGTGGGTTCCTGGTAGCTTTAATAGTCTCCAGCAACTTCCAATCGCCCTTGCGAATGCCATCGATGCGTCCGTTTCGGGAGTAGTAGAGGAACTCTTGGCGCACGGACTCGGCGGTGCCTTTCAGTAGCGCGGTGATGTCCATGCCATCGATGACGCGATCGGGGAGCAGCGGAGTACCGATGATGGCAGCGATGGTGGGGAGCAGGTCAATAGTGGAGGCAAGTGCGTGGCACTCGGTGCCAGCGGGGATGCGTCCGGGCGCCCACATGATGCAAGGCACGCGGAAGCCCCCTTCGAACGTGCTCATTTTTCCTGCGCGCAGCCTGCCGGCGGAGCCGCCATGGTGCTCGAAGCTCAGCCAAGGCCCGTTGTCGGAGGTGAAGATGACATAGGTGTTGTCCGCGAGTTTACGTTCGCGCAACAGGGTGAAGATGCGACCCAACTCGGTGTCGATATGCTCGATGGTGTTGATGTAGGCGCGCTGAGGATCGGGGTCGCGGACATCATCGGGCACATAAAGCGGGATGTGCGGCATCGAGTAAGGCAGGTAGAGGAAAAAGGGGCGCTTCTGGTTATCCGCGATAAAGCTGAGGGCTCGATCCGTGCAGCGGCGGGTGATGGTGCGCTGATCCACCGGGAGTTCCACAATCTTGTCGTCTTCCAACAGGGGTGTACGCCACTTCGTCAAGGTGGACTCGGGGTCGTTCCACAACGCATCCATCCCTGCTGTTCCGTCCGGAGGCTTTCCCTTGTTGTCGGGGTGGTTCATGTCGTTCGAGTAGGGGATGCCGTAGTAGCGGTCGAAACCGTTTGCAGTCGGGAGCACCTCGGGGTGATGGCCAAGATGCCACTTACCAAATGCCGCCGTGGCGTAGCCCTGCTGTCTCAAGTGATCGGCGATGGTGTGCTCAGCGGGGTTCAAACCCGTAGTTGAACTTGGAAATAGCACCCCTTTGTGCAGGCCCACACGTTTCGGATAACAGCCGGTAAGGAGGGCCGCCCGCGACGGCGTGCAAACCGACGAAGCCACCAAAAAACTGGTGAACCGGCGGCCCTCCTGCGCGAGGCGATCAAGGTGCGGTGTGCGAATCGTCTTTGAGCCGAAGCTGCCGAGATCACCGTAGCCTAGGTCGTCCATGAAGATGATGACGATGTTGGGTTGGGCGGCGACAAGGGCTTGGCCGCAAACGAACGCGAGGGCTGCCAGCCAGGAGAGGAGGGATTTCATGGGATTGCGCTTCGGTTGGTGGATGGGCATCGCTCTCAAGAAACTACGTTTACTAGTCGTTGCGATACTACGTTGACCCAGTTTCTTTTTTTCCGGTCAGCACCCGATTTTTGGGGCTGCGGCTGGCTGGAAACTGAATTTTGCGGGGGGTTGGCGGCGGGAAGCGGAAAAGACGTCGGAAGCGATATGAGGCGGGCGTGCCCCGAGGTCCAACTCGTGCTAGCTAAAGATCGAAGCCCACCGTGAACACATATAGCCGCGGCTCCACACGGGCCCAGGCGATATACTGGCCGGTGGAGAGCACACGGGAGGGCACTATTTTATCAGGCTCGAGCAAATTACGTACGTTGAGCTGCACGCGGTATTTGACGCCACCAAAATACTTCGCGGAGCCGCGGTAGTTAAGTCCGAGGTCGGTTTTGAACTCGTCCTTACCCTCAAATTTCTTGTCTAGGTCGAAGGCGGAGGTTCCGTTGGGTAATTTTTTCAGGCCGTAGCCGAGATTCGGCGCTGCACGGTAACGGAACGCGAGGTTGGCGCCGAGCCCGCGGAGGAGACCCTCAGTAAACTTATAGTCGGCAATAAAATTCCAGCGCAGATCCCGGCCCTGACTCCGGTCGCGGCCATCGACGGCTCGGATGAAAGCGACGGAGTTGCCGATTTCCTCGGCGTAGTAGCGCTCGAACGATTTCGAGGCAGAGTTGGTGCCGTCGAACGGCGCGGTGGCCCAGGTCCAAGTGCCGATGGTGCCATTGCCGTCGACGTCGCGGGGGTTGGTTTTTCCGCCCTCGGGGACTTTGAGCGACTGCCAGACCGGCAGGCGTGCGGCAATCCAATCGAACCACGGGGTGCCGATGTTGGACTCCTTTGATTCCTGAGTCGCAGCGTTAGCCTTGAAGCTCCAGTTGCGATTAGGCAGCCAGCTTAGGTCGAGTTCGTAGCCCTTGGCCTTGCTATCGAACATGACTAGATAGTTGGCTTGACCCTTTTCGCGGAAGCCACCGGTGCCGGCACCGATAACGGGCAACTGTGGGTCGAGGTTAAGCATGGCGTTGTCGACCGTAAAGAGCTGATCGCGCAATGGATCGTTGAAGCCCTGGTTATCGGCGCGGGTGGGGCCGGCCGTGTTGGTAAAATAGCTGGCGCGGGCAATGAGTTTGCCGTCGAAGAAGCCGAGCGAGAGGCCGGCATCATCGGCCAACCCGGTGGCACCGGGATATTCGCGGCCGAACGGATCGAACCGGCCGATGTTGGGTTGGAACGTATCGGAACGATTATACGTGAGCGAAGCCCAAGGGGTAACGTGGAACACCGCGCCGTAAGTGCGAGTGACGCCCGACTGGCTGGCGCCCCAGGCGCCAAAGCCCGCGACCTCAGCGCTCGGGACCAAGCCGCTCCAATCGCGCACAAGATAGCGCGGGTCAATCGAGGCACTCTTGGCGGTGTCCTTACGGTAGCCGTAGAGTAAAACGAGGCGATCTTTTAGGAGGTAGTCCTGCCATGCGAACATCTGCGTCTGTACGGAGGTGAGCGAGCCCTCAGCGCCGTTAGTGTTGCGGACAAGTTTCCATCCCTCGCTGTT
>CANHAH010000176.1 GCA_947458705.1 Opitutia bacterium | reverse complement strand
GGGCGAGCCATTGGGCGGGCGTGCAGACGCCGCCGGGAACGCGGATGCGGGCCCTGAAGGAGAACGCTTTTTCTTTATTCTCGCGGCGGCGTTGGTTGCGTAGGTCGCGGTCGTCTTGGGCGTAGATGCCGTGGAATTTGGTGAGCTGGGCGCTGTCTTCGGTGATCGTGCCCGTGGTGGTATCGGCGAGGTCGCGGAGGATGTGACCGCGCAGGAAGTTGCTCTCGGTTTTGATGGTCTCGTTTTTGGCGAGAGGCTTGGACGTGGTGGCAGCGGGTGTGGCAGGAGCGGACATGGAAAAAGGGGTGGCGAGGGTGGAGCGGAGGGCGTGAGTGAGGGTTTCGACGGCGAGCGGGTGAGAGCCGATGAGCTCGGTCGGGTGGCAGCGGAGGGAGGGTTGGATGGAGGTGGCGGCCGTGCAGATCTGGGCGATGTCGCCGCCGGCGCCGGCGTGACGGCCGGGTGAAAGAAAGAGCAACGCGATCACGACATCCCCCGTATCGAAGCCAGCCTTACAAAGTTGGTCAGCGAGGAGTGGAAGGTTGTGCGGGTGTTCTTCACCCTCCATCGAGGCGGCGACGAGTGGGCCGATGGCGGGGCCGAGGAGTGTTCGGACCTGAGTGGCAACTTGGTCCCGCAACGCGGCTGAGGCCGGCGAAGGGCCGCCGTGGTCGACGACGATCACGGGCGGAGCGGTGAGGCCGGCGGCGTGGATTTTTTGGCGGATGCGATCAGCGATGATCGCGGGGATCACCTCTGCGCTCGCCAGACTCGTCGTGAATACGGTGCGAAACGGCGCGGCGGGCGACTGGAGTTTTTCGAGGTCTTCGCGCAGCGAGGAACCGATGGCGCCCTGCGGACTGATAAAAAACGGAAGGAAAACGAAGTCACGTTCGCCGGTTGCGAGTTGGGCGGCCATCCACGGCTTGAGTGTGGCGGCGGGCGTGTCGGCGAGGTCGGCGGGCGCGATGCGGTCACTATGCTTCCACGAAACCGGGTGCACCGGGATGCCGACGTTGGTGGTGAGGGCGGCGGCGACGCGGCGGAGGTTGAGCGTCGCGGCGGGCTCGAGGGAGCCGTTGTCGATGAGGGCGATGATCATGGGGTCAAGGCCGCGGGGCGGGCGGCTTCGAACCAAGCGAGTTTATCGGCGAGGGCGGCGACTTCGCCGATGACGACGATGGCCGGAGCGCCGAAACCCGCGTGTTCGGATTCGAGGGCGACGCGGGCGAGGGTGGACAGGAGTTGGCGGTGTTCACCCGTCGTGGCCGACTGGATGACGGCGACGGGCGTGGAGCCGATCAAGCCACCCGCTTCGAGGCGTCGCGTGATCGTCTCGAGGTTTTTCATGCCCATGTAAAGACAGAGCGTGGCCCCTAGACGCGCGTAGTCTTCCCAATGAATCGCGGAGTCGGGCTTCGACGGGTCTTCATGGCCGGTGAGGAAAACGACGCCGCTGGCGTGCGTGCGGTGGGTGAGCGGGATGCCCGCGTAGGCGGCTGCGGCCAACGCCGAGGTGACGCCCGGAACAACCTCAAACGCGATGCCTGCCGCGACGAGCGCCTCGGCTTCTTCGCCCCCGCGGCCGAAGATGAAGGGATCGCCGCCTTTGAGCCGTACGACGGTTTTTCCTTCGCTCGCGAGTCGCACGAGGATGGCCTCGATATCGCGTTGGGGGCAGCAGAAGCCGCCGCCTTTTTTGCCGACGAAAATTTTTTCGGCATGAACCGGGCAGAGCGCTAAAATCGCGGGGGCTACGAGATAATCATACACCACCGCGTCGGCCTCGCGGATGAGCCGATGGGCTTTGAGGGTGAGTAGCTCGGGGTCGCCTGGACCTGCGCCGACGAGGGCGACACGACCGGCGGGATAAAATGTGGGGTCCGATTCCATCATAGTAAGGCGAAGAGCACGCCGGCGAGGCACCCGCGGCGCACGGGCGGAGCGAGAAGCGCTAAAATTTGAGTTAACATGACTACTTTAGTAAAGATAACGTGTTTTAATCTTTACCTCCGGCCCGCGCGTGGCAAGCAGTCTTCGCTTCATGGCTACATTTTCATCAGAAACGATCGTCGCTTGGAATACCGCGCTGCGCCGCCAGTCGCCGGCGGAGATTGTGCGTTGGGCTTTGGCCCAAGCCGGCGGGCGAGCGATCGTCTCGACGAATTTCCGGCCCTACGAAGCGGCGATTCTGCACCTGGCGGTGGAAGCGCAGGCGGATATGCCGGTTTTGTGGGTCGATCACGGGTACAACCGCCCAGCGACGTATCGGCACGCCGAGGCGTTGCGAGCGCGGCTGAAAATCAACCTGAAGCCGTACCTTCCGCGCGTGACCGCGGCGCATCGCGATGCCATCCATGGCCCGATTCCGACGACGGACGATGAGACGGGGCTTAAGAAATTTAGCGCCGTGATGAAACTTGAACCGTTTCAACGCGGCATGAAAGAACTCGCGCCGACGGTCTGGATCACGGCGTTGCGCCAGATACAAAATCCTAATCGCGCCGGTCTCGACATCGTGTCGCTTGACGAGAATTTCGGCGCGCTGAAAATCAGCCCGCTTTTTTATTCCAGCGACGCGGAACTCGACGCCTATCTCGCGCGCCACGATTTGCCCAACGAGTGGGATTACTTTGACCCGGCGAAGGCGGACGAGAAACGTGAGTGCGGCCTTCACGCCGCTTGGGGCAAACAGGCGGTCAGCGCTTAAGTATTCTCACTTTTTAAAATCACCGATCGCTCCGCCCACACGCCGCACTTTGCCATGAGCAGCTACCATCTCGATCATTTGCAGCACCTCGAAACTGAGGCCATTCACATTATGCGCGAAGTTGCGGGCGAGTTTGAGCGACCCGCTCTCTTGTTCTCCGGCGGTAAGGACTCGATCTGTCTATTGCGGCTCGCTGAAAAAGCCTTTCGCCCGTCCGAACTCCCGCTGCCGTTGCTTAACGTCGATACGGGTCACCATTTCCCTGAGTTGAACGAATTCCGCGACGCCCGTGCCGCGCAACTCGGCGCCAAACTCATCGTGCGTACCGTCGAAGAGGCCATCGCCAAAGGCATCGCTACGCCCGCCCCTGGCGAGATCAGCCGCAATCGTCTCCAAATCCCGACATTGCTCGCCGCCATCGAGGAATTCCAATTTGACTGCTGCATCGGCGGCGCCCGCCGCGATGAAGAAAAGGCCCGCGCCAAGGAGCGTTTTTTCAGTTTCCGCGACAGTTTCGGCCAATGGGATCCAAAAAATCAGCGTCCTGAAATCTGGAATCTCTATAACGGCCGTCTCAATCCAGGGGAAAACATGCGCGTGTTTCCCTTAAGTAACTGGACCGAGATGGACGTCTGGGAATACATCCAACGCGAGCGTCTCGAGGTCCCGAGTATTTATTTTAGCCATCAACGCCGCTGCGTCCGTCGCGGTGGCCAATGGCTCCCCGTCAGCGACCTCGTCCCGCCGAAGCCAAGCGAAGAGGTGCGCGATCTCGTCGTGCGCGTGCGCACCATCGGCGACATCATCAGTACGGGTTGCGTCGAATCTCCGGCGACAAGCGTGGCCGACATCATCACCGAAATCGCCGCCGCTCGCGTCACCGAACGCGGCTCGCGCGCCGACGACAAAGCCTCCGAAGCCGCCATGGAAGACCGCAAAAAAGC
>CANHAH010000175.1 GCA_947458705.1 Opitutia bacterium | reverse complement strand
TCTTCGACGGCATCGTAGACGGAGCGCACGAGGGTGGCGAGGCGTTCGAGTTTGGCGTCGCTGGTGATGGAGCTTTGGGTGCTTTCGAGGGCGACACGCTTTATGTAGGTGGCGGGGCTCAGGCCACGTTTGCGGGCGGCGATAGCGATGCGGCGTTTCTCGGCGGCGGTGAGCCGAATTGAGGTGGGAACAGTCGCGGAGCTCATGCACTACAGGTGTAGTGCGCTCACACGCGTGTCAACGCGAGGCACGCGGCGGCTGGGCGCAAAAAAGGCCGCGCGGTGAGGCGCGGCCTGCGGTAAACGCGGTGAACCGCGGGCGGTTCAGCGACCGAGGTATTTGTCGCGGCCGAGGACGAGGGCTTCCATTTTGCGGTCGGCGATGGAGCGTTTGAGCATCCAGAAACCGCAATCGGGGTGGACCCACTTCACGCGGCCGGGGCCGACTTTCTTTTCCACAGCTTCGATGCGCGCGGCGACTTCGTCGGCGGTCTCGATGTGGTTCACCTTGATGTCGATCACGCCGACGCCGAGGGCGATTTTCTTGTCGATGTGTTTGAGAGCATCGAGGTCGCTGGCAGGACGGTGGGCGAGTTCGAGAACGAGGTGGTCGGTGTGGAGGGCGTTGAGGAAATCGAGGAGGGCTTTCCAGTTGCCCTTCTGGATCGTCTGACCGCCGTAGTTGCCGAAGCAAAAGTGGACGGCGCGCTCGGTCTTGTTGTCGATGGCGTCGAGGACGAGGTTCATCGAAGCGGCGGCGAGGGGGGCGTCTTTGGGATTGCCGGGGATGTTGGCTTCGTCGACTTGGACGCAGGCGGCGGGGAGGCCGGGCATCTGGGCGGCGAGGACGTGTCCGAGGGCCATGGTGAGCTTGTCGAAGCTGCCGTAGTGGTGGTCGAGCAGCGTGCGCGCGAGCATGTAAGGGCTCGTGACGGTGAACTTGAAGTCACCGCCGGAGACGGAGGCGGCGCGTTGGCAATCGGCGAGCAAGTTAAGGGAGCCTTCGCCGAGGGCGCCGGTGACGACGCCAGCGGGCTTGCGGCGGAACCCCATCGGATGATGGCGGGAGAATTCTTCAGTGATGGAGCGGCCGACCTGACCGTTGATTCCGGACATGGGACGAATGAAGTATTCGATCATGCCGTTGGTGTCAGGGTGATTGACGTCGAAACGATAGAGCTCTCCGTCGGTGGGTAGGTCGATGCCGGCTTGGTGCTGGATGTCGAAAACGACGCGCGTTGCGTCGATGACGGCTTGCTCGGAGGGAAGGGCCGCGAGCCAGTCGGGAACAGGATAGGAGCCGACGGTGGTGGTGAGGATGCTGGGTTTAGCCATGTTGATAGGTGGGGGTGTGAAAAAGAGAAAGCTAAGTTGGGCCTACAAAGCTGGGGGGTGGCGAGCGGGATTATGCTGATATTTCAGCGAGGGTCTCCGCGGCGGGACGGCTGGTGAGCCAGCGGCGGAGTTGTTTTTGGAAGGTGTTGGCGAGGGTGTCGCCGGGCATTACGAGGACGCCCCAGCCGCCGCGGCCCGGGTTAATGGGAACTTCGGCAGGGATTTGATTTTCGCACATGAGGCGATCTTCATCGAGGACGCGGACTGCGAATTCGAGTTGAGTGGCGGGCGGTGGGCCGTCGAAGCCAGGTGAAATCGCGAGCGACCAAAAGACCGTGCAACTCGTGCGCGTGCGAGGCGAAGGAACGTGCAAGAGGACGCGGGAGTCGCCGTCGGCGAAGCTTTGGCGAATGGTGGTAAAGTTGGGTAAGTAGCCGCGTTGGGTGCGGTGGTGGGCGCTCTGGAGTTTGCCGGGAGGCTCCGCGGGAGTGGCGAGGGCCGGGAAGGGCGCGTCCATCTGGAAACCGCCATCGGCCGTTTCGCAGATATCCATCGGCGGAAGACGGTGGTCGGCGGCTTTGCCCAGTGTGGTAGCGTGGGCGAAGGCGAAATGGGTCATATCGAGATAGTTTTCGACTTCGCGGCGCCAGCCCGTCGCAAACGCCATGGGCGGGCCCATGATGTAGGTCCAGCGTGGGTCTTCAAATTCTGGCACTTCAGGCAACATAGTGACCGTGCCGTCTGCGGCGGGTGTGGAGTTAAGTTGGATCCAGATGAACCCGTAGCGCTCTTGCACGGCGTAGGTGCGCAGATGTGATAGGGCGAGTTTTGCGGCGTTGGGCTCGACGAGGGACGGGATGGATTGGCAGGCACCCGTCGGATCAAAGCGCCAGCCGTGATAAGGGCACATCAGTTCACCCCCGCGGATGCAACCGGCGGAAAGACGTGCGCCCTTATGGGGGCAAGCGACATCTGCGGCAAGAAGGCGACCCTCGGTAAAACGCGCCAAGACGAGCTCCGTTTCGAGCAAAGTTACACCCATTACCGCGCCGGGGCCGAGACTCGCGGAGTTGGCCACGGGTTGCCAGGTGGCGCGGAGAGAATGGAGGACGTGGTCTTCGTCGAGATGCATGGAGCGGAACAAAACCTTAGCAAAAATAGAGGGAGGTGTCGTGGCGGGCCGGGCAATCAAGCTTGGCAGATCGGGCAATTAAGTTAAAATAAGATGTATATGTTTGAACCGCTCGCTCGGCGTCCAATTGAAGTTACTTTTAACGCGGCGGGGGTTTTTGTTTTGGAAAGCAGGCATGATCGCGCGTTTCGGATGGAGGACACGGCGCATGCCTTTGTGAAGGTGTTGCTCGTGGTGGCGGGGGAGGGGGTGTTGGCGTACGGGCCCCGGCGGGAAGTTTTGGAAACCGGCGCGGTGGTGTTGGTGCCAGCGGGATGTCGGCATCGCATCGAGGACACACGGCCGATGTCGCTTTATGCGGTGTGCGTGGAGGCGCGGGTGTTGGGGGTGTTGCCGGCGAGCGCGCGGGGTTTAGGTAGCGTCCAGGTGTTTGGTCATGCGACGTGGGCGATGGATGCGCGCGGCCTGATCCGGCAGATGTTATATGAGCAGACTCTGCGGCGGGCGGGTGGGGATCCTTTATTGCTCGGACTGGCGTGGCAATTGATGGGGTTGGTGTTGCGCGGGGCAGGCTCGGCGGCGGGCGGGCGGGGCGCGGGGCAGCCGGCGGGGTCGTTGGCGAAAGCGCGGGTGGCAGCCTATGCGCGGGGACTCGAACAGACGTTTTTTGAGGAGCGGATTATTGATGGAGCGGCTGAGCGGTTGGGTCTGAGTCGGCGGAGGTTTACGACGCTATTTCGGGAGGTGGCCGGCGATACCTGGTTTAACACGGTGCGGGCGCTGCGGTTGGTGCACGCGCGGCGGCTGTTGCGGGAAACAGGGCGCTCGGTGACTTCAATCTGTTATGAATGCGGCTTCGAGGACGTCTCTAATTTTTATCGGGCCTTCCGGGCGGTCGAGCGGGTAAGTCCGGGTGCGTGGCGCCGGAAGAGCGGGTTATTAAAGACCGCGCAAGTTCCGCGTTGACCCAGCTCAGGCCGCGCTCTTTGTTTTGACCCTTCGCCCAACGACGGGCTCGTTTTCGACGAGTCAGTTTAACACCGGAGAGGTGGCAGAGTGGTCGAATGCGCGCGCTTGGAAAGCGCGTGTTTCCGAAAGGGAACCGGGGGTTCGAATCCCTCCCTCTCCGCCAGTTTTCTAACGAACCGTAAATCCGCCATTTGCGCTCCTGCCCCAGCAGGCGAGTGGTTGGATAACGCGAACTCCTTGGTGA
>CANHAH010000174.1 GCA_947458705.1 Opitutia bacterium | reverse complement strand
GGGCGACGTGGCCCGGGTTCAGCTCCCAGCGCACCAGTTGCAGGCGCAGTTGTTCGCGGGTCAGGTCGTAGAGATTGATGAGGCGCGGCGCGGACATGGGGGGATTTGATGCTACGAGAGGTTTAGCCGGCGGCAATCTCAGCTTGAAGTAAGCAGCCTTGCTTGAAATCCAGAAAATCATCTCCGCGTCGATCTATGTAAGCGCCTGCTCGCGGACCATCTAGTCGGACATCACGCGATGCAGTTTTCGCTCAATGTGCGCGCCGTTTCGCTACAAAGCAGATGAGAGAGCTCATACACGACCACGTAATCGATGAGCGACAGAGGTGCGCCGCCCAAGCGCCCGTTGAATCGAAGCTCTCACCACAGGGTTGGTTGAGGGCTATCTTTTGGGTTCATGATGCCGGGAAGGGCATCTACATCGTCGACCTGTTTTGGAAGAAGACCAACAAGATCTCGGTCGCCGATATTCACCGCGCCAATCACCGGATCCGGCAGCTCAAAGCGTTGCTCGCGGCGGGCGGGCACCCCTGGAAATCAAGGCAGTAGGTCGCTGACATCGACGCCGAAAGCGGCGGCGAGTTTTTGCAGGGTTTTCTGCTGCGGGAAGTGCTCGCCGGTCTCGATGACCGCGATGTAGCTACGGCGCAGGCCGGACTTTTGGGCGACGGCAGCTTGGGTTTCGAGGCCGACTTTGGCGCGGTGGGAGAAGTATTTCTTGCGGAAGGCCGCGAGGCGTTGCGCATCGTGGGCGACGGCTTTCGCATAGGTTCGGCTTTCGGCTGCGAGTTTTTGGTCCCAGTCCTCTACGGTCGTGGTGGTTAATTCCAAGGGGGCATCGGCGCTAATCTCCTCCAAGGTGCGCAGTATGTTGGTTTTCTCTAGGGGATCGGTTTCGCGGTCGTATTCGAAGCAGAGTTCAACGATGGACTCTATCCGCGCTTTTTCATCGTCGCTCGGTGTGGCACTTTGGGCGACACGATCCGCTTTAACAAGAAAGGCGCGCAAGGCTGGCCGGGAAGCGAGTTGCTCAATCCCAATTCTACGTTCGGCGATGATTTCTAAGATGCACATGAAGTTTATTACCGAGCACTATCATACAAAATCGAGCACTATCAAGCCAGATTTCGAGCAAAACCGAGCTTTTATCTCAGTGAGGCGAGTGCATCGCTGATGGCGACAGACTGGCGTTGGCGCTCCAGGAAGAAATTCACTTCGGTGTAGCCGGCGGCGTGAAGGTGACCGAGAGCGGTTTTGTAATTATCCCCGACGCGGGCGGGGCGGTGTGCATCGGCGCCGATGACAACCGGGATCCGGCGCGCGCGCATCAGCGTGAGCATCGTGGGGCCAGGGTTCATCTCAGGGAGAGCTTTGTTGAGTCCACTGGTGTTGATTTCCATCGCGACGCCGGTGGCGGCGATCCGGTCGAGGGCGCGCTCGATATCGGGTTGGATGCGGGCGAAATCCCAATCAGCGGGCGACTCGTTTTTCACCAGATCAGGGTGCGCGATCGTATCGAAAAGCCCACTCTCGGCGCAGAGCGCGAGATGTTCGAAATAGGTACGTTGATAAGCAAACGGGTCGCCGTTGAAATACCGGGCCTTGTAGGGAGCCATCTGCATGTGCACAGAACCGAGCACATGGTGGAGTGGCTCGCGGGCGTGAAGTTCGCGCAGCCAAGGTTCCAGACCGAAGCCGGGCAAAAAATCACTCTCAAGCCCCAGGCGCACATCGATGCGACCGGCAAATTCTTCGCGCGTGCGGGCGATCAGGGCGACGTAGGCCGGGTATTCCTCCGGACTCATCCGGTATTGGAGACTAAGACCGTCCGGCAGCGGGCAATGACAGGTGAAAATGATCCCTTTTAGCCCGCGAGCCTCCGCTTGCGCGGCGTATTCAGCGGGCGTGCCGTGCGCGTGTTTGCAGAGGGTGGTGTGGCTGTGAGATTCGTAAAGAAGCGGTGACATGATGGCGGCCGGTCCGTGCGCAGGCGCGCAGGACCGAGGGATGAGCGTGCGCCGAAGCCAAGACTGCGCAAGGCCGCGCTTGAGCGAATACGCGCAAGCGGACAGAGCGCCGTAAAAATTATAAGCGCCTAGCGCGCAGGATTTTTACCGGCGGCTTGAGCGACTGACCATCAGCGGGCGCTTTTTGGATGGCGCGTACCACCTCCAGTCCACGGATCACGTGGCCAAAGGCGGCGAAGCCTTGGCCGTCGGGGTTGCGCAGGCCGCCAAAATCGAGCTCCGGTTGAGCGCCTAGGCAGATGAAAAAATCTGACGTCGCCGTGTCGGGGCCGTCGCGGGCCATCGAGATCGTACCGTCGCGGTGTTTGAGGCCAGTGTCGCGGGTGCGTTCAAGGGCGATGGGCGGACCGTCGAGTTTGGTGCGGTTGGGATCGATGCCGGCTTGGATGACCTCAATGCGGATTTTTTTGTCGGGCTGGTTGTCTGGCGTGACGGTGCGATGAAAGACGCCTTGGTCGTAGAGGCCGGTCGCGACGTAACGCAGGAAATTGGCCGTGGTGGCGGGCGCGTGGATCGGATCGAGCGCGAGTTCGATTTCCCCGCGGGAAGTTTCGAGCACCACGCGAATTTCGGCCAGCTCCGCGCCGCGGACCGTGAGGGCAAACAAGGCGAGGGCGATGCCAGCGAGAAATTTAGGCATAAATTTAGAGCGTGGTGGGCGTGATTTGCGGCGGCGCAAGCACGGGTAAATCAAGCGCGGGCGGCGTGGTGGTTTTCGGCAGCACAGGAGGGGCGATCGTTTCCAATTTGGGTGCCGCAGAAGTCGAATCCTCAGCGAGCGTGGGTAAAAAAGAGGCGGGTGGGGCGGCGGCGAGTTCGCGCTCAATGGCGGGTGCCCGGGCCTCGGCGGCAGTGATCCATTCGGGATGGCGCAGTTTTTGGATGCGGGCTCGTACGGTTTGTGCGGTGTCTGCCCCGGCGCCGCGTTGGGCGGCGAGTATCAGCCAAGCCAGACCCTCGGTGTAGTCGCGTTTGACGCTGTGGGCGCCGACATAGGCCGCCCCAACATTGAAAAACCCCTCGGCTTCCCCGGCCGCGGCCGCGGCGCGGAAATAATCCAGGGCGCGGCGCCGGTCTGGCGGGACGCCTTGGCCATCGTCGTAGATCATGCCCAAGCGGAAGGCGGCGGAACCGATACCGCCACGGGCAGCGCGTTCTAAAAGCGGGAGGGCTCGGGCGGTGTCCTGTGGGACGCCGTCGCCGCGCGCGAGTTGCTCGCCCAGTTGCGCGCAGGCTTTGAGGTGGCCGTTGGCCGCGTAGCTTTCGAGTTCAGCGAGGTTAGTCCACGGCACGCGCTCGGCGGCTGTGATCTTGATGGGGGTATCGGTTTGGGCGCTGGGGGTGGCAGCGGCCAAGGCGGACGCGGTGCAGAAAAGCGCGAGACAAAGTTTCATGGCGAAAGATTAGACCGTAAAACAAGGCTCGGGTTGCACGTGGTAGCGGAGCAATCACAAAGCAGGCCGCTCCAACGAAGTAGAGCGGCCTGCGGGACAAAAACTAGGAGCAATCGCGGGCGAGATCAGACGTCGTCGTCGGCTTTTGGGCCGGTGGCGGTAATGACCACTTTTTCCATGATCGCTTTGGCGACTTTTTCGGCGAGTTCGGGTTTTTCCTTGAGGGCGGCTTTGGCCGCGTCGCGGCCTTGGCCGACGAGGTTGCCTTCGTAGGCGATCCAGGCGCCTTTTTTCTCGAGGATTTTGTGTTCGATGCCGAGGTCGATGAGGGAGCCCATCTTGGAAATACCTTCGTCATACATGATGTCGAATTCGACCTCGGTGAAGGGCGGGGCGACTTTGTTTTTGACGATT
>CANHAH010000173.1 GCA_947458705.1 Opitutia bacterium | reverse complement strand
TCGGTCTTCTCGGCGCCGCCATCGGCGTCGGTATGATCGGCACCAAAGCCGCCGAAGCCGTCGGCCGCAATCCCGGCGCCGCCACCAAGATCCTCGTCCAAGCCATCATCGGTATGGCCCTCGCTGAAGGTCTCGGCGTTCTCGCGCTGTTTCTCGCCAAGTAATTTGTCCCGTGGCCGCGCACCCATTTGGGTGGCGCGGCCCTTCATTTTTCCTTAGTAATTTCATCCGCCATGCTGCACTCGCTGTTTCTCGCTGTCGTTGAAGCCCCCGCGGCCGCTGCCCACGCGGCCCACGCCGTTGCCGCCGAACCCGGCATCGTCGAGAAATTCGGCCTCGAGTGGAAATATGTCGTCGTCCAAGCGATCAGCTTCGGCATTCTCTTTGTAGTTCTTTATTGGAAAGGCATTAAGCCCACCATCGCCGCGATGGATGAACGCACCCATCAAATCGACGCCGGCCTCAAATATGCCGAAGAGATGAAAAACCGGCTCGCTGCGACGCAGCAGCAGACCGAAGTCGCGCTTAAAGAAGCCCAGCAAAAAGCCCAAGCCATTGTCGCTGAAGCTCAGAAAACCGCTAAAGAATTTGCTGACAAGCAGCAGAAAGAAGCGATCGAGAAAGCCTCTGGTCTTATTGCCAAGGCGCAAGAAGCCATCGAGCTGGAAAAAAAGAAAATGCTCGCGGAAGCGCGCACTGAGATCGCCCGCCTGGTTGTTGCCACCACCGAACGCGTCCTCGCCAAGAAACTCACCGATGCGGATCGTGCCGCTTACAACGAGACCGCCGCTCGCGAGCTCACCGGCGTTTAATTTTTAATAACCCACGCGCTTCGCATGGCCGCCGCCGCTAAACAAGCTCAGCAACTCGCTCGCCAATTTTTTAAGTTGAGTGTGGTCGACAACGTCGTCTCCACCGACCGCGTGGCCGGCGTACTCGCCTACGTTGAAAAACACGCCCCGGCCAACGCCGTGCTGGTGCTCAAGGCTTATCACCGGCTGATCGCGGTTGAACTCGCCAAGAGCGAAGCCCGCGTCGAGCACGCAGGCACGGTGGCTCCCACGGCACTAGCCGCGATTGCCGCCGCGATGACTAAAAAATACAGCCGCCCGATCACTTCTACTGCTCGTGCCCATCCTGCTTTACTGGCCGGTTTGCGCGTGCGCGTCGGTGATGACGTTTACGAGTCCTCCGTTTCCGGCCAACTCGCCGCCCTTGCCCTTTCTGTCTAAAACCCGTTTCCCGAACCCTTCACGCCTTTACCTGAGATGAGCACCGTCCTCGACCAAATCGAACAACAGATCGCCAAGCTCTCGACCAAAGCGGTCAAGAAAAACACCGGCAACATCCGCACCATCGCCGACGGCGTGGCCAAAATCGATGGCCTCTCCGATGTGATGTACAACGAGATGGTCGCCTTTCCTGGTGGCGCCATCGGCATCGCCCTGAATCTTGAAGAGACCGAAGTTGGCTGCGTTATTCTCGGCGACGTCTCTAAGCTTAAAGAAGGCGACGAAGTCACCACCACCGGTAAACTCCTCTCGGTTCCCGTTGGCAAAGCCCTCCTTGGCCGAGTGGTCGACGCTCTTGGTAACGCTGTCGACGGCAAAGGCCCGATTGATGCCAAGGAAACTTATCCGGTCGAGCGCATCGCCCCCGGCATCATGGCCCGCAAATCCGTGAATCAACCCTTGTTCACCGGTATTATGGCCATTGATTCCATGATTCCGATCGGCCGCGGCCAACGTGAACTGATCATCGGCGACCGTGGCACGGGTAAGACCACCATCGCGATCGATACGATTATCAATCAGGCTAAGATTAACAAAGTCGGCCTTGCCAGCGGTGACGCCAAGTTCCGCCCAGTTTATTCTATCTATGTGGCTATCGGGCAAAAGAGCTCGAATATCGTCCGTACCGTTGCCGCTCTAGAAGCTGCTGGTGCCCTCGAGTATACGATCATCGTCGCTGCGACCGCTGCTGATAATCCCGCCAATCAATACATCGCGCCTTATTCCGGTGCCGCGATGGGCGAATGGTTCATGGAAAACGGCATGGATGCGCTCATCGTTTACGATGATCTCTCCAAGCACGCGGTCGCTTACCGCCAGATCTCACTCATCCTAAAGCGTCCATCCGGCCGTGAAGCCTATCCTGGTGACGTATTTTATTTGCACAGCCGCCTGCTTGAGCGCGCCGCGCGTCTCGATGGCAAAGGTTCGCTCACCGCGCTGCCGATCATTGAAACGCTCGCTGGCGACGTCTCTGCGTATATCCCGACTAACGTGATCTCGATCACCGACGGTCAAATCTTTCTCGAAACCGACCTGTTTAACCAAGGCATTCGCCCGGCCGTTTCCGTCGGTCTCTCGGTTTCCCGCGTCGGTTCTTCTGCTCAGATCAAGGCAACCAAACAAGTCGGCGGTAAACTCAAGGGTGAGCTCGCCCAATTCCGTGAACTCGCGGCCTTCGCGCAGTTCGGTTCCGACCTCGACGCCAAGACCAAAGCACAACTCGAACGCGGCGCCCGCATCGTCGAACTCTTCAAACAGCCCGCATTCAGCCCGGCCGCTATCGAGCTCCAAGTTTCGATCCTGTTTGCGATGCAGAAAGGCTTCTTTGACCCGATCGACGCCAAGAAGGTTGTCGCGGCTGCGGCCAACATGAAGAATTTCTTCACAACCCGCAAAGACGCCCTCCTTACAGAAATCCGCAACAAAGCCGCTCTGGATAAAGACCTCGAAGCCAAACTTCAGGCCGCCTGCGACGAGTGGAAATCCGGATACACGGCCTAAAACGTCTCGGCTCCTAGCCAACCCCCTTATCCATCGTGGCCTCCACTCGCGACATTCGCCGACGCATTAAGTCGGTCAAAAACACCCGCCAGATTACCAAGGCGATGGAGCTCGTCGCCGCCTCCAAGATGAAGAAGGCGCAGGCCGCGGCTCTTGCCGGCCGGCCCTACGCTCAACTCATGGCCGATATGCTCACGGCGCTGGGCGGCAGCGTGGATGAATCGTTTCATCCGTTTCTGGCGCAACGCGAAGTCAAAACTCGGGGCATTCTTCTGGTTACCACCGACAAAGGCCTCTGCGGCCCGCTCAACGCTAATCTCTTCAAACTTGTTACCGAGATTAAATCTCCGGCGAAGTTTTATGTCATCGGTCGCAAGGGCGCGCAATTCATCGCTCGCACTCAGCGCTCGATGGTCGCCGATTTCACGGTGTCCGATCGCGTCGCCTTTAAAGAAGTCAAAGCCGCTTCGGAGTTCATGGTCGCCCAATTTTTAGAAGGCGCGATCGATACGATCGAAGTCATCTATCCCCGTTTCAAAAACACCCTCATCCAAGAGCCTGTTGTGCGCCCGGTGCTTCCGCTTCTCAGCCTGAAGGAAGTCATCGCGGCCTCCCAAATTGATTCCGGAAATGCGCGCGGCGCCCAATCCGAAGATCGCGAAATGCTTTTCGAGCCAAGCGCCCCGCAAGTGCTCGATGCTTTGATGCCGTTTTTCGTTAACCGTTACATTTATCAATTGGTTCTCTCCGCTAAAGCCTCTGAACACAGTGCGCGTATGGTCGCGATGAAGACCGCCAAAGATAACGCCACCAAACTCGTCGGCGAACTCTCACTCGAATACAACAAGGCCCGCCAAGCCGCGATCACTCAGGAAATTCTCGAGATCGCAGCCTCCGCGTTCGCCGCCTGATCCCAACCCAGCTTCACGGTCCAAAAATCCCTCTCTCAATGAATACCGGCAAAATCGTCCAAGTCATCGGCCCCGTGGTCGACGTGCAGTTCGCGGAGAACGCCATCCCGCCCATCTACCAGGCGCTCACCATCGCGTTCACCGTCGGCGGCAAAGCCGAG
>CANHAH010000172.1 GCA_947458705.1 Opitutia bacterium | reverse complement strand
GGTGACCTCGCGGGCGCCTTCTTTTTGAACTATGGCAAAATTTGCCACGGTTGCCGCTTCCTTCAGTTCACCCTCATCGAACACGTTTTTAATATGCTTAAGGATGACGGATTTATCGCGTTGGAAGAGATCGGCGATCTGACCGGCAGAAAGCCATACGGTCTCGCCGACGAGGCGAACGTCGATACGGGTCTGGCCGTCCTCGGTTTGGAAAAGGATGATGTCGCCGGGGTCGTTCATTGTGATGTCTGGTCTGCGAGGATGTGTGGGGTGGGGCCTGGATCAGATTTGCCGGAGGAGCGCGAGGAAGATCCCGCGAAGTTTTAACGCGGAGCGCAAGGAAGCGAGAAAACCACCCCAAAGTGACGGAAAGGTGAAAAATTCGAACCCTTTAAGTAGAGGGAGTGAGCAGGGCCAAAGCGGGGAAGTAAGTGCGGAGGTAGCCGCGGTCGAGGGCCGCGAGACGGTCGGCCTGCACCGTGGCGTGGGCGGCGATGACGAAGTCAGGGATGAGCTGTTGGCGGGGCCCGCCTTCGCGCCGATAGCGCAGGAACATCTGGCCGGCGAGGTAAGCGGCGGCGGGGGTGATGGGATCGTAAGCGATACAAAGACCGTCAAACTTGGCGAGCGCCTCATCCACGTTGGCAAACCCGATGGAACACTCCGCAAAAACGACGGGACAAAGTGCTAAGCTGCCCTCTTCGGCGGCGCGATTCAGGGTGGCGCGCCACAGCTCCCAGCCAGCCTGACGCCGAAGGATACAGAGGAGCACAGAGGAATCGATGGCTGTTCTCATGGTGCGGCGCCGTTAGGGATTTCCACTGGGCCGCGCAGGTCCTCCATCACCTCAAACGGGGAGAGGCCGGTGGGCCAAGGATCTTTCCATCCTTTAGCAAACTCCTCCCAAGCTTGGGGTGGAATGGTTTTGGTAGCTTTGAGAAAAGGTGCCGTTTCATCGAACTCTAGAACATCCCCCGGCCTAAGGTTGAGCCGGTTGCGCACGTGGATGGGGATGGTAATTTGACCTTTAGAAGTAAGCGTTGCTTGCATTAATAATAAGTAAGCTTAAAAAGTAAGGAAATCAATAATAAATTGTAAATAGTTAATGAATATAGTATTAATTGATAAACAAATGTGACTAGGAATGAAGCCGTATTACCGTCATCGTAAAAGTACAGCGCCTAGGGTTAGTAAATACGGGATATGCCCCCAAACGCCAGATAGGGCCTAAAGTGCTTATTAGGATCCGTCAGCGAATTCCGTCTAAGGTATGATTGTCGATCCCATGATCAGCCACGCTCTGCAGCTTAGAGCTAATTCGGGCGGCATGCCCAAGATGCGGGGAAATCGTTCCCTTATGCCGCTAAGGGGAGGGGCCAGAGGTCACGGCGGAACGGTTACTGGGAGGTAGCTTTGCCGTAGTAGGGGAAATGGTCCCAAGCATCATACTTGGGGTCGAGGCGTGGGTCGTTGCTCTCGGTCATCCAAGTCCTCACGCGGGCTCGCAGTTGAACTAGGGTGGCGGCGTAGGCAGGTTGATCGGCGATGTTGGTGAGTTGGTGGGGATCGCGGCGGAGGTCGTAGAGTTCTTCGGCGGGGCGGCGGCCAAAGATGCGCGTGAAGTAGGGAGCGATGGTGGGCTCGTGTTGGTGCGCGAGGAGGTAGTCTTTGACGTGCGTGGTATCGACGTCGCCGTAGGGGCGGCCGTGGATGAAGAACACATCGGGGTCGCCGGCGGGCCAACGCTCGGGGCAGAGGTTGTGCAGGTAGAGAAAGTCACGGGTGCGTATAGCGCGCACGGGATAGCCGAGATGATCGCGCCGGACGTCGGCATGGCGCTCGCGTTCCATGAAGACGGCATCGCGGGGCGTGGGGTCAGGTTGGTCGAGGAGGAGGTTTTTGAGACTGCGCATCGTCATGACGGGCGGGGGCGTGAGGCCGGCGAGCTCGAGGAAGGTGGGGCCGAGGTCGGCGACGTTGACGAAGGCATCGACGGTGCGGCCGGCGCGAAGGTTTTTGCCCCAGCGAATCGCCAAGGGCACGCGGGAGCCGGCGTCGTAGCAGTTGGCAAGGCCGCGTGGGAGCTGCCAGCCGTTGTCGCTGGTGTAGATGATGACAGTGTTTTCGAGTTCGCCGGATTTTTCTAGGGTCGCGATGGCGCGGGCGGCCTCGGCGTCGAGCTGCATGATGCCGCCGTAATAGTTGAGCAGATCGTCGCGCACCTCGGGGCAATCGGGGAGCTCGGGTGGGATCGTGAGGCGTGAGGGATCGAGGCGAGCGCGGGCGGCGGCGAGGTAGGGGTGTTTACCCCCGCGGGTCGCGGTGTCGGTGTTGCCGAGCCAGAAGAAGAACGGTGCGTCGGCGGGCGTGCGTCTGGCCTGGAAATCAGCGAAGTGGGTGAACTTGGGGCCGACGGGGTTCTCTTTCCAACCTGAGACCTCGGCGTTGCCGGGCGCCCAAGGTTTACCGCTGTAGCCAATAGAGTAGCCGGCGGCGCGGAGAAGTTGGGTGACGACGGGCGTGTCTTTGGGGAAGCTGCTCCAGAGGTTGGCGCGTTCGCCGAGCTCGTGGGCATGGCGACCGGTGAGGAGGCAGGACCGCGTGGGCGAGCATGAAGGGACGGGGTTAAATGTGTGGGTGAACACCACGCCCTCGCGCGCGATGCGATCGAAGGCCGGCGTGAGTGCCATCGGGTCGCCTAGGGCGCCGGCAGTGGGCCAGCGCCAGTTGTCGGCGAGGATGAGAAGAATATTGGGCCGATCTGCGGCGCGCGCGAGACTTAGGCTGGCGAGGAAGAGCAGAATGAAGACAGCGGCGCCACGAACGCACCCAACGCGGCGGAGTGCATGATCAAGCGAGCGGGTGTTCATAAGCGGATGAAGAGTTTGCGTTGATAGAGAAACCGTACGAGCAACATCGGCAGGGCGAGCCCGGTGAGGGCGATGACTAGGTTGCCCATGCCGGCCGTGAGATAATGATCGAACCAAGCTTTGACGTCGCCCCCGGCGAGGCGCGCGGCGAGGACCTCGAAGTCGATGATGTTGACTGCGAGATAGACGACCAGGGCGTTGGAGCCGATCCAGAGGAAAGGCGTGCACCATTTCTGATAACGCCACACATCGACGATGAGATAAAAAACGCCGAGCAAAAGTGCCGCGCACCCGCTCGCCACCAAGCTGAACGATGAAGTCCAGATGCGCTTGATTAAGGGGAACTGCACGCTCCAGCAGAACCCGAGCACGATGCCCGCCGCGCCCGCGCCGAGGAGCCACGCGACCTTTTGCTTACCCGTCCAGCGTAAGCTCGTGAGTAACCATCCTGCCATGAGACCGCACAACGTTGTGGCCAGCGCCGGGATCGTGCTAATCAAACCCTCGTTGGTGTAGTACAGATTGCGCTGTTTGCCGGGGACGAGGCGATAGTCCGTGTAGTGTGCGAGATTGCGGCCCTCTTCGAACGAGCCGCTCACCGTCGTTGTGACGCCGGCCAACAACACCGCGGGAGCTTTCGCCTCAGCCTGCGTGCCTCGTTTACCGATGTTGCCGTGTTTCAGATTTACATCGGGAAACGGCACCCACGTAAGTGCGGCCCAGTAGCCGAGCAGACACGCGGCGGTGACGAGCACGATGCCCTTGCGCGGCAACAACACATATAACGTCGCCGCGCCGAAATAACACAGTGCGATCCGTGGCAGCACGCCGAACACCTGGACATCGGGCCAAGCCCGCGTGACGCCGCCGTAGTAAAACAAGCCGACGGCGAAGAGCAGGAAACTGCGTTGGGCGATGCGGAGCAATGCGCCCCGGCGTCCCTCCTTGGCTAACACGCGATCCAACGAAAGCACCGCCGAGACGCCGACGAGGAATAGAAACAACGGGAAAATCGCATCGAG
>CANHAH010000171.1 GCA_947458705.1 Opitutia bacterium | reverse complement strand
TTGGCGTCGAGCCCTCGCCAAAAAGCACGCCGCACGCTTGCTCACCTCCGGCTTGCAAGGGGCGGAGCGATTGGAGTTAAGGCAGGCAAGTTGGCACACAGCTCTAACCGATCGACTAGCCCTCCTCAACCGGACCAGCTCGGAGTTGATAACTAAACCGATGAAGCAGTCTTGGAAAATCGAATTAGCCGTCGAAATCAGGCAAAAAACCGGAGCCTCGATTCCTTGGTTGGCCGAGCACCTTCACTTAGGTGGCGCCGCCACGTTGCGCGGCTATCTTCATCAGGCAAAACGGGCTAAAAAATAATAAAACACAGCCAGACCCCTTTGGATGAGAGGCTGCCTTAAACTAGAATCAGATCATTTAGACCAAATCACCCTAGTTCGGTCTTGGCCTAAGGTTCACCGCTCGGTTCAGCTAAACCCAACCCCTCACCCCTTGAATCGCCGTACCTTCCTAGCCTCCGCTTCGGCCGCTGCCCTCGTCACCGCGCTTCGAGCCGCTGTCCCCAACGCTTCCGCTGGACGCGCCCCGCGCATCCTACTGCGCTCATCTTGGCAGATCGTAAACATCGGCGATATCGCCCACACACCCGGTGTCCTCGCCCTCATCGAAAAATATCTCCCGAGCGCCGAAGTACGCCTCTGGGCCTCCGCTGATCTGTCCGAGGAGGTCATGGCCATGGAGCATCGCCGCTTTCCGCAGTTACAGATCGTCAAGGGCACCATCGGCGCCAACGGCAAGGCCTCCAACCCCGCCCTCGCCGACGCCCTCGCCTGGACTGATTTTCTCCTGCACGGTTCCGGCCCGTCCCTCGTCGCCGCCAAAGACGTCGCCGCCTTCGCCAAGCATGTCGGTAAGCCCTATGGCGTCTACGGCATCACGCACGGCTCATTCCTTTCCGCTGGTGACGATCGCGCTGTCATGGACGGCGCGCGCTTCATTTTCTTTCGCGACGAGCCATCTTTGAAACTCGCCCGCACGCAGAGTATAAAAAGCCCGCTCTTAGATTTCGCGCCCGACGGCGCCTTCGCCTGCGATCTGGCCAACGACTCTGCCGCCGATGCATTTCTCGCCGCGCACGACCTCGTACCCGGCCAATTTCTTTGCTGTATCCCGCGCCTGCGCTACACTCCCTATTGGTTGATCCGCAACACGCCCAAAGACGAAAAACGACACGCCCATAACGAGGCCAAGAAAGTTGCCGACCACGCTCCGCTGCTCGCCGCCATCAACGTCGTCGTCCGCGAGACAAAATTAAAAATCCTCCTTTGCCCCGAGGATAAAACCCAAATGGCCGTCGGCAAGGAAATGCTCTACGATCGACTTCCCGCCGACGTGAAATCGCGTGTCATTTGGCGGGAAAAATTCTGGCTCACCGACGAAGCCCTCAGCACCTATCGCCGCAGCGCCGGCCTTTTTGGCCACGAAATGCACAGCCCGATCATGAGCATCGGCCAAGGCATACCCGCCATCGTTTGCCGCTGGGCTGAACAAACCTCCAAAGGCGACATGTGGCGCACCATCGGTCTCGGCGACTGGCTCTTTGATCTCGATCAACCCGAGCAAGCCCAACGTGTCGCCGAGGCCGTACTCGCCCTCGCCAAAGACCCAGCTACCGCCCGCGCTAAAGCCACTCGCGCTCGCGTGGTCGTCGAGCGCTACCAGCGCGATACTATGGCCGTTCTAGCCCGAGCATTGACCTGAGTTTTCTATGCGCCGCATCCGCTTAGCCGCGCAAATTTTCTGCGCGTTCATCGCCGCAACACTCGCGGCCTCGCCCGCCGCCGATCGCGTCAAGGCCGTCACTGGCACACCCGGCTGCGTAGCCTTTTGGGATTTTGTGCAACGCGAACCCGACGGCGCGCGCCGCTTCACCGCGCACGTCCCGACTGGCGCGACCAACACCTTCGCCCTCGATGCGGGCAACTACGTCCACGATTATTGGGGCGAGGGCCGCATCGCTGCTTACGCAGATTTCCCCTTGCTCGGCCGCGGCCCGTTCGGTCAAGCGATCCGCATTCGCCAAGAAACTGACGCCACGCTACGTCCACTACTCTACGTCCCACGTGTCCGTCTCCACGATTCGTCCATCGACCTCAAGGGCCCCAACCAATCCGTCAGCGTCGTCGTCTGGGCCATTCGCGAGAGCGGTAATCACGCCCTCGCGGGCATCTGGCACGAGGGCACTGACCTGAAACAAAACGAGACCGCCACCATTAAAAAAATCGAACGCGGCCAACGCCAATACGCCCTCTTCGCCGGCCTCAACAAAACCGGCGCCGCTTGCGGCCACATCTCCGAAAACGGCGCGAGCTCTTTCCTCAATCGCTACGCTCTTCACAAAGCCAACTCCTTCGCTGTCTCGCCTGCCGTCCCCGCCGACTCGCCCGCCGCCGTCCTCGACGCCTCCTGGCAGTGCTTCGCGATGACCTACAATCACGCCACGCATGAACTCACCGGCTGGCTCAACGGCGAAGCCGGTGATCGCTGGTTGGAGAATCCCAAAACCGATACCCTCATCAAATCCGCCTACAACGCCTGGCTCCAAGGCCGCCTCCACCGCGAGCCGGGCCTCCAACCCGGCGAAGACGCCGCGTTTCCGCCCGACCAATTTTACAATCCACCCGAGGATCAGCTTGTTTCTACGAAAACCCTCAGTTCCTCAACCGACGAACGTGTCGAGCTCCGCGAATTCCGCTACACGCGCATTCAGGTCACGCTGCGCCGCGACGCCGACGGTAATTTCACCGAAACCACCCGCGAACTAGCCGCGCTCCGTCTAAACCCGTGGTGGTTCACCCACGACTCGATTTATACTCCTCTTAACGAAGGCACCGGCGGCCCGTTCACGATCGGTCGCGTGATCCATAGCTCGCGCAGTGTCGGCTTCACCGGCTGGATCGGCGGCGTCGCCGTCTTCAACCGTGCGCTCGATGCCGCCGAGCTCCACGCGCTCAGCGCACTGCGGCAACTCCCCGTCGTTGCCGAAGCCGCACCGTAAAAATCTCGCGCCCCGCCCGCGTGATTTCCAAGCTCCTCATGCTCCCGAAAAACCCTTCCCTACTATGTCACTACTCCGCGCCCGCATTCGCCCCGGTTTCGTTGCCACAATCGCGCTGCTCGCCTTGGTTTACCTCACGCCCACGCTTCGCGCCGCTGAAGTCGCGCCGAAAAAATTTGAACCCAACTGGGCCTCGCTCGACGCCCGCCCCACGCCCGCGTGGTTTCTCGACGCCAAGTTCGGCGTCTTTATTCACTGGGGCGTCTACGCCGTTCCCGCCTACGGCCAGAAAGGCGAATACGCGGAGTGGTATTGGAACCGCATCACGAGCAAAGACGCCAAATGGGCCAACTGGCGCTCCTTCCACGCCAAAAATTACGGTGCCGATTTCGATTACAAAGACTTCGCACCAAAATTCACCGCCGAGCTCTTCGACGCCAAACAATGGGCGGATCTCTTCGCGCGCGCCGGCGTGAAATACGTCGTTCCCACCTCCAAGCACCACGAAGGTTTCGCCCTCTGGCCAAGCGCCGAAGCCAGCCGCACCTGGGGCCGCCCATGGAACGCCGCCGAGATTGGCCCCAAGCGCGACCTCATGGGCGAACTCGCCGACGCCACCCGCGCCGCCGGCCTGAAGTTTGGTTTCTATTACTCGCTCTACGAATGGTACAATCCGCTCTGGCTCACCGATCGCGCGCGCTACGTCACCGAGCACATGACACCGCAATTCAAAGACGTGGTCACCCGCTACGCGCCGTCGATCATCTTCGCCGATGGCGAGTGGGACATGCCTTCCAAAGACTGGAAATCCGAAGAGCTCCTCGCGTGGTTGTTTAACGAATCCCCCTCGAAAAACGAAGTCGTCATCAACGACCGTTGGGGCAAAGACAGCCGCCACAAACACGGCGGTTACTGGACGACCGAATACGCCGCCGGCCTCAAAGACAGCACCCAGCCTTGGGAAGAAAGCCGCGGCATGGCCGCCTCCTACGGCCTCAAC
>CANHAH010000170.1 GCA_947458705.1 Opitutia bacterium | reverse complement strand
TTTTATAGCCCGGCTTTTTATGAATGTTGCCCTTTCTGCCTGGTGGTTGCTTGTGCTCGCCGTACCCGTTTTGCTCGCGGGTGAAGCGCTGTTGCGTAGGTTTCCGGTGTTGGCGCGGTGTAATATCCCTGCCTCAGTCGCGGGTGGCTTGCTCGGCGCGGCTTTGGTGCTCGGACTGCAAGCCTCCGGTGTGCTGCAGATCACCTGGCAAACCAAAGTAACAGCGGCATGGTGGACGTGGTTGGCGACCCCTGAGCCCGAATGGTTTGCGCGTCCGGCTAAGGCGATTAACCTACCGCTGCTTGTCGGTTTTTTTACGTGCGTGGGCCTGGCGGCGCCGGTCAGCATTTTACGCACGGGCGGACGGGCGTTGGTGATTTTATTAGGTGCGGCAACATTGTTGGCGATCCTGCAAAACGTTGTAGGAGTTGCTCTTGCACGGGCGCTGGAGGCGCCGCCGTTATTGGGCGTAGTATGTGGTTCGCTGACTTTGGTAGGCGGACACGGGACGGTTTTGGGCTTTGCATCTCGGTTTGAAGAAGCGGGTTTCGCGGCGGCGGCGACCGTTGGTGCCGCGGCGGCTACTTTTGGGTTAGTCGCGAGTGGTTTACTCGCCGGCCCGCTCGCGGAATGGCTGTTGCGGAAAAACGGCGGCAAGGCGTCGCTCTCAGCGCCGATCTCATCGGCAGCTAAAACGATGCTCGTGCGAAGAGGTTTGCTGGCGGATGTACGGGATTTTCTGGGTGACCGCAAAATAGCCCTCACGCACATGCTCGTAGTCGCTGCGTGCATCAAGGCTGGCGCCTGGGTTAGCTTTGCCCTCAATGCGATCGGTGCAGCATTTCCAGCTTATATGGGTGCTCTGATGACCGGACTTGCGTTGCGCGCCGCTCATGATGCGGCCGGCGCAACGTGGTTGCGTGGGACGACGCTCGCGCGTTTGGGCGGGTTGCTCTTGGCGTTATTTCTCGTGGTTACGCTGACGGCACTTAACCTCGCAGAATTGGCGGCGGTCGCCGGACCAATGTTGCTTATTTTAGTGGTGAATATCGCGGTCTCCCTCGCCTTTGCGGCGCTCATTGTGTGGCCATTGCTTGGGCGCGATCATGAAGCGGCGGTGATGGTCGCGGGCCTAGTCGGTTTTGGCGTGGGATCCACGGCCACGGCGGTTGCTTCGATGGATGCGATCGTTCGGCGGCGCGGTCCGGCGCCTCGCGCGCAAGCGATCGTGCCGGCGACGGGCGGATTTCTGATCGACCTTACCAACGCGCCGACGACGACAGCGTTTTTGCAATGGTTGCGCTAAGTTTTGGTTTTCACGGTTGCGCGCAGCGTGAAAGCCCGTGGATTGGCGAGGTGAAACTGCATGTGCTGCCCGCCGGGCCGATCCAGACCAATGCGTATTTGTTGACCGCGCCGGAGCGCGGCGAGGCCATTTTGATTGATGCGCCCGGTGATGTATGGGCCGACGTGGAGCCGATTTTGACCCGCGAACAATGCCGCCTCACCGAGCTCTGGCTCACACATGGGCACTGGGATCACACTCAGGGTGGGGCGGAAGTCGTGCGCGCCACTTCGGCGCTTGTTCGCGCACACCGCGACGATCAAGTGTTGATCGAGTCCCCTCGGGTGATGAGCGCGTTTCTCGACAGCTCGATCAAGCTCGAGCCGATTAAGGTCGATCACTGGCTCACCCCAGGTGAGACACTAAGCGCGCTCGGTACTACGATTGAAGTGCGGCATGTACCTGGGCATTGTCCGGGTAACGTTTTATTTTATTTTAATGCGACTGGAGTAGCTTTTGTCGGCGATGCGTTGTTCAAGGGCAGTATTGGTCGCACCGATTTACCGCTCGGTAATCACGCTCAACTCGAGCGCGCTATTAGGGCGGAAATTTACACCTTGCCCGGGGCCACTGTAGTTTATCCCGGCCACGGCGAACCCACGACGGTCGGCCACGAAATGCAGACCAATCCTTATGTCCGCGCCTGAACACGAGCGGTTCATGCGGCACGCGATCGTCGTGGCGCGTAGTGTCTGGGGACAGACCCAGCCCAACCCGATGGTCGGCGCCGTCATTGTAGAAGAAGGCCTTGTCGTCGCTGAAGGCGCGACGGCACCAGATGGCGGGCCGCACGCAGAACGAGCGGCCCTGCATGCGCTCGGTCGCCCACCACGAGCGGGCGCGACACTCTATGTGACACTGGAGCCCTGTTGCACGCATGGGCGCACGGGTGCTTGCACGGAAGCGATCGTCGCCGCGGGTATTAAACGCGTCGTGGTGGGTGCCACGGATCCTTATCCCAAACATCAAGGGCATGGTTTTGAGGTGCTGCGTGCGGCGGGAATCGAAGTGATCTCAGGCGTGCTTGAAAACGAATGCACGGATTTGAATTTAATTTTTAACCACTGGGCCGTGCACGGTCAGCCGTTGATTGCCGCGAAGGCGGCGGTGACACTCGATGGGCGCACGGCTTGTCGTACCGGCGATTCTCAATGGATAACCGGAGAGCCGGCTCGGTCGGATGTACACCGTTGGCGGCGGCTCTTTCCGGCCATCGCCGTCGGCGCCGGCACGGTGTTGAAAGATAATCCGAGGCTCACGGCGCGGATCGAAGGCGGCGCGGCGTGGAGTCCGGTTCGTTTCGTTTTCGACGGCCGACTGCGTACGGTTAACGACAAGCACTTGCCGCACGTTTTCACGGACGAGTTTCGTGAGAAAACGATCGTGGTTACGACCTCCAACGCCGGTCAGGGTTATGTACGTAAACTGCGCGACATGGGCGTCCAAGTCTGGGTATGTGAATCGCAGACTCAGCGTGCGCCATGGGCAGAGTTTCGCCGACGTTGCGTTGAGGCGAAATTAAGCGGCGTCTATGTTGAAGGCGGAGCGCAACTCATGAGCCAGCTCGTGCAAGAGCGCCAGCTAGATTACCTGTTTCTCTACCGCGCACCGCTACTACTCGCGGATGATCGTGCGAAGCCGATGTTGACTGGCCTGCGGACGGAGTCGCTCGCGCAAGCGGTACGCTTGAGTAATGTGCGCTCGGAGCTTTTTGGCGACGATGTACTCACGCGCGGACATGTCGTTTATCCGTCTAAAATATCCATCGATGAAACTGTTTTTAGCCTCGGGTAACGCGCACAAAGCGGCGGAGTTGCAGGCTCTAGCGCTCGCTGGCGGGCTCGATGTGGAGATCGTCTCCGCCCGTGCTGTCGGCGGTATGCCTGAAGTCGTGGAAGACACGGGTACATTTGTCGGCAACGCGCGCAAAAAAGCACTCGCTCTGCGGACGAAGTTGCCGGTGGATGCTTGGGCACTGGCTGATGATAGCGGGCTCTGTGTCGATGCACTTGGTGGCGCGCCCGGAGTCGAATCCGCCTACTATTCCGGACCGCAGGGTGACGGCGCGGCCAATCTGCAAAAATTAGTGACCGTAATGAGCGATGTGCCCGACGCGCGTAGGGGCGCGTACTTTGTATGTGTGCTGCTTTTGCGCGGTCCAGAGGGTGCGGAAATGATTTTTGAAGGACGTTGTTTGGGGCGGTTGCAACACGAGCCGCGAGGCGGCGCAGGTTTTGGGTATGATCCCGTTTTCGTGCCTGCAGGTCAGACCTTGAGCTTTTCGGAGCTGGGCGAGGCCATGAAAAATAGCCTGAGTCACCGCGCCCGAGCTTGGACTCTACTGGCGGATTGGGTGCGGGCGGGTGCACCGGGGTGCTAAAGCTCCAACTCTGGGTCGGAAAAACCTAGCTTCAAAACTTTCGACATTAGGCTCGGGCTGGTTTTTGTTGAAGGGCTTATCGATGAAGTCGTTTTATATTACCACCGCGATTGATTACGTGAACGGTTCGCCCCACCTGGGCCACGCCTACGAAAAGGTGCTCACGGACGTGATCGCGCGCTTCCGCCGCCAGATGGGCGACCGCGTACATTTTCTCACCGGCGTCGATGAACACGGCCAAAAGGTCCAGCAGAGCGCCAAGAAAAAAGGCATCGCGCCGCAACAGTTTGCAGACGAGGTCA
>CANHAH010000169.1 GCA_947458705.1 Opitutia bacterium | reverse complement strand
TCGCCGAGGAACCAGCGGGCGACGTCCATTTGGTGGATGCCTTGGTTGGCGACGTCGCCGTTGCCGTAGAGGTAAATCCAGTGCCAGTCGTAGTGGACAGGGCCGTTTTTCGAGGAATGGCGGTGGGGTGGGACGAGGGGCGCGGGGCCGGACCAGAGATCGTAATTGATCGTGGCGGGAACGGGCGTAGGCGCGCCAGTGAGTCCGATGCTATCGCGGCGTTTGTAGCAAAAACCGCGGGCCGCAGTGATTTTGCCGAGGTGGCCGGCCTGAGTCCAGGCGACGGCCTCGCGGAGGCCTTCGCCAGAGCGGATTTGAGTACCGGCCTGGGCAATGCGGCCGGTTTTTTGGGCGGCGGCGACAAGTTGGCGGCCTTCCCAGACGTTGTGGGAAACGGGTTTTTCGATGTAGATATCTTTGCCGGCTTGCAGGGCCCAGATGCCCATGAGCGAGTGCCAGTGATTGGGGGTGGCAATAGTGATGGCGTCGAGATCGGCTGTGGCGAGGAGCTGGCGAACGTCGGTAAATTTTTTTACAACGACGCCCTCTTTGGCGAGATTGGCGGCGGTGCGATCGAGCACAGCGGTGTCGGCGTCGCAGACGGCGACGATGCGTACGCCTTTGATTTTGCTGAGGCTACTGAGGTGATTTTTGCCGCGACCGTTGAGGCCGACGACGGCGACCCGAATATCGGAATGGGCGCCGACCACTTGGCCCCAGGAGCGGGCGGTGAGAGCGGTGGCGGTGGTGAGGAGCGCGGTGTGGCGCAGAAAGTGGCGGCGCGTGAGGGTGGGGACGGACATGGTTTTGGAGGCGCTAAAAGTTATTTACCTTCGGCGTAAGCGGCGTACTGGTCGGCAACCTTGGCGGCTTGTTCGTCGCCGAGGTGGAAGTAGAAGCGGTAACGCAGGGTCAGGCTGCCGCCAGCTGGGACGAGGTGGTCGCCCTTGTGGGGGTTGTTAGCGAATTCTTTTTCGTAGTCGTGCCAGCCGAAGGGGTTGGAGGCGAATAGGCCGTAGTCGCGGGCCATCCACCAGGCGGGATGGCGAAGATTCTGGGGGTGATCAAAGATGGCGATGCCGTAGGTGGTGCCGTTGCGTTGGGCGTTATAATCGCACCAAGGGGCGCGGGTGCCCCAAGCGGCGGCATCGCGGGCGTTTTTGGCGGTCACGATGTGGCCGTTGCCGCCGGTGGCGACGCCTTTCATTTTGTGAGGCATGCTCATCCATTGAGCGACGCGGATGGCCATGGTGCCGTCTTTATTGTCGCCAAAGAGTAGGGGTTGGTCGGCAAGGGCGCGCAGGGTGATTTCGAAGTCGATGAAACGGCCGCCGTCGTTGGCGTGGAAACTGATTTTGCGTTCGTCCGTGCAGATGAGGCGGCCGTCGGGGGCGAGCCAGCGGTTGCGGGCGCGCAGGACGCCGATGGTGCCGTCGACCGTTTCGATTTTACCGTCGAGGACGGTGTGGCCTTTTTCTTTGGGAGAGCGGGCTGCATCGCCGGTGCCTTCGTTCCAGAAATCAATGCCGTTGACCATGCTGTGAGCGAAATAGAGCGAGCGATGCCAAGGGTGGTCGGTGTCTTCGCCGGGGGTCGTTTTCATCGGGTAATCCCGGGTGAGCGGTGTGCCGTCGGCGGCGAGAATCGGGTAACAATAGGAGCGAGACGCGCCGTCGCCGAAAACGTAATCGGTAAAATGCTGGCCGCTGATCTCGACGCGGACGCGATCGGAAAGCGGAGTGAGTTTAACTTGGGGCTGGGCGGCGGGGAGGGCGGCGGCGATTCCAAGCGTGAGCAGGGCGAGGGCGGGGTAGAGTTTCACGCTATATAGACGAAGCATCGGCGATTATGATGCAACCCTAGGGTTGATTTTGTCGGGATGTGGCTTGGCGCGGTGGCACTGAGATTGCTAACTGGCGGCATGATGTTCGTTCAATGTGTTTCCCGGCTCGCTGTAGTGGTGAGCGTTTTATTTTTGGTCGGTGCGTCGCGTGCCGCCGAAGTGGCACAGCCGCTGTATGCGCTCTGCGGAGCTTATGCGCCTGAGATGGCGGCTTTGAAGCGGGAGTTTGGTGTGGATCCAGCCAAAGGCTGGAAGCGTTCGGTGGTGAAAGGTATGGAATTTTGGCGCGGCAAAGTCGGCCCCAAAGAGGTTATTCTGTGCCGCACCGGAGTGAGCATGATCAACGCCGCCTACCAACTGCAGCTCGCGCTCGATCATTTCCCGATCACGCACGTGCTCTTCGCTGGCGTGGCCGGCGGGACGGATCCGGCTTTGCAAGTCGGCGACGTGGTCATCCCCGAGGCTTGGGCGAATCACGGTGAATCGGCTTATCTTAATGAAGACGGCCAGGGCGGGTATGTGCGCCCTGATTACCTGCCGCCTGGTCGGGAAAATTTCGGGATGATTTTCCCTACCGGCACAACTATTACCCGCGCCGGTGCCACCGACAGCGCCGAGGAAAAAGGCGAACGTCTCGAACTCATCCCAATTGACGCCGATTTACTCGCTGCCGCGCGCCGGGCCTTACCCAAACTTCCGGTGCTTAAAAAATCAGGCCGTGTGGTCACCGTTTCGGTGGGCGGCAACGGCGTCGCTTCCACGGTATTTTTGGACAACGCTAAATACCGCGAGTGGATTTTCCGCGTGTGGCAGGCGCGCTGCACGGACATGGAATCGACGGCGCTCGCTCAAGTCGCCTACGCCAATCGCAAGCCGGTATTGATCATCCGAGGCCTGAGCGATCTCGCTGGAGGTCAACATGGCAAAAACCCGATCGACGCCAACGAACTTAACGTCGCTGAGATTGCCGCGCACGTGCTCCATCGTGTGCTCGACGAGGTGCCTTAACCGCGCCCATCACCGGACCCGACGTGCCGCCGATCGGCTTTAAATTCTTTTCCTCAGACTGGCGCGGGAACCTAATGTCATTATCATGAGTCGTAGTTACCCCATGAAAACCATATCCCGTTTTACGTTGGTTTTGCTCGGATTGGCGGCTCCGCTGGCGCTTGGCGCTGCTGAAGTGGCCAAGGCCTCGGTCCGTACGGAGGTTGTTTTTGAACAACCCGAAAAGTTTACCGATGTAAAAGATTCCGACTTCGGCACCGACAAAGGCCGTGACGCCATCCTTGAGCGTATCCGAGAGTATATCGTTGAGCGCGCGGATAAAGCCCTGCCCACCGGACACAGACTCTTGATCGCATTGACCGACATTGATTTAGCTGGCGAATACGAGCCGTGGCGCGGCCCGCAATTCTCCGATGTGCGCATTGTCAAATCGATCTATCCGCCCCGTCTGAAGTTCAGTTACAAAATCACCGATGCCGCCGGTAAGACCGTCAAAGAGGGCAATGAGGACCTGCGCGATCTGGCCTTTGAAATGCGCCTCACCGCGGATCGGCAAGATACGCTTCGCTATGAGAAAGACATGCTACGCGACTGGATAGGTACAGTGACGCGCGCGCCTAAAGCCTGATTGCTCGTTGGGGTTTGAATTGAAAAACTGTGTCGCTCCCTGAAGAGGCTAATCCTGCCCGGCTCGATAAGTGGCTTTGGGGCGTGCGCTTGTACAAGACCCGTGCGCTCGCGACGGCGGCGTGCCGCGCTGGCCAAGTCGAAATAGGTGACATCGCCGCGAAACCGGCCCGAACCGTCCGCGCAGGCGAGATCATTACGGCGCGCCAAGGCGTGATCTTGCGAACGGTGCGCGTTGAGGCGATTCCGCCCAGTCGGATGGGTGCGGCGCGTGCGGCAGAGTTTTGCACGGATTTGACCCCGCCCGAGGAATTTCAGAAGGCGCGCGAAATGCGGGTTCAGCAAGTCCTGGCCCGCGACCCCGGCGCGGGAAGACCAACTAAGCGCGACCGGCGCTTACGCGACAAGTTGTTCGATTAAATCGTTCGACCTCCTCCCGGCCCTAAAGGGCCGGGATTCCCTTAAGCAGCACGCCTGCGAAGCAGGCGGGAGCGTTGAGGGGTAGTTCCCGCTTCACCGGAGCCTGAAGCTCCTCCACGGGCAGTGGCGGCAAGTCCTGCCGACATTATATTCTGAGCGGCGATCACATCGGCGTGGCCGGAGTGAGCGCATTTAACACAGCGGAAAACAGCCCGAGAGGGGCGGTTTTCTGGGCTGATA
>CANHAH010000168.1 GCA_947458705.1 Opitutia bacterium | reverse complement strand
GGAATGTGCTCGGTATCGATGAAGACGAAATCGAGACCCAATCCTGCGACGACGGGCACCCAGTGCGGTGAAGGGCTGACGATGAGCGTGCCGTAGAGACGAGATGGTTGGCGTAATCGAGACGCTAACGGCTCGGGTTTCATCGCCGAGAAAAGTGTTGGTCGATCTCCTCGGCTGTAAAACGTACGCTCACAATCGAACAGCCGCCGTCGTTTTCTCGTAGGGTGGTGTAGGTGGTCGCGATAATCGTGCCGTCAGGTAGGCGATGTAGACCCGGGTAGAATCCATCTTTGAAGGTGCGGAGTAGGTTGATGCGATACTGCCCGGGTTGGTTGCGCTTGATGTCATCGTAAGTTCCGATCCACGCAACCAAGCGAGCGGGTGCAAAGGGTGCCGTGTTGCGAAACACCACGACCAGTCGGTCATCGGGTAAGCGTAGGCCATGATGGCGATCTCCGCTGAGGCCCCAAGGTGTGTCCACGGGCGTGCTCCAGGTTTTCCCCTCATCCCGGCTGAACATCACCAGACTAGTTCCGGTGCGTTTGTTTTCACGCATGATACAGCAGAGTTCATCACCGTCCGGAGAGCGGAAGACGTAGGGCTCACAAGGCAGTTTTGGAGCTAGGGCATGTCCGTCGGCGGCGATGACGGGGGTTGACCAAGTAAACCCCCCGTCGTTCGTGATCGATTGCATTACTTGCAATGTGCCGCCTTCGCCAGTGCCATCGCCGCGGTGAAACATGCCCAGACTCGAGCCATCCTTGAGTCGCACGATGCTCGAAAAAGTCATCACGTTACGGAAAGGGTTATCCATAGCGATGCGCTCACCGAGCGGTCGAAGTTCCTGCCACGTGTGGCCCTCGTCTTCACTTACGAGTCGCGGCATATAGCCCTCGAAGCGACCGAGGATTTCTCTCGGGTTCTCTTTGCTCGAAAGAGTGCGTGCGGCAAAAATCCACAGACGCTCTTTGCCTTTAGGATCGGTAATGCGATAAATGCTTGGGCAGTTTTTGAAATTCCAATAATTCGGCGGCACCGCGCTATCGAACCGCTGCCATGTCAGGCCGCCGTCCTCGCTACGCGCGATAGGTCCGGCGTGGCCACCGTGGCCCATGTTCCAGATTGCGAGCAGGGTCTTATTATCCGCCAACAATGTGGTCGTGGGGTGAGCGTGGTACTCCTGCGGCGTGCCTTGTGCGATTACGATCTGACGACTCTTCTCCTCCGAGAGATCCAGGCTCATGAGCGAGGACCGGTGTTTTTTCCAGAGGGCTTTTTTTTCCGCGGGAGCATCTTCCCAAGCTCGGCGCGGCGACGGTGATTGGGCCAAAATTGCGGCGGCGCTCATCCATAACGCGGCCGCGGTTCTCAGCAAAAGGCGGCTGCGGCAAAATACGGGAACGACAAGTCTCATGAGGTGGCGACCAGTTGATCTAGATTCAAATATGCCGTGAGACCAATGATGATGTCGGAAGATCTAATTTTAGAACTTCGCGCTCACGACGGCCGACCATTCGCGACCTGGGTCGAGGGTGTAGCGGTACCATTGACCCACGTAGTAGATGTTTTGGTTATCCAGGACGTTGTTGATTTTGATCGAGAAATCGTAGGCGAAGCGATGCTGCGGGATGCGCAGTTTGTAGCCGACGATGGCGTCGAAGCGCCACCAAGCGGGCAAGGGGCCCCAGTTCGGTTCGCCGTGAGAGGTGGCGTTGGTGAGATCGCGCGTACCGGTGTAGATGCTACCGAAAGACAGATTCAGATTTTTAAGCGGACCACGGTTGAAATTATAACGGTTGAACGCCGTGAAGCGGAAACGCGGAGAAAGATCTTTGGCGACTTTTGTGATATCGTTGCGCGCGTCGGTATCGGAGAAGCCGCCCATGACGAGCCATTGATCGGTGATGCGACCGTTGAGGCTGATTTCGTAACCCGTGGAGCGCTGGCCGCTGATCTGGGTAAAATAGCCGGTGCGACCGGGCGTGGTGTCGGCTTGGGTGACGTTGTCTTGCAGGATATCGAAATACGAAATGAGCCCGGTCATCCGTCCGCCAAGTAGGCTGAAGCGCAAACCCACTTCTTTCTGGTTGCCGGTTTCGGCTTCAAGCGGACCGCCGTCAGGTTGGATGTTGAATTGCGGACTGAAGGAGGTGTTGAGATTGCCGTAAACGGAGAGGGTTTTCTCGCTGTTGAGGTGCCACACGGCGCCGACGCTATTAGTCGTGGCGGCGGGCGCGCGATAGGCGGTGGGGGCATCGGGTTTGAAGACGACATTGGGGAACGTGCCCGAAGCGAAGTTGATGGTCTTGCGCACGACTTGGGAGCGACGCACGCCGCCCATCACGAATACGCGCTCTTTGAAAACCGAAAATACATCGTTGGCGTAGATGTCGGTATTGCTCAGGTAGGTGTAAGCGTTGGCGCTGTTGAGTAGCGGCGGCATCGTGCCGGTCCCGCTCAGCAGGCGCTCTTGGCCGCGATCAAAGATATTAATCGGCTGGATGAGGTTCGCGTTGTAGCCGGCGAGGTTGGGGTTCGCGAGGAATTGGGCGTAGGTCAGATCAGGGAAATTGAAAAATTTCGCACTGGCGGCCGCGTTGGAGATCGCGGTGTTCGTGAGGTTCGCGCCGCTGAGGCCGCCGTAATTTTGGGAGGTGATGTAGGTATAGCTCCAGTCGTATTGTTGCTGCCAACCGTGACCGAGGAGGAGGCGATGCTGGATAGGACCGGTGGCTAGATTCCAGACGAATTCATTGCGCAGGCGGTAATTGAGCGTTTTCCGCGGCTGGAATCTAAGGATGCGCGGCATGAGCACGGTATCGCGCAGCATGGTGATGCCATCAGAGAGCGCCTGGGTCTCGCGGTTGTTTTGATCTTTGCTCTCGTACTGGAATTGAGAGCGGAATTGGAGGTTGTCGGTGAAGGCGTGACGCACATCGGTGGAGCCGACGCGGCGAGTATTGCGGCGATAGTCCTCGGGAATCATCCAGCCGATGCGGCGGGGTGTTTTGTGATACTTGCCGTCGCCCGTGACCATACCCTTGGGGTCGCCGGCATGAACGGGAGTTTCCCAGCTCGCTTGGTTTTCTCGCCAGTCGAAGAAGTATTCGAAGGTGACTTTGGTGCGTGGGCTAATCTGCCACGCGAGGCTGGGCGCTAGGGCTTGCTCGAGTTTGCGTTGGCCGAACCAGGTGGTGCCGCGTTCGAGAATACCATTGAGACGGAAGGATAATTTTTGGCCTAAAACGTTAAACGCGCCAAAATTACGATCCGCTTCAGCGCGAAGCGAGTGGTCGTCGCTCATGATCACCCGAGCGCTCGTGAACGGTTTAGCCTGGGGTTGTTTGGTGATGCGATTGTAAGTCGCGCCGTAACCGCCGGAGCCATAAAGCACCGCGGCGGGGCCGCGGATAATTTCCACGCGTTCTATATTAGAGAGAGGCTGGGAGCCGAAGCCGCTCGTCTGCGCGAAACCATTCAGAAAGTTGGAGCCGACGCTCGAGGAGCCGCGCGCGAGGAAGCCGTCGTTTTCCGAGGTTTTCACCGATGAGGCGTCGTAGGCGAGCAGTTGCGACGTGTCGGTGGCGAGCAGGTCTTCGATGAATTGTTGGTTAAACACCGTCACGTTCATCGGAATATTTTCGATGGGCGTGTTCATGCGTGTGACCTCGGCGGCGTTGGCCGATTGGTAGCCGATGTCGCTCGAGGTGGTGACCTCGAATACTGACAGCTTAATGGCTTCACCTTCAGCCCGGGCGGGATCGGCCTTGGGGGCGGTTTGAGCGTAGACGGAGGCTCCGAGGATCAGCGCCGACAGTAGCGAGCGAGTAGACGTAGACATGGTAGGGTTAGGTTGGGTGCACCGCAGGATTTGGGGTGGGGGAAACTACCTGCAGTCGATATACCCTATAAAGCTTGGTTCGGCCGCGTGGCTCAAAGTTAAACTACCGGTACTTTTTTTCAGCCAATCGCCAGCATCGCGGAAACTAGCCGCCCAATCGTCGAGCGGGTGGGCGCAAAAAAGCCCGTTGGCTGGCAACGGGCTGGGGGAAAACAGAGATGGTGAGCGGCGGACCTCAGCTCTTTGCGCTGGCGAGATATTTAAGAATATTTTGGCCCTGTTCGGCGGTGACGCCGGTGTCTTTGTAAACGATTTTTCCGCCTTTGATCAGGTAGGCTTCGCGGCTGGCGAACATCACGGCGGATTGGCCGAAGGCTTTGAGGACTTTTTTGTCGCTGTCGGCGAGGAGCGTGAAGGGGAAATTATAT
>CANHAH010000167.1 GCA_947458705.1 Opitutia bacterium | reverse complement strand
GACGAAGTCCTGAAGCGTCTCGGGTTAGACGCTGGATCCTTTGTCTCCATGGCCCTCACTCAACTCGTCAATCATCGCGGCCTGCCCTTTGCTGTTACCGATTCAGACGCGAGCTACTTTGCCTCAGAATACGGGATCACACCCACCCAAAGTGCCAAAGCTGGCACAGCCTTGCACCGGGAAACCACTCGCACTCGTCGCCAGGGTAAGCTGCGCGAAGTTAAATCGCTCTCCGATCTCACGCCGTGAGACTGCTGGCGACGCCACGCTTCCTCACCAGCATACCGGCGCACCGTCGCGTCGAAGGGTTAGCCAGAATTCGCGCAGCCGCGACCGCTTACGGACAATTTCACTTACACGCCGGAGTTGGACTCAGGCGAATCCCACCCTTCATGGAATGTCGCTGCGGTTTGGACCTACGACTTATATTCCAGCGGGAACGCGACGCCCTCGTGTTTCATTGCTGCGGAGCGCATGATGAGATTAAGTCATTATTAAAGAATCAACGGTAAGAACCCTCGTGTCAGAGGACCAAAGCGTAATCTGCTTTTTTGTGGACTGGGTGGACTGGGCTCGCGCGGAAAGGGGATTGAGGCGGCGCTACTTTAGGCATTTAGATACATCCACTACCCCTATGTCCCTTATCAATCGTCGGGATTTTATCGGCAAGGCAGTGACTGGAGCGAGTGCGCTCGGTCTCGCAGGCGCCAGCCTCACCCCCACCCGCGCAGCCACGTCATCGTCCACGTCGACCTGGCCGCCGTTGCGTATGAAGGCCGGCCATCAACATGACCACACGCCCACGACGTTGCGCGCGCTCGCGGCCTTTGGCGTGAAGAACATCTGCAGCGGTAAAGTCGGGCGCGGGCTCGACGATGGCTGGAGCGTCGATGACCTGAAGCGACTGCGGCAGCACGTGGAGTCTTTTGGCATCGCGCTAGACTGTGTACCCCTGCCTTTAAGCGCGGCCTACATCACTGAGGGCGAGCATCCCGAGGTCTTGCTCGATAAAAATCCCGAGCGCGACCGCACGCTGGAGCAGCTCGGCCAGATGATCCGCAACTGCGGCGCGGCCGGTATCCCGATGGTGAAATACAACCTCACCTTCATCGGCGTGGTGCGGACCGGCACCAAGGTGGGCCGCGGCGGGGCGACTTTAAAATCCTTTGATTACAGCCAGTTAAAACCCAGTGCGGAGATGACGCCAGCCGGGCGGATCACCGAGGAGATTTATTGGGACCGCATCCACACCTTCCTCAAAAAGATCGTGCCCAGCGCGGAGGAGTCGAAGGTCAAGATTGCGTGCCACCCACAAGACCCCGGGATGCCGCCAGAGACGGGTTGGCGCGGCGTCAACACGGTGCTCGGTACGCCGGCGGGCTTGGTGAAGTTTGTCGAGATGCAGGCAAGTGCGTATCATGGACTCAACTTCTGCCAAGGCACGGTGGCCGAGATGTTGCCCAAACCGAACGAGCAGATCTACGACGTAATCCGAGACTTCGGCAGGCGCGGCAAGATCTTCAACGTGCACTTCCGCAACATCCGCGGCGGTTATCTAAATTTCGATGAGACGATGCCCGACGATGGCGATGTGGACATGCCGAAGGCCTTGAGAGTTTATCGGGAGTTTGGTTACGACGGCATGGTGATGCCAGACCATGTGCCCCACATCGAAGGCGACACGGGCGGCCACAAAGCCTTCGCCTTCTGCCACGGCTACATCCAAGCCCTCCTCCAACAACTCCGCGCTGAGGGCCCAACGGCCACCTAACGTGACACTGCGGGTAACGTGATGCCTGCCCAAGCTATGCCTCCTGAACGCCAACCGATCTACGCTGGAGTGCCGCTCGATGGCGCGGCCGAACGCGGGGTGCGTGCAGCGCTCTACTTACGCGAACCTGAAGGCAACGGCGTAGAACTGTACTGGGATCGCCCCGAATCGAACTGGCCCCGCCAACCCGACGGTACACTCGCGATGTTCACACAGGCGCTAGACCTCGAGGCGCTGCTCAAGGTGAGCTGAGGTCAGCCGTTCGATCGATCGAGGTTACGAGGCAGGCTCCCGTCGGAGCTCTGCCCAGTAACGGAAGAAACAACGTAAGCAGATCAGAAGTTGCCGCGGATACCGAAATTCAGCTGGGTCGCGAAAATATCGGAGCGGATGTTCAGGTGGTTCTGGACGTAGAAGGTCGTGCGGTCGTCGAAGACATTGTTCACGTTAAACATGAGGGAATACGTCTTACTGACGGGATAGCGGACCGCGAGATCGATGGTGTTCCAGGATTGCTGCATCACGTCCAAGTTAGCCTGGGAGTATTGGTAGGCTTTGCTGCGCTGGTTGTATTTGACGAAGACCATGGCGCCATTGCTCCAGTTGTAGGAGACACCGGCGTTGAAGGTCTGCGGCACCCAGTTCTGGAAGCGACGCGTGGATTGGGTCTTGCCGGGATAAACGGATTCACCGCCACCATTGGGGAACACGCCGATTTGCTCGGTCCACATGTACGTGTAGTTGGCGAACCAACCAAAGTTGCCCAGCCATTTGTAATCCCGGGCGATCTGCATTAGACCCGTGAACGGCTGCGAAGCGGAAAGTTCGACGCCCTTGAAGCGACCTTCGCCCATGTTGTAGGCAGTGGTCTGGCGATAACCGGCATACTTGCCGTCGTATCCGTTATCCGCGCCCGTGGGCACGGTGATGGTGTAGTTGGAGATGTAGTTGCGGATCTTCTTTTGAAACACATCCGCGGTGAGCGTGAGCGAGTTCTTGGCGTAATACTCGATCATGACATCGCCGTTGTAAGCGAACTGTGGTTTGAGACCGATGTTGTTCACGTTGATCGTGCCAGGGGTCACCGTCTCGTTCAGATCAAACTGCGGGAGTAACTGCGGTAGATCGGGACGTCCGATGCCCATGTGCCAGCTGCCCTTGAGGACGAGGCTGGGGGTGATCTGATACTTCAGCTGCAAGTTACCCAACGGGGTCGAGTAGGAATTAGAATTCGTGAAGCGGCGCTTGTATTGGATCTTGGTCGCATCGAGCACCGAGGCGCCCGCCGCGATGGCGTCGGCGTAGGCCTTACGATCGGTGAGTTTACCCTCGCCATCGTCTTGGGTCCACTCGTTGCGGAAGCCGGTGGTGATGGTGAATTTCTTAGCAAAGGTCGCACTGCCCATGATGTAGGCGCCGGTGATGCGTTCATGCTCAAAGTTGCGATTGGCTTCGTTGTTCACGAAGGCCGTCACGTTTTCCGTGAAGTATTGAGGATTAGCCAAGTAGTACTTGGTGACCGCAAAGGGACTAATCCAAGGAAACTTGGGCATGCCCCACTTAGCATTTTCTCCGCCTTGAGAATCGGCGCTGGCGAGGAATTGCCCGAAGGGCGAAGGATTGGTGGGGCCGGTGTAATTCCACTGGCGGCGGGGGTTGTCGTTGCGGCGCCATTCGTCGTGGCTGATCATACCGGTCTTAATCCAGAAGGGGAACGCGCCGGAGTTGAACTGACGCTTGATGTCGACTTTGTAGCCGAGCCATTCATCCTTACCGGCGCGGGCGACACTGTTGAGCACCATGGCGGTGCCGTTACTGAGGTCGTACATGTCTTTGCCGGCGGTCTGCTTGATCGAAGGCGCGGCGGAATCAGGACTACCCGTGAGGCTGAAGCCGATGTTGGGGATCGTGATTTGGATGCCTGAGAATTGACCGGTATCCGTGCCGGCGGTGCCGGGAGGCGAAGCGATGTCGTAATAGTGGTTGGTCGATTTGGTCGTATAGATATCGTAGTCGATGGTGGTCGCCCCGAGGATCGTCTTACCACCGAGGTCAAACATGGTGGTGTAACCATATTTGTTGTTAAAGTCGCCGTTCACGACGGCGGTGTTATTCGCAGCTTGAGGAGCGAAGGTATTGATGACCGAGCTGGTCGAAGCGTCGCGGGTATTGGCGTTGAGCTTATACCAGTTGGTGCGGTTGTAGAGCTGGCTGTTGGAGAAAGAATTATTGAGATGCAGCGTCGTCGATTCGTTGAGCTTGTAGTAGAGATTGAGCGAGGCGCCTTTGCGGTGCGTGCGGGAAGGCTGGTATTGATAATAATAGGAGCCGATGTGCGCGTAGCCGGGATTATCGGCGCCGAGACTTTGCGTGCCGTTGGTCAGATCCTTATTGGTGCGTTGATAGCCGAAACTGATCGCATCAAAATCATTGAACGTCATGACGACGCCCACGTTGTCCTTGCCGCCAAACAGGCTAAACTTGTCCGAGTAAAAAAAGGTGCCGCCTGGTTTGAGCTTCACGGAGGAGCCGTCGTTGTTGACGCCGCCGTTGGTCTTGAGGCTGAGGCCATCGCCCGGTAGACCGTAAGTGGTGGTGTTGAACAT
>CANHAH010000166.1 GCA_947458705.1 Opitutia bacterium | reverse complement strand
CGTGGGAGCCAATCCTGCCGGAAAAAAATTTTACGGCTTCGCCGAGGGCGGGCTTTTGTGATGGCTTCAGTTTGCAAATACTCACCCCTGATTACTGTGCGAAAAAACCTCTCTTACCTCGTCGCGGCGCTTTACCTATCTCTACTCGGCACTGCGCTGAGTGCCGATGCCTCCGCGACCAAACCGCTAAATATCTTAGTTCTCTACGCCGACGACTGGCGCCACGACACGCTCGGCTCAGCAAGCCACCCTGTCGTCAAAACACCCAACCTCGACCAACTCGCGGCCGAGGGTGTGCGCTTCACACACAATTGCGTCACCACTTCCATCTGCGGAGTGAGCCGCGCATCGTTGTTCACCGGTCAATGGATGTCGCGTCACGGCAACCCCGCTTTCAACCTTTTCACCACCCCGTGGGCCGAAACTTACCCTGGCCTGCTCCGCGAACATGGCTACTTCGTCGGCCACATCGGCAAATGGCACAACGGCAAATTCCCGCAGCAGAAATTCGACTTCGGCCGCTCGTACCAAACCACGCATTGGCAGAAACAGCCCGACGGCTCGCTAATTCACGTAACCCAAAAAAACGAAAACGACGCCCTCGAATTTCTGCGCACCCGGCCCGCCAATAAACCGTTTTGCCTGACGCTGGCTTTTTTTGCCACGCATGCCGAAGACCAAAACCCGCTCCAATACTTGCCGCAACCTAGCAGCATGGAGCTTTACAAAGACACGGTCATTCCCATCCCGCCGACCGCAACCGACGCGTTTTTCAAACGCCTACCGCCCTTCATCGCTAACGAAGAAAACGAAGGTCGCCGCCGGTGGCATTGGCGCTTCGACACGCCAGAGAAATATCAGGCGATGATGAAAAATTATTACCGCCTCGCCACCGAGGTCGACGCCACCTGCGGCCGTGTGCTCGCCGAACTCCGCCACCAAGGTGTACTGGAAAACACGCTCGTCATATTCACCGGCGACAACGGCTACTTCCACGCCGAGCACGGACTCGCCGATAAGTGGTATCCTTACGAAGAAAGTATTCGCACGCCGCTCATCGTGCGAGACCCACGTTTACCCGCCAGACTTCGTGGCCGCACCGACGATGCGATCACGCTCAACGTCGATCTCGCTCCCACCTTCCTCGCCGCGGCGGGCGTCGAGGCTCCGCCTCGCATGCAAGGGCGCGACTTTGCCCCGCTTTATCTCGCCGCCCAAGGATTAACCTGGCGTACAGAATTTTTCTACGAGCACGCCACGATTAATAACATCAAATTCATACCTTCCTCGCAGGCCCTTGTTCGCAAAGACGCTAAATATCTCTTCTGGCCTGATTTCAATTTCGAGGAGCTTTTTGACCTGAAAACCGATCCCGCCGAGACGAACAACCTCACGACCGATCCCGCCTATGCCGCTACCCTCGCAGAAATGCGGCAACGTTTCGCCGCTCTTAAAACCGCGGCGCGTTAAACCGCAAAAAATCTAGCCAACCGGAATCGTTACGGGAGGCGTTAGGCCTAATAGCCTCCGGGCCGACTTTTTTTCGGCCCGGCTAAACCCCCGTGCGGGGGTGAAAGTGGTGGTAGGATCTGGATTCGAACCAGAGAAGGCGTAAGCCAGGAGATTTACAGTCTCCCCTCGTTGGCCACTTGAGTATCCTACCATTTAGGGAAGGCGCACGCTCTCGACTCATCCCACGGAGTTCAAGATATTTTTCAGACCTTTTATTACGCCCCTCGTATTTCACCCCGAAATAGAGGAACTGTTTTTTCGCAATTTAAGCATTTTTTTGCGCTAAACCGTCGGGAAGGATGGGCGAAGAGCCTGCAGGTCCGATCGCCAGTAATTTAGGCTGCCAAGCTTTGCCCCTTGCGCCGTTGACAGCGCACGGGGCGGACGTTTTCAGTCTTAGCTTCTGCGCTCGTCGCAAACCCTCTGTTTTTCTCAACCGCATAACCCATCCACATGGCCGCTAAATCCAAAGCAAAGAAGTCCGCTCCCGCGAAGAAATCCGCCTCCAAGAAGGCGCCTAAATACGTCTACACGTGGGGCGCAGCCAAAGCCGACGGCAATGGCACGATGAAAGCCCTCCTCGGCGGCAAGGGCGCCAACCTAGCCGAGATGACTCGCATCGGCTTGCCCGTGCCTCCCGGTTTCACGATTACGACCGAGGTCTGCACCTACTACTACGCCAACAAACGTACCTATCCCGCGACCCTCCAAGCCGAGATGGAAGCCGGCGTGCGTAACATGGAGAAGATTATGGGCACCACCTTTGGCGCCAAAACCGGCATGCCTCTGCTCGTGGCCGTGCGCTCCGGCGCCCGCGATTCCATGCCTGGCATGATGGACACGATCCTTAACCTCGGGCTCAACGACGAGACCGTCCTTGCCCTTGAGAAAGCTACCGGCAACTCCCGTTTTGCCTACGATTGCTACCGCCGCTTCATCCAAATGTACGGTGACGTCGTCATGGGCGTGCAGAAACGTGAAGGTGAAGACCACGATCCGTTCGAACACACCATCCACTCGTACAAACACGAAGTTTACCACGGCGATATCGAAGACTCCAAGCTCACCGCCGCCGACCAACAGGAGCTGATCAAACGCTTCAAAGCTCTAGTTAAAGAACGCACCGGCAAAGCCTTCCCCAATAGCGCCTGGGACCAACTCCGTGGCGCCGCTGGCGCCGTCTTCGGCTCCTGGATGAATGACCGCGCGTGCGTCTACCGCCGTAAATATAACATCCCTACTGAATGGGGCACCGCCGTTAACGTCCAAGCCATGGTCTTCGGTAATACCGGTGAAACCTCCGGCTCAGGCGTCGCGTTCACCCGCAATCCCGCCAACGGCACCAACGAATTCTACGGCGAATTCCTCGTGAACGCCCAGGGCGAAGACGTCGTCGCCGGCGTCCGCACCCCCGAGCCCGTGATCAAGCTGAAGGACGTTATGCCCAAGAGCTACGCCGAGCTGCTCAAAGTCCGCGCTACCCTCGAGAAACACTTCAAGGACGTCCAAGATATTGAGTTCACTGTCCAAGAGGGTAAGTTGTTCATGCTCCAAACCCGCAACGGCAAACGCACCGCCGCCGCCGGTCTGAAGTTCGCCGCCGACATGGTCCGCGAAAAACTCATCGACTGGGAAACCGCGGTCCTGCGCAACCCCGCCGATCAGCTCGAGCAACTCCTTGCCCCGATCTTCGACCTCGCCGAGGTCAAGAAAGCCAAGGTCATCGCCACCGGCCTTCCCGCCGGCCCCGGCGCTGCCACCGGCAAGATCTACTTCAACGCTGACCGCTCCGTGCAGGCCGCTGACAAGGGCGAGAAAGTTCTCCTAGTACGCGTCGAGACCTCTCCAGAAGATCTCCGCGGTATGATCGCCGCTGAGGGCATCCTGACCGCTCGCGGTGGTGTATCCTCGCACGCCGCACTCGTTGCCCGCCAAATGGGTAAAGTCTGCGTCTGCGGCGCTGCTGGCGTCACCATCGACTACGATGCGAAGACTGCCACCATCGACGGCCACACGTTCAAGGAAGGTGACTTCCTCTCGATCGACGGCACTTCCGGCCTGGTTTACGCCGGCCAAATTAAGACCGCTCCTTCGGAAATCATTTCTGGTCTCCTCAGCGACGACAAAGAAGCGCAGAAAACCGAGAAATATAAGAACTACGTGCAGCTCATGAAATGGTGCGCCCAGTCCACCAAGATGAGCGTCCGCACCAACGCCGACACGCCGAAGCAAGCCGCTGAAGCCATGGCGTTCGGCGCCGTCGGTATCGGCCTAGTCCGCACCGAGCACATGTTCTTCGAAGGCGACCGCATCGACGCCATGCGCGAGATGATCCTTGCCGACAACCTCAAGGATCGCGAAGCCGCCCTGGCCAAGCTTCTGCCCTACCAACGCGACGACTTCTACGGCATCTTCAAAGCCCTCAAAGGCTATCCTGCGACCGTTCGCTTCCTCGATCCCCCACTCCACGAGTTCCTCCCGAACTCCAAGGAACAGCAGATGGATCTCGCCCGTAAGCTCAGTATCCCAGTCGAGAAGATCATGCACCGCGTGCACGAGCTCCATGAGTTCAACCCCATGCTCGGTTTCCGCGGTTGCCGCCTCGGTATCAAGTTCCCCGAGATCACCCGCATGCAGGCCCGCGCCGTCCTCGAGGCCGCCGCCGATGCGACCAAGGCTGGCTTCAAAGCCAAGCCCGAGATCATGATCCCGCTCGTCGGGTTCAAGAAGGAGCTCGATCTCCAAGTCGCCATCGTACACGAAGTCGCCGCGCTCGTGCAGAAGGAAAAGAAGGTGAAGATCGCCTACTCCGTCGGCACCATGATCGAGATCCCACGCGGTGCCCTCACCGCCGACGAGATCGCTCAGACCGCCGAGTTCTTCAGCTTCGGCACCAACGATCTCACGCAGACCTGCTTGGG
>CANHAH010000165.1 GCA_947458705.1 Opitutia bacterium | reverse complement strand
TCCAGATCGATCCCGAAAAGATCGGCCTGCTCATCGGGCCCGGCGGCAAGACGATCCGTCGCATCACCGAAACCACCGGCGCACAGATCGACATCTCCGACGACGACTCCGGCAAGATCTTCATCTACTCCAACAACGGCGACGCGATGGCCCGCGCCATCAAGGAAATCGACAGCCTCTGCGGCGGCGGTTCCGGTCCCGGTGGCGGCGGTGGTGAGCCCATCGAAATGGGCAAGATCTACACCGGCCGCGTCACCGGCGTGAAGGACTTCGGTTGCTTCGTCGAGTGCACCCCCGGTAAAGAAGGCCTCTGCCATATCAGCGAACTCTCCGAGCAGCGCGTGCGCCGCACCGAAGACGTCGTCAAGATGGGCGATTCCATCACCGTGAAGTGCATCGGTATCGACGAGCGCTCCGGCAAAGTTCGTCTCAGCCGCAAGGCCGCCATGCGTGACCTTGAAGGCCAGCCCGCCGCTGCCCCTGCGCCAGCCGCTGAATAACCCGGAAGAGAAGTACGCTTAAACTCCGCGCTTCTCTTCGATCCCTCCAGCCGCGACGCCCAAAAGCGTCGCGGCTTTTTAATGCCCAAAACAATGCACTAGCTCTCCCCAAAAAAAATGCATCTAAAACCGGAAAAAACGATAACTCCTAGGGGTGAATTTCAAGGCCAGCAATTCAAGACAGTCTAAGCTAAAAAAGACCCGAAGTGATCTTGTGATTATCAGCTTAACCGCTAAGACTAATCAGTAGTGTCCGGAATTAACCAACTATTTTAGAATAAGTTAAGTATGCCCTCAGTGATATTTCTAGTATCAAACAAGGTAGTACGACGGTTAAATAATTCTGGGATAGGTACTTTCTCAAATTGAGTAACCGAGAGGACTTGTCGCCCGCCGTGGCTGGTATCTGTGGCGGAGCCTCGTCGTCATGGACGATCTTCACCTTGTAAGCCATGGTGTTCGAAGCTACAAAAATGCGTCCGCTCGTTGGATCAAACGCCGCGCCAAGCCAATCCGAGCCACCGAGCATCCCGTAAAATACGTTTGGTTTGCCATCTTCTCCGGGCGAACCAACCCATGCTGGAGTCGGCATGATGGTGACGAGATTCGGAGGCGACGGAACGTCGAGATCCCAGATATCGTGTTCGATTTCTTGGAAATGCCAAATTCGCTCACCGGTCGCGGCATTGAGGGCGAGGACGCAGTTTGAAAAAAAGATTAGCTCCGAGATGCGCGGCACCGAGGTAGTTTGGCTTCGCGGAACCTGTGGACAGATAAGCGATGCCCGTTGTGGAAGAGTGGACCTATCTGAACGCGTTTTTTGCTAGCGACAGGGATCGCTTTACCCGGAACTCCGCTGGAGGCATTTTTTGTGAACAGGACCGCCTGCCTTTCTCGAATATAATAACGCTTGACGTTACTAACGCTATGCGTATCTATCTAACCGGATGATTATTTCGTTTCGCTGCAAAGCCACCGAGAAAATCCACCAAGGCGACAAGTCGCCAGACCTGCCTGCCGATATCCAAAAAGTCGCCCTGCGTAAACTCCAACAACTCGACATCGCCATGAAACTCGACGATTTGCGGGTTCCACCAGGCAATCGGCTGGAAGCCCTCAAGAGCGACCGCAAAGGCCAGCATTCCATTCGCATTAATGACAAATATCGCATCTGTTTCCTTTGGACGGACCGCGGTATCGAAGACGTCGAAATCGTAGATTATCACTAAGTCATGACTAATAAACTACCACTCCCCACGCCTGCAGAGATGCTCCGCGAGGAGTTCCTGAAGCCTATGGCCATCACGGCATATCAGTTGGCGAAAGATATCCGCGTGCCGCAGACTCGTATCTCCGCCATCCTCTCTGGCAATCGGGCGATCACGGCCGACACTGGCTTGCGCTTAGATCGCTATTTCGGACTCTCCGAAGGCTGGTGGAGTCGGCTGCAGACGGACTGCGACCTGCGCAAAGCGCACCGTGAACTGGGAGCCCGGATTGCGAGGGAAGTTAAGCCGCGCGAGTTTGTCGCCGCTTGATACAAGCGGATGACTGCGGACTCCTTTTCACGCGGTCAGGTCCACCCCTCCAGCCGCGCCGCCCAAAGCGTCGCGGCTTTTTAATGTCTAAAAATATCCCGTCACCGTGCGCACGAATCTGTCCACCGCGCGCTTTCCTTTTTCGAGGGTTTCGTCTCTTTCATGATTAAATCGAAAAATGAATTTACTGGTCACTAACGACGACGGCATCGCCAGCCCCTTCCTTCATGAACTCGTCGCTGCACTCCGCCTCGCAGGCCACGCTCCCTACGTCGCTGCGCCCAAAACCGAACAAAGCTGGGTCGGCGCCGCCAAATCCCGCAACCGCGCCATCCACGCAACCCGGGCCGATCGCGGCCTCGGTTGCCCGACTTGGATCATCGACGGCACCCCGAGCGATTGCGTGAACATCGCCCTCGACCATCTCATACCGCGCACCACCTCAATCGACGCCGTCTTGAGTGGCATCAACATAGGGTTCAACGCCTCCCTGGGGTTCATTATCGCCAGCGGCACAATCGCCGGGGCCTGGGAAGGCGCGCTCCACGGTTTGCCCGCCCTCGCCTTCTCCCAAGCCCTCACCGAAGAAGTCTACAACCAACTCAAAGCGGCCGACGACACCCCTGACGCCGACTTGCTTGCCACCTTGCGTCACTCCGCCGCCCACGCCGCGCGACTCGCCGCTCCACTTATCGGTGCTACCGCCCCGCATAGCTTTGTCGTCCATAACATCAATTTCCCTCTCTCCTGCGGCCCCACTACCGTCGTGCACCGCACGATTCCTGCGCGTGTCGTGATCCCGCGCCTGTACTCGCCGGCCTGCCCCGAGGGTAACCACCGGCTTATCTTCCGCGCCGGAGAAGACCTCTCCGCCAACGAGCCCCTCACCGACCGCGCCGCCCTCGCCGCTGGCCACATCAGCCATACCACACTCGACTACACACGCCTCGGACACTGAGCGCATACTCCCCCCGATTCCGCGCCGGCAATAAACGGCTTGGTACGGTTTGACGGTCCGATGCCGAATCCTCTGCATTCCCTAAAAATATAACCAAGGTAACTCCCAGTTTTTATCTGCTGAGGTCTTGCGACCAAAAAACCTATTCTGCTTTCTTTTTCCTTAATGACTGCAGAGCTCTCCTCATTTGAGGACCACCCGATTTTACCCTACGTCTTAAACCCCCTGTCCGATTTACTATGAAAACCCCGGCGATTTTCCTACTTCTGTTGTCACTGGCGCTTAACTGCGCGGCCAATCCCATCCGTGTCCTTTACCTCGGCACGCCTGAGCGCACCCCCCGCATGAACGCCCACGTCCTCATGCGCGACCTTGGCCGTGACGCCATCTGGTTTGACTACGTATCTGACCCCTCCGCCGCCACGCCCGACTTCGTCGCCAAATTTGACGTCCTTATCCTCGACGCCCCAGCCGATCTTTTTACCAAAGCCCTCGCCGCCATCCCCGCCGCGAATGTCCTCACCGCAACTTCCCTAGGCGATTCTTCGGCCGAAGGCTTCGCCCTGGCCGTGAAGCCCAAACTCCTCGCTGCCGCCGGCCCTGTACGCGTCGCCGCTTGGAAAAAATTCCTCGCTCAGCGTGAGCCCGAACAACGCGAAGCGCGCGCCAATATCGCCAACTACGAAAAACGCCCTGAACCCCTCACGTTTCAATTTCCCTTCAACCTCAAAGGCAGCATCGAGCGCACCCAAGTCGCACCCGATCTTCGCCTCGTGCTTTTCGCTGGCGAGCCCGACATCGCCAAGCCCATCTTCATGGCTTGGGACGAGCGCGGCCGCCTCTGGATCGCCGAAACGCGCGACTACCCTCACGACGTGAAGCCCGACGGAATGGGTAATGACAGCATCAAAATCTGCGAAGACACCGACGGCGACGGTCGCGCCGATAAGTTCACCGTCTTCGCCGATCACCTCAACATTCCTACCGGTTTCACCTTCACAAATGGAGGTATCGTAGTAGCTCAATCCCCACGCTTTCTTTTCCTCAAAGACACCGACGGAGACGACAAAGCCGACGTCCGCACCGAGATCATGACCGGCTGGGGCATTAACGACACCCACGCTCAAGCCAATAACCTCCACTACGGTTTCGACAACTGGCTGTACGGCGCCGTCGGCTACTCCGGTTTCAAAGGCACGATCGGCGGCGTTGAAAAACAATTCGCTCAAGGCACGTACCGCTTCAAAGCCGACGGCTCCGCCCTAGAATTCCTTCATCAATTTACCAACAACACCTGGGCCCAAAGCGTAAATCAGTTCGGCGACCAATTTGGCGGCACCGCTAACAACGCCCCCATTTTCTTCGGCGGCATCCCCGCAACTATCGTCCCCAAAGGCGTCCGCGCCATGACGGCCAAGCGCATCAACTCCGAGGACAAAGACCACACGATCACCCCCAACTTCCGCCAAGTCGACGTCATGGGCGGCTACACCGCCGCCGCCGGCAGCGCGTTCATCTACTCCGATAATCTCC
>CANHAH010000164.1 GCA_947458705.1 Opitutia bacterium | reverse complement strand
AAGAAGCCGGAGTCGATGCACTCGTAGCAGGTCTGCTCGTCACCGTGGTCGAGGTGGACGGCGAAGATCGCCTCGGGGAAGATATCGCCCGCGGAGCGAATAATGGCCTCCAGCATACGCTTATCGGTGTAGGCGCGGGCACCTTTAGAAATTTGGATGATGAACGGGGCCTGCGACTCGATTGCGCCGCGGAACAGGCCCATGGCCTGTTCGGCGTTATTAATGTTGTAGGCGCCGACGGCGTACTTGCCGTAGGCGTGTTTAAAAAGCTGCGCGGTGGTGACGATCATGGGCGGTTGGGTTATGCTAAACTGGTTCAACGTGCGGCCCAGCAAAATAACCCTCAAGTGAAATTTCGCGGATTATGGTTTTTGCTGAGGGCGGAGGTGGAAATGAAAAAGGCCGTCAGATACGACGGCCAGTGATTGACGAAAAAAAGAAGACAAGATCACTCGCCTTTTTTCTTCTTGGTAATCGTCGTTGTGGTCGTTCCGGTGTTGCTGTTGTTTCCGCCCATGGTTTGTCGGAAGGCTTCACCGATTTTTTGTTGAGCTTGTTGTTCAGCTTGAAGTTGTTTGAGAGCCTCGATTTGGGGGCCGCTAAGTACGCCTTGGGCCATATTAATGGTGGCGTCGGTGATGGGTGCTGACGGTCCCCCCATGGCGCCGCCGCCGATGCCGCCGATGCCGGCTACTATATTCATGCCACCGCCGGGGCCGCCACGGCCGGCGCCTGGGCCAGCTTCGGCTATCACCGTAACGTTGGCGCTCATCGTGGGGCCGCCGGTGGTCGCGCCGCGCGCGGGCGCGGGCGCGGTCTGGCTGAGGATTTTGAGCATCGCTGCCGATTGATCGGCGGTGAGAGGGGTGGCGGAGTAGCTCAGTCTTTGGCTTAGTTGGTCGGTGGTGCCGCGTTGCGGGGCGGTTTGGTCGAAGGTTTTATATTTATTAAAGGCATCGTCGCCGATGGCGGTTTTAATGCTGGCATCGATCTCGGCTTGGGTGCCGGCGAGGAGTTGTTGGAAACCTTTGGGATCAGTGCGGGGGTTGATGCCTTGCTCGCGGGCGGCAGTCAGGACATCCATCATCGAGGTTTGGCGTTCGACGAGTAGATTTTTGAATTTCTCGAGCTGGGCAGGGGTGAGGTTCAGGTTCTTGAAAAGTGAGGCGTAGCGGGCGTCGAGTTGCGCTTTTTGCTGGGTTGCGAGCAGGCGCTGGATCTCGGGCTTCTGCATCGCGGCCATGATGTCGCCGCCGCGTCCACCAGGGCCACCGGGCCCGCGATTGCCGCGATTTCCGCGGTTGGCATTATCGGGGTTGGCGGGGTCGATGTTTTCGTCGCTGGCGTCTTCGCCGCGAGTGCGGGCGGCTGCGAGTTGGTCGGCGAGGTCTTTGGCGCGTTTCTCCGCGGCCCAAAGACGTTTTTGGAGGTCCGAGCGTTCATCGGTGCCGAGGGCGGCGGCACGCAGTTGAACGAGTTCTTGGTATTGTTTCCAAGCGTAAGCGGCTCCGCCGATGGTGGTGCAGGCGAGGATGACGAGCAGATAAGTTTTGGAGGATTTCACGAGTGGGGGAAAGACGTACGAGCGGGGGTAAGGTTACCGGACGTGGCTATGGAGGCACGCAGGAGGCTGCGGGGCGAGGGGAAATCGAGGGGTGATCCGGCGCGGCTCACGGCCGCGGCCGGTCAACGGGGCGGGAACTCGAATTCGGCTTTTTTCTTGTCCTTAGAAAGGACCAGATAGGCGCTGAAATTCGAGCCACGCTTGGAAACGAGTTCGTCGATGAGGCCGGTGCGGCCGTCCGTGACGAGGCGCTCGATTTCTTCGACGGGAAGCTCTTTGCCGCAAAGGATACGCTTGAGTTCGAACACCACGCGGGGTGATCCGTCGGCCTGGGGCTTGGTGACGTAAAACGCATCGGCGGTCAGCATGAGCTGTCCATCGTGCAGTTTGCTGTGGATTAGCGTCTGCGCTTTCGAGAAATCGACGGGGACCTTGGCTTTGCGCTCGATGGTTTTGCCGTCCTTGCCCACGCGGGGCTTGCGCGGGGGGAATTCCCAAGAGAATTTTGGTCCAACTCGGGTGAGGAAGGCGTCGAAGGGCCGGCCTTTTTTCGAGGTGAAGCCGGTGATGAGTTCGGTCTTGGGCTGGGAAACGAGCTGGATGGCGATCTCGCGGGTGATAGGCTTTTGGCACATCAGGCGGCCTACACTGAATTTCTGTTCGTAGATGTCGCCGCTTTTTTCCCGCAGTACGTAGCTGGTGGGAGCCTCGCACAGCTCTGCACCCGTGGCCGGATCGGTCCAGAAGGGCGTCAGCTCCGAGAGTTCAAATTTGTTCCCGAAGTCTAGATCGACACGACGTTTTCCCTCGTGTTTGGGATCGTCGGCAAGAACGAGTTTAGCAGGGAAACGGTTGCCGGTGCGTGGAGAAACGAAGCCATCGAGCGGCCCGATTTCACCGTTAGTGACGAGTTCTTTGACTTCGGCTTCCTCGAGTTTGCGGCCGGTGACGACCTTGTAGACCATGAGGATGCCGTCCTGCGATTTGTAACCGCGGAGGGTCTCGAGCATGGGTTTGCCGTCAGTGGGAGAAATAATGTCGGTGGTGCGGGCCGCAGAGTCGTCTTCTTCGAAATTTTTCGTGCGGTCGACGACGCCTTTCACGACCTCGACAATCTCAGCCATGAATTTGTCGCGCGGATATTTACCGTGCTCCATTTGGCGAAGTTTGTATTCCCATTCGCCGGTCATGTCGGGCTTCGTGAGAGCATCGGCTTTGACGGCCGTAAGAAACTGCAGGAGGGACTCGGCCTTGGGTGTAGGGACGAGCTCGCGCTGATTGCGCTCCATGTATTTCTGATTGATGAGCCCTTCGACGGTGTCTGCCCGGGTGGCCGGGGTGCCAAGGCCGCGTTCCTTCATGGCTTCGGCCATGTCTTCATCGTCGACGAGTTTGCCGGCCCCTTCCATGGCGGAGAGCAATGTAGCTTCCGTGTAGCGTGGCGGTGGACGGGTCGATTCGGCGTGGAGTTTAGCCTCGTGGGTACGAGCTTGAGCCTTGTCGTTGGGCGTGAGCGCGGGAAGCGCTTTGGAATCAGGGGAATCGTCGTCGACGGTATTTTTATTATAAACCGCGAGCCAACCGGGGGCAGTGAGGACCTTGCCCTCGGTTTTGAAATCGTGGCCTGGGGCGACGGTACTGATACGGGTGGTGACGTCGAACTCAGCCGCGGGATAGAAAGCCGCTACGAAACGACGGGCGATCATATCATAGACTTTAGCTTCCATCTCATCGAGATTTTTGGGCTCGGTGGTGGTCGGGATGATCGCAAAGTGGTCGGAAATTTGGGCGTTGTTGAAGATGCGCTTGTTGGGGCGCAGCCAGCCTGATTCCAGTAGATGCGAGGCGTGCGTACCAAGGTCTCCCTGGAGGTTCTTGAGAGTCTCGCGGCAGGTGGGAATATAATCCTCAGGCAGCGCGCGGGAATCGGTGCGGGGGTAGGTTATGACCTTGTGGCGCTCGTAAAGGGCTTGGGCAATCTGGAGGGTGCGGCGGGCGGGCAGGCCGAAGCGGCCGTTGGCCTCGCGTTGCAACGTGGTTAGATCGTAAAGGCGTGGAGAGGCTTGCGTAGCGCCCTTTTTCTCTTCGCTGACTTGAGCAAGCGTACCATCGGCGCAGGCGGCTAGAACGGCTTCACCCAGGGCTTTGTCCCAGATCCGATCGATCCGGTCGTGTTCATCGTCAGCGACTTTTTTGAAATTCGCGCGTTGGTAGACGCCTTCGTAGGTGCCTTTGGCGACGGTGAATTGGGCGGTGACGCGCCAGAATGCGCGGGGCTTGAAATTGCGGATTTCCAGTTCGCGGGCGAAGATGATTGCGAGGGTGGGGGTCTGCACGCGGCCAACTGAGGCGACGTTGCCGGCGCGGGAACCAAACATGCGCTTAGTAAGCGCGCGGGTGCCATTGATGCCGATGAGCCAGTCGCTCTCGGAGCGGCAACGAGCGGCGTCGGCAAGGCCCGCCATCTGGGAGGATTCGCGAAGGTTTTTGAAGGCGGTGTTAATACCCTCGGTGGTCATCGTCTGCATCCACGCGCGCTTGAAGGGAATTTTGCACTTCGTCAGCTGGTAGATATAAGTGTAGATCAGTTCTCCCTCACGGCCGGCGTCGCAGGCGTTGATCACCAGTTCGATGTCTTTGCGGGCAAGCAGCTTCTTAAGATGAGAAAAGCGCTCTTTGGAGGCTTCGATGGGCTTCAGGCCGAATTTCTCCGGGATGATAGGCAACATCTCGAGACGCCAGAAACCGTATTTCTTTTTATCAATGTCCTCGGGCATCTCAAGTTCCACGAGATGGCCGACCGCCGAGGAAATTACGTATTCATCATTTTCGTAGTGGTCGCCGGATTTCGGGACTTTGCCAAGGGAACGGGCGAGATCGGCCGCCACAGACGGCTTCTCCGCGATGATGAGTGTCTTCATTTAAGCCGCGAGCGGTTACGGGGCGCGCGCGGTAATTTCAAGGCTTAGTTTT
>CANHAH010000163.1 GCA_947458705.1 Opitutia bacterium | reverse complement strand
GCGACTTCGCGCGTATAAAATTCCGCGAGCTGCGCGTGCAGCGCCGGACTCAGCGCGGGCCACGCCGCCGCCCGCGCGTTGGCGTGAGCTTGCTCGGGGTTTTTCGCGCCGGGAATCACCACCGAGACCGCGTCGAAATCCAGACACCAGCGCAGCGCCAACTCCGGCAACGTCAGCCCCGCGGGCACGAGCGGCTTGAGCGCATCGGCCAGCGCCACGCCTTTCGCGAAGGGCAGGCCGGCGAAGGTTTCGCCGACGTTAAATTTCTGGCCGTCGGCGTTGAAATTGCGGTGATCGCTCGCAGGGAACGTCGTCGCGGGCGTCATCTTGCCACCGAGCAAGCCGCTCGCCAGCGGGAGGCGCACGATCAAAGCGACGTTTTGTTTTTTCGCCGCCGCAAAAAGCGTGTAAATCGGTTTTTGGCGAAAAATATTAAAAATGATCTGCAGCGCCGAGAGGTCCGTCTGACGCAGACACACGTGCGCTTCGTCCATGGATTCGACACTGGCGCCAAACGCGCCGATTTTGCCTTCGCGTTTGAGTTCGCGCAACCACTCGAAAATCTCGCCCTGCGCCATGATCTCCGGCGGCACGCAGTGCAACTGCGTGAGGTCGACACGCTCGATGTCGAGCCGCCGCAACGACGCCTCCGTGTGCTGGCGCACCGCCGCGCGCGTAAAATTATCCGGCCAACCCGGCGGGCTAAAGCGCCCGAGTTTGGTCGCTACAAAAACGTCACTGCGGCGCGACGGCGCGAGCTCTTTGAGAAATTTTCCAATCAAGGTCTCACTGCGGCCCATGCCGTAAACGTCAGCCGTATCGAAAAACGTCGTGCCGGCTTGGTCGGCCGCGCGTAGGGTTGCCAGCGCGGTTTCGTCGGAAACCTCGCCCCAATTAGCGCCGAGTTGCCACGTACCGAGACCGATTTCGCCTACGAAGCGGCCGGTGGAGCCGAAATTACGGGTGTTCATTCAGCAAAACTGCGAGCCCGCGGGCGGTGAGCAAGCTTGCAGCGCTCGTTAAAGCATCTCTAGTTAGGTAGGTTTCCTCACTTTCGAACCAAGGCTAAGCAACGTTGATGGCCTTGGGCTGGAAGTGGCAAAGCCGACCCGGCGCACCCCTCGCCATCCTCTTACCTAATACTATGAAAATGAATCGTCTCCTCCTTGGCCTCCTGACCGCAGGCCTCATTGCTACCGGCCCAACGAGCCCGGCCCAAACGGCCACGACTACCGACAAGGCAGTCAAACTCGATTCCGTAGAGGTACTTGGTTCGCGCATCCGTCGTACCGATATGGAAGGGCCATCGCCTGTTTCGACCTACGATATAGATGATATCCGAGGCAGCGGAGCTTTGAACTTGGCGGACTTCCTGCGGACCATTCCGCAGACTTACAATGGCGCGGGTTCAGGTCGTAACAGTGCTCCCGATGACTTAAATATGTTCGCGGGTCAGCGCGACGAGACCTCGTTCCTCCCACTCACTCCAGGCACAGGCGCTAGCCCCATCTTGGGTAACACCGCTCCGGTACAGACGGGCGTTTCAGGCGTGAGTCTACGCGGGCTTGGTTCAGGTTCCACCCTTGTCTTAGTGGACGGCCGGCGCGTCGCCCAAGCTGGTGAACGCAACCGCGGTTCCGGCTCGGGCCAAGGCTTCGTGGACTTAAACACCATTCCCCTCGGCCTAATCGAGAAGATCGAAATCATCACCGACGGCGCCTCCGCCATCTATGGCGCCGACGCGGTCGCAGGTGTCGTAAACATTGTACTGAAAAAATCTTGGGTCGGAACGGAAGTGAATGGCTCGGTCAAAATGACCCAGCACGGCGGCGCGCGCGAGCGGCAGACGACCATTTCAACGGGCATTGCTGCACTCGGCGGTAAATTCCGCGGTATGCTGGCGATTAACTACTACGATCGCGAGCCCCTCAAAGCGTCGCAGCGCTCCTTCTCCAAGAGCGCTGATTTCAGAAACAATCTCCAAGGCTATAGCACCACCACCGGCTTACCGGTCTACGGTACCGACCAGCGCATCCAGTGGGGCTATCCTGCCGTGGTGCAGGCAACGGCGACCACTGGGTTTGTGTCGATTCCCGGCATTCGGGTGCTGGTGGCACCGGCCGGCTCGGCCACTACTCCGCCAATTTCTGCCTTCGAACGGCGCACCACCAACGCCTCTAACCAATCCACCACCCTCACCTCGATCATCGCTCAGGGCCAGACCAACACCAACCCCGCCCAGTGGAACGAGTTGGTCTCAGGGTCCGACCGCCGCGGCCTAACGGCGACCGGCAGCTATGAATTCAGCAAGAACCTCGAGGCCTATACCAACTATAGCTTCACGGACTCCCGCGGGCTCGCCCAGACGCTACCAGTCTACGTGGCCAATGTTGCGGTCGCGGCCACCAACAACATTTTCGGCGAAGCTATTCAGTTCGGCATGCTATTGCCCCAATGGGGCCAAATCTCGCAGCAAACCAAGACCCAGACCCACACGTTAACCGCCGGTGTTCGCGGTAAACTAGGTGAATCGTGGCGCTGGGATGCGGGGTATCGCACCCAGGACCAGAAATATCACTCGCTGAGCCACACCTTCAACGCCACCGCGTTCAATGCACTGGCAAATAACAACGATGCGTCGCAGCGCTTCAATCCATTCATTGACGAGCGCGTCGCTGGCGCCACCAACCAATCCGCACTCCTCGCGCAGACTGCGCTCTATCCGACTGTAGACGGTCGGTCGGGTTTGGACAGCTTTGACCTCACTGCCGACGGCGACCTTTACAAGATCTGGGGCGGCACGATCCGCATGGCAGTGGGCGGGTCATACGAAAAAGACAAAAATACGAACACCGCGGTAACGTTCGCCGGCTTTCCCGTCGTGGCCACGTCCACGACCTACACCGACAACCGCACCACGCGCGCAGCGTTTAGCGAAGTACAGGTGCCCGTTTTCGGCAAACCGAACGCGGTTCCGCTAATCCAACGCCTCGAAGTCAATCTGGCCGGTCGCTATGAAAAACTAAGCGATACCGGCAGTAAGAGCGTGCCAAAATATGGCGCCACCTGGCAGCCGATTCGCTCACTGTTGCTCCGCGGAAGTTACTCCGAAGGTTTCCGCGCCCCCAGTCTGACCGAAGATCGCCGTATCGCTTCCATCAACACGGCAGCGACTGTGGTGGACCCGGCCCGCGCTAACCAATCCTACCAGACCACCTCGATCGGCCGTTCCAATCCGAACCTCAGACCCGAGACTTCGACGAACGAGTTTTACGGCGCTGTTTTTGAGCCGCCGTTTGTAACCGGGCTATCGCTGTCGGTGAACTTTTACCGGACGATCCAAAAAGATGCCATCCAAGGCAGCCTCGGTAACACTATCATTCTCAATAACGAGGCTCTTTTCCCTGGATTTGTGGAACGGGCTGCTCCGACTCCGGCCGACACCGCCGCTGGCTGGAAGGGCCCGATCACGACCATTTACGCCCAGCGCATCAATTTTGGTGAAATCCGCAACGAGAGCATGGACCTCGGCGCCAGTTATCGCCTGCCTTGGGAACAGTTCGGCCGCTGGCGCCTCAACGTGAACGCCGCAAAGACCATCACCCAATCGCGTCAACTCACCTTCGGCGGACCCGCGATCAACGATGTGGGCGACACCTTCTCCAGCCCCCGTTGGAATATAGCCTCGAATCTCAATTGGAGAAAAGGGGTGTGGACCGCCACCGTAGCTCACAGCTACATGAGCGGATATGCCACGAACCAAGCCGGCGTGACCCCCTCCACTTACACCACCCCTGCCATGCGCATGATCGACGTGCGGGGTACCTATGAGTTCAAAAACGGCGTCTGGCGCAAATACGGCAAGGGGCTTCGCGTCGGCTTCGGCGTCGCCAACGTGGAGGATTCCGAACCTCCGTTCTTTAATAACATTTTCGGCTTCAACGGCGGCTTGCATGGCCGTTGGGCGTTCGGACGCACCTACGAAATGTCGTTCACCCTCCCGATTAACTAATATCCTGACTCGCCGACGGCTTCGTTCGGTTTTCCTTCAGCCCGCCCATCCCGGGCGGGCTTCTTTTTCTCCAAAAACAACCCTCTCATGCAACTGCCCTCCCGATCCTTCCTCGTCTGCGGTCTAATCCTAGCTCTGGCAGCCAGCCCGTGGCTCGCCGCGCAGACTTCCGTGCCCGCCGCCGGCGCCACGACCTCTGCTGCCAAATCGAACCAACTCAAACCGGGCGATCTCGCCCCGGAATTCACCGTCACCGGCCCCAAAGGCGAGACGATCAAGCTCAGCGATTATCGCGGCAAAATCATCATCGTAGATGTCTCCGCTACCTGGTGCGGCCCCTGCCAAGCCGCGATGCCCAACAACGACCGCATCGCCCAAAAATACGCCGCCCAAGGCGTCGTACTCCTCGGCATCACCGCCGATGACTCCCGCGCCGCCTACGACGGCTGGATCCAGCGCAACGCCGAGAAATACAAATTCACCATGGCCTTCGACCCGCAGGGCAAAGACGGCTGGAAAGACTCGGTATTCAACACCCAGTAT
>CANHAH010000162.1 GCA_947458705.1 Opitutia bacterium | reverse complement strand
AGGGCAACGTGTGCGTGATGAGCGGAGCCAACTGGAGTTGACCCGCGACGATGAAGCGCAGGGCGGTCTCGGCGGCGGCGCGATGGTGTTCGCCGTAGCCCATGAGTATTAGGCCGGGGCCGAAGAGTTGGCGCGGCCCGAAGCGCACATCTTCGCGGAGCACGCCGAAGAGCGTTACGCAATGGCGCGTGCGATCCATCAAAAATTCGATGGACGCTGGCAAGCCGGTGAGGTCGATCGCGTCGTCGAGGGCGGACGCGTCACGCGCTGGCGGCCAGATGAGGGCATCGGGCGCAAGGGTGCGGTGGGCGCCGAGGCTTAAGGCGAGGGCGCGACGCTCGGCGAGGACATCGAAGCCGATGATTTCTGCTGCGCCGTGAGCACGGGCGAGTTGCACGGCGACCAGACCGGCGGGGCCGAGGCCTGAGAGACCAAGGCGCCGACCGGCGACGCCTCCGAGTGTGGCGAGTTGTTGAAAGGAAACCTCGACGCACATCGCGAGTTCGAGCGAGGCGAGATCGGCGGCGGGCAGGTGAGCCGGCACTTCGATTAAATCGTCGGCGCGCAGCACGTTAAATTGAGCGTAGCAACCTTGTGGACGGCGGCCGCTGTCGCGCCAGACTGCAACGTTCGCGCCAACGCGGAACGCAGTAACATCAGACCCAAGGGCGACGATCTCTCCGACAGCTTCGTGGCCAGGTTGACCGGGCAGGTAGGGATAATTGAGAGGCGCGCCGGGAAACATTGGTTGGCCGCCGAAGATATGGAGGTCCCAATGCGGACAGGTGGCAATGGCGCGAATACGGACGAGGACTTCGCCGGAACCGGGCTTGGGCACAGGGGCCACGCGCCAATCCGCGCGGCCAGGCGCGACGATCTGCAAAAGACGCATCTGGGTGGGAAGAGACATGGGGCAAGCGCGCTGGGCGCATCTGACACTTAAATATAGCCTACGATTTAGGCGTCTGCGTGGGCGGGTTCGGCGCTAAGGTTGCGCCAGCGGGCGAGGACGCGACGGTGAATGTCCTCGGGCGCCAGTCCGTAGGAGCTGCGCAGGATCGCGTTGCTCGAGCCGTGTTCGACAAATTTATCGGGCCAGCCGATGCGTTCGACGGCGGTGGGGCATTCGGCGTCTTGTAACGCTTCGAGCACCGCGCTGCCGAAGCCGCCGGCCAGCACATGGTCTTCCATCGTAACGATGAGCGGGACGAGCGTGGCTTGGCTGAGCAGCAGTGTGCGGTCGAGCGGCTTGATGAAGCGGGCGTTGACGACGCCGACAGAGAGTTGTTCTTAGCGGGCGAGGCGTTCGGCGAGAGCGAGGGCTTCGGCGATCATGGGGCCGAGGGCCCAGATCATGATTTGGGTACCGTCGCGCAAGACCTCGGCTTGGCCGATGGGGAGGGCGACCGGTTGGGCTTTGATCTTTGCGCCCGTCCCGGCCCCGCGCGGGTAACGGATGAAGCCAGGTCCGGGTAGTTGGAGACTGGTGTGGAGCATGTCGACGAGTTCGTCCTCGTCTTTGGGCTGCATGACGGTGGCGCCGGGGACGCAGCGTAGGTAGGAGATATCGAAGAGTCCGTGGTGCGTGGGGCCATCGGCGGGGGAGAGGCCGGCGCGGTCCATGCAGAAGGTGACGGGGAGGTTTTGCAGGGCGACGTCGTGGATGACCTGGTCGTAGGCGCGCTGGAGGAAGGTGGAGTAAATTGCGCAGACGGGGCGGAAGCCCTTGGTGGCCAGGCCGGCGGCGAAGAGCACGGCGTGTTCTTCGGCGATACCGACGTCGAAGAATTGCTTGGGGACTTCGTTGGCGAGGTGGATCAGGCCGGTGCCGCTGGGCATGGCGCCGGTGATGCCGAGGATCTTGGGGTTAGCCTTGGCGAAGCGCACGAGGGCGTGGCCGAACACGTCTTGGAGGTTGGGCGGGGTACCGGGGACAGTAGCTTTGCTCTCTCCGGTGGTGGGATCAAAGGAGCCGAGGCCGTGAAATTTTTCGGGTTGGGCGAGAGCGGCTTCAAGCCCTTTACCTTTTTTGGTGAGCACGTGGATGAGCACGGGGACATCGGCGTGGCGGGCGAACTCGAGGTTTTTCTGGAGCGCGTCGAGGTCATGTCCGTCAACGGGACCGAGGTAGCGAAGGCCGAATTTCTCAAAGAGGGAGGATTCGACGAAGAAGTCCTTCGTCTCGCGTTTCCATTTGTGGTAAACGCGGTTCAGGCTCTCGCCAGCTGGGAAGCTCTTGAAGAAGCCCTCGATGTCGTGGTGAAGCTTGTTGTAAGTTTTGTTGGTGCTTAGGCGGTTGAGGTAGGTGGAGATGGCGCCGACATTTTTGGCGATGGACCACTCGTTGTCGTTGAGGATGACGATAAGGCGCTTGGTGGAGCCAACGATGTTGTTGAGGGCTTCGAGGGTGACGCCGCAGGTGAACGCGCCATCGCCGCAGACGGCGACCACGTGCTCGGAGCTGCCGCGAAGATCGCGGGCGGTGGCCATACCGAGAGCGGCGCTTAAGGCGGTGCCGGCGTGGCCGGCACCAAAGCTATCGTGCGGGCTCTCGGCGCGGTAGAGAAAGCCGCTGGTGCCGCCGGATTGGCGGAGACCGCGGAAGAATGTGCCTTGGCGACCGGTGAGCAGCTTGTGGACGTAGCCTTGGTGGGCGACGTCGAAGACGAATTGGTCGTTGGGCGTATCGAAGACGCGGTGCAGGGCGAGCGTGAGTTCTACGACGCCGAGGTTGGGCCCGACGTGGCCGCCGTTCTTGGCGGTGACGGCGATGATTTCCTCGCGGATTTCCTGCGCGAGCTTGGGAAGTTGGCCGGGCGCGAGGGCTTTGACGTCGGCGGGGCCGTGGATGGTCTCGAGGATGCGAGCGGGAGAAACGTTCATCAGATGCAGAGGCAGGAAAGGCGGATGTGGTTAAAAATAAGGGAGGACGTCGGTACTCAGGCGCCGCGTTCGGGCTCGAAGGTGGAGAAGGAAGCGCCGTCTTTTTGTTTCTTGAGCAGCTCTATCTTGAGCTCGGCGTCTTTGAGGCGAGATTCGCAGACTTTCAGTAGTTTAGAGCCCTGCTCAAACTTAGCGAGCAGGTCGGCCAAGGGCACGTCGCCGGACTCCATCGTCTCGACGATAGACTCCAGCTGATTGAGGGCGGTCTCGAATGAGAGTTTGCTTTCCTTAGTTTCCACGAGGGGAAGATGGGTGGGCGGGCGCCGGTTTCAAACAATCTTTAGTGATTAAAGCATAAGCTTAGGTTGCGCTAGGGGAAGGAGCGGGCACGGTGGCACTAGCGGAGGGTTTTCCGCCCAACCGTATGTTATCTAATTTTTTGCAGCGTCGCAGTGTGAGCCTGATCTCAGCAGGTAGCCGCGTGATCGGCCGAGTGAGACAGTGGATCGTGGCGCGGCCGCGTTTGGCGGCGTGGTTTTTCCCCGATGGCGATGGTTCGCCGGAGTCCCGTTACCGGGAATATAACGGCTGGTATTTCGCTAATTTTTACGAGCAGGAGAAGATGTTGGCGGATAAGCCGCGGATGGCATTTTACCATGCGGCGATCTCGCGGCACATTCAGCCTGGGGACCGCGTGATTGATCTCGGAACAGGCACGGGGATCTTGGCTGCGTTTGCCGCACGGCGTGGGGCGGCGCACGTTTACGCGGTGGATCATTCGGAGATTTTGCGACACGCGAAGACTCTGGCCGCGGCCAACGGGATTCAGAATGTGGAGTTTATCTCGGCACATAGTTCGGAGTTCGCGACGAACGAGCCTGTGGACGTGATTTTACATGAACAGATGGGGGATTGTCTCTTCGACGAGGCGATGGTGACCAATGTCTGCGACCTACGAGATCGCTTGCTAAAGCCGGGCGGGCTAATTTTGCCGAGCTGTTTCGATTTTTATTGTGAGCCTATCAAGTTGAACGATGCGCGGCATGTGCCGTTTATCTGGGAGCTCAAGGTGCATGGTTACGACTATGCCTGCATGGGGCGGCAACGGCCCCAGGAGCCTGATTATTATCATCTGCGCAGTAGTGATCCGGAGTTTGTGGATCACTTTTTGGGCGAGCCGGATCCGGTGCTCTCGGTGGATTTACACACGTTAAACGAGGCTAATCTGCCGGGTGAGATCACCTTCTCGCGTACGGTGGTGAACGCGGGTCGGCTCGATGGATATGCGGTGTATTTCCGGGCACGCGTGGATGCTGATCTCAAACTAAGCTCGGGGCCGAAAGATGCAGGGCGTGCGCCCCACTGGGGCTATCGCATCCTGCGGACGGACCGGGCGGACTTTGCCGTGGGCGACGTCATCGATGTACGTCTGACGGTGGGGCGTTGGACGGATATAGATACGTGGCGGTGGAGCCACGTGAAACGCGCGTTGACCGCGGCGGTTTAAACCGCGGGGCGCTCTAAGTTCAAACTGCGCGCGGCGCTTCGGGCCACAAAGCGAGGAAGGCGACTTGGGCATCGCGATCGGGCAAGCCGACGCGTTGCGGGTCGTTCAAAAATCGTAAGGGATAGCCGGCGTCCAGCGCGGTCACGGTGACGTTGAAATCCTCGAGGTGGAAAAATGCGCGCCAAGCGCCGCAGCCGATTTCGAGTTGCTCAGCACTGCGGCGACGAATGCGGCGCGTGCGGTGCGGCGTAGGATCGCGGGCTAGGAGTTCATCGAGGCGCGCT
>CANHAH010000161.1 GCA_947458705.1 Opitutia bacterium | reverse complement strand
TGGCCTCGAGTTGGCGGTTGGTGGCGGCGACGAGGCGGACGTCGAGGTCGATGGGTTTGGACCCGCCCACGCGCTCGATGGCTTTGGTCTCGAGAAAGCGGAGGAGTTTGACCTGCGTGGAGAGGGAAATCTCGCCGATCTCGTCGAGGAATAGCGTGCCTCCAACGGCAGCTTCAAAGCGGCCGATGCGGCGTTCGGTGGCGCCGGTGAAGGCGCCGCGTTCATGTCCGAAGAGTTCGCTCTCGAGGAGATTTTCCGAGAGCGCGGCGCAATGGACGGCGATAAACGGCGCACGGGCGCGGGGGCTGGCTTGATGGATGGCTTGAGCGATCAGTTCTTTACCCGTGCCGGATTCGCCGTCGATGAGTACGGTCGCGCGGGAGGGCGCGACCAATTTCACGCGATCGAGCACGTTGAGGAGGTTGGCTGACTGGCCGACGATGCCGCTAAAGCTAAATTTTTCGTCGAGGCGCTCGTGCAGTTGCTGTACTTCTATCTCGAGAGTTTTCGTCTTGAGAGCGCGCTGGATTAAGACTTCGAGGCGCTCAATATTGACGGGTTTGGTCAGAAAATCGACGGCACCTCGTTTCATGGCTTCTACGGCGGTGTCGATGTTGCCGTAAGCGGTCATCATCAGGACCGCGGGGCGCTGAGGGAGCGCCAGGGCTTTATCGATGACCTTCAGCCCGGATTTGCCTGGCATGCGCAGGTCGGTGAGGACGACGTCGAAAGCTTGAGCATCAAGAAGGTTAAACGCTTCGTCGGCGCTGGCGGCGATAGAAACGTCGTAAGTGTCGGCCAGCGCCTGCTGAAGACCTTCACGGGTGTGTTTCTCGTCGTCGACGATGAGCACGCTGGGAACCATGATGCGATTCACGCGGGGGGCACGGGGAGCGTCAAGCCCAGCGGTAGGCCGGGCGATGGTCACTTTTTAGCGGGAGCCGGCGCTAGGCGCTGGGCGGCAGGAGCAAGGCGGCTCAACATGATGCTCGGCGGAGGCGTAGAGTCGACGATAGCGAGGAATTTTTCTCGGCGGTCACGCAGTAGCTCACGCGTCTTCAGCTGTTGGGCTTCAGTGAGCTTGAGATCCTTGATGAGGGAATCCTGCTTCATCGTGGGCGCGATCATCCAGAGCACCCCGAAGAGGGAGCGTTGGCGGAGTTGTTCGATCTCGTCGTCGGTGAGCGGATCAAGTTTGGCAGCCGTTTGTGCGGCGCCCTTGGCGCTGCGCTCAGCGCGGCGTTTTTGAGCCGCGGTGTACGCGGCGGCCTGCTCGGGCGTGAGGTGAGCGATGAGTTCGCGGTCGAATTCAGCATCAAGGGCCTCAAGGCGTTGGCGGTAGCCATCGATCTGGGGACGCAGACGCTCGATTTCGGCGGCGAGTTGAGCGCGGTTAAGAGGTGAGCGACTGGAGGAAGACGCACGGGGGTTAACCGGAGAAGGCGCGTGTTTACCGGAAAATTCGCCCATGAGAGGAGCGGGCGGCGGGGGCACGGGGCGAGTACGCTCCGTCCAAAGGCCCGCGGCATAACCAGCACCGAATACGGTGACGGTCAGACCTGTGATGAGCAGACGAGGTTTCATAGGTTAACGGCAAATTCTTCGGAGTCGGCGGCGATTTGCTGCCAGCCAGCGAGGTTAAAATCGCTTTCGTCGGTGTCGCGGTAGGAGGTGTTAAAGAGCGTGACCGCTAGGAGGCAGAGCGCGGCGGTCGCAGCGCTAAGAGCGAAAATGCTGAATAAGGACGGTACAGCTTCGGCTCCAGCGCGAGCGGCGCGGACGACGCGATTGGCAAAGCCGGGGCGAAGTTGAGCGGAGGCGTGGCGCTGGAGTTGTTCCCAGGCGCGGTTTTCAGTTTTCATGCGGGGATTGATAATGTTCTCGGAGATGTTCGCGAGCGCGATGTAGACGGGCTTTTACCGCGGCGACGCTGGAGCGAAGCGTAACCGCGATTTCTGCGTGGCTACGGCCTTCTTGAACGAGGGCGAGCAAAGCGCGGTCTTGGGGCCGGAGTTGATCAAGCGCGTGACGCAGGGCGTCGAGCTCCTCAGAGCCAACGGCGCCAGAGGGCTCGGGGACGTTTTCGTGCTCGGGGGCAAAAGGCGTAAATATCCGGCGCAATTTCTGACGACGCAGGTGATCAATGCAGGTGTTACGCGCGAGACGGAACAGCCACGATTCAAATTGCGCGGGCGCCTGCAGGCGATCGATCGCGCGAACCATTTTGATAAAAATGAGCTGGGCGATGTCCTCGATGGAGTCGCTGCGGCCGACGATCGCATAAACAAAACCGGCCACACGGTGCTGGTAAGCCTCGATGAGCTCGCGCTGAGCGTCCGGTTCGCCGCGTTGTGCGCGGAGAATGAGTTCGACCGGAGGTGTCGGTTGCGAGGATTCCATGCCGTGTTCATTGCGTTACCTTAGCTAGACGCTGGGCGACAACTAAGGATACGCAGCATTGCGATGAGGGGGCGGTGGCAGTGAGGCAATCTTTCCTGCGCAAACAATTTGGCAAACACGCGCAACGCGCCGTCCAAAGTCCGTTATCGCGGGTGCAAAGCGTGCGCCCGCGCTCAACGCCCGAGCATGCGAACCCGCCGATCTTTGCGCGGGAACTGCAGCGTGACCACCGTGCCAATACTTTCTTTGCTTTCGATGCCGACTTGGCCGCCGTGTTCGCGCATAATGCGCTGGACGATCATGAGACCGAGGCCATGGCCGTCGGGCTTGGTGGTGTGATAAGGCTGAAAGAGGCGCACGAGGTCCTCCTGTTTGATCCCGCTTCCGCTATCACCGAAGAGTAGGTATACCGATTCGTCGTCGGCCCGAGCACGAATCTTGAGCCGGCCGCCGGGTTGCATGGCGTCCATGGCGTTTTTGTTAATATTAAAAAAGACCTGCTTGAGTTGATTGCGGTCGGCCATGACTGGGGGCAAGTCAGCGAGCGCATCGGCTTCGACCGCGATACGCCGATCGGAAAATTCTCGGTGTTGGAACTTCAAAACCTCCGTTAAGACTTCAGCGAGATCGAGCTCCGCCAGATCAGGCGGACGCGGCCGGATCGCATCAAGAAAGTTACTAATGATCCCATCGAGCCGAGCGACTTCAGCGCGACAGACGGACACGGACTCCTCGAGCGACTCCGTTTCTTTTGAGGCTTTAAGTTTCTTCAGCTTTCGCTCCATGAGCTGAAGATGAATTGTGAGTGAATTGAGCGGGTTACCCAATTCGTGGGCGACTCCTGCAGCCAGGAGAAGAATCGAGGACGTGCGCTCATCCTCGAGTTGTTGCGCGGTGGTTTGTTTGTCGCGCGTGACGTCAGTGAGAATGACTGCGAAACGGCGGGCATCCCCCCGCCCTTCGCCGCGAAACGGCACCATATACAGACGCACCGTGCGGTGCTCGGGATAAGTCAGCTCAAACTCACGCGTGACGACGGGCAAAGCTGCCGCGGTATCATCCTCGAGGGCTGCCCCCAAAGAAGGCCGAAGACCGGGTACGAGCCGCCAGAGGATCTGGCCTGCGAGTTCATCTTCGCCGATGCCAATAAGGCGATGCGCAGCGTCGTTGGCATAGTCGATTTCGCCATCGAGCGTGATTACGAGCACGCCTTCTTGAAGCGTGTTAAAAATCTCCTCGAACAACCCACGTTCACGCGCGAGGCGTTGGACTAAATTAGCCAGGTTGACGGAGTCGAGCGTGTCGAGACGCCCGAGCACCCGATCAAGCGAAGAGTTTTTCTTTCCGGCCATTTTGGGATGAACTTGGTGAAAGAGGTGGCGTCGGTCAACGACGTCACCACAGCGCCTCAGATAGGTTACTCGCTAAGAAAATCCATCTGCGTGGGGTCTATGCGACTGGCCATGAGTTTTCGCAGAAACATCTCACGGTGCTGCGGTGTGCGCCCGAGACGCAACACCGCTTCGCGATGTTCTTCAGTGCCGTAGCCTTTATGTGTAGCGAAACCATAGCCGGGAAATTCCTGATCGAGCTCATTCATGAGCCGGTCGCGTGTAACCTTGGCGATGATCGAGGCCATCGCGATGCATAGGGAACGTCCATCGCCTGAGACGACGCCGGTGTGCGGATACGGAAAATTGCGCAACGGCAATCCGTCGACTAAGACCCGAGCCGATACGGTCGGTTGAAACGTCGCATGCTCCTCGGGCGCGGAAAAAAGATCGGGTTCGATTTTATGTTCAAATGCGCCGGGCGGATAAATGCCTTCAAGGGCGCGATGCATGGCAATTTTAGTCGCCCCTAGGATATTAAATTGCGCGATTTCGGCAACGTCGGCCGCGCCGAAATGCGCATGAATTTTGCCCTCAGCGGCGAGCGCCTCGAAGTCGATCCAGAGCAAGTCACGCTCAGCGGCCGTAAGCTGTTTGGAATCGTTAATGCGTCGGGCGTTAGTATCAGCCCAGCGGCTGTCGAGAAATTCACGCGTCACTAGGACAGCGCCCGCCACGACTGGACCTGCCAGTGCGCCGCGTCCGGCTTCATCGACGCCGATGAGGCTGGATACGCCTTCGATCTGCTTGAGATCAAAGCCTCGAAGTTGTCGTCGTTTAGACATACTCGATTAGCCAAAGAAATAAAAGCGAAGCGGTCGCACAGATCCTCACCACTCCATCTTAGGGGGTACAACGAAAGCAAAGATTTCTATAAGATTCTTTTTCGTCCAGGTGTCGCGGTTCAGACTAGAGAAATTAATCAACTTCAAACCATTCTTCAAAAACAAATTGAACGATTTGGTAATAATATCTATAAGCAAGGTACTATCATTGATGGTTGTGATATCACGTTTCATAATGATCTCAAGTACATCAAAATTA
>CANHAH010000160.1 GCA_947458705.1 Opitutia bacterium | reverse complement strand
GGCTGCAGAGTGATGAAGTCACCGCCCACGAGCAGTTTGCCGTCGGATTGGAGGGCCAGGGCGCGAACGTTGGTGTTGGCTTGGGGGTCGTAGGAGGTGTCCAGAGAGCCGTCGCGGTTGAGCCGAGCGATGCGGCCGCGACTGACCCCGTTTACGTTGTCAAAGGAGCCGCCAAAGATGAGTTTGCCATCGGATTGGAGGGCCAGGGCGAAGATTTCTCCGTTGATGAGAGGTTTATAGGAGCTGTCGAAGGTGCCGTCGCGGTTAAGGCGGGCGAGATTGGAGTTGGTCAGGCCAGTCTCATTGGTGAAGGCGCCGGCGACGACGATTTTACCGTCGGGCTGGACAAGGATGGCGCGGAGGGTGCCGGTGAGTTGGCGGACGCCGTAATGGTCGAAGGAGGAACGAAGCGAGCTGTCGCGATCGAACCAGCCGAAGTTGCCCGTGGTCGTGGTCGCGGTGCTGCGAGCGGGTTGAACGATCACCGCGGAGACGGGTCCGTCGGGATTGGGGGCGAAGGCGGTTTCAGCACTGCCGGCCGCGTTAAAACGAGCGAGGTTGCGGCTGGTGGCGCCGGCGAAGTTGGCGAATGTGCCGGCGACGATGAGTTTGGAGTCGGATTGGACGGCGAGAGTGGTGACTTGACCGCCGTTGGCGGCGGTGAGAGCGGGGTCGAAACTGTAGTCGACAAGGCCGGCCGAGGTGAGGCGGACGACGTGGTTGGGAGCAAGCACAAGGCCTTGACCGGCAGGAGTAAGGGCATTGAAACCACCACTAGCGATGATCTTACCGGTGGACAGAACGGTGAGGCAATTGACTTGGCCGCCGGCATTAGGATTAAAGGCGGTGTCGACTGAGCCGTCGGTGTTAAGGCGGGCGATACGGTTGATGTCGACGTTGTTGGCCAGGATGTCGCCCTTGCGGAAAAAACTAAATTGGCCACCAGCAATGATCTTACCATCACTTTGAATGGCGATGGAGTTGATCTGAGCGCTGGCGCGGGGGTTATAAGTGGTGTCGACGGAGCTGTCCGCGTTCAGGCGCGCAATGTGGTAGCGGGTCGTGAATTCGGTGTCGGTCTTGGGCTGGAGGGCCGTGAAGGCGCCGGCGATCACGATTTTGCCATCAGCTTGGACGACTTGGCTAAGGACGTTGCCGTTGAGGTTAGGTTCCCAAGAGGGGTCAACGGTACCGTCGGTGTTAAGGCGGGCGGAGTATGCGCGGGCCGTCGAGGTATTGCCGGCGTTGGGCGTAAAATAGGTGAAGCCGCCGCCGATGAGAATTTTGCCATCGGACAAGACGGAGATGACATTGGGCGTGCCGTTGGCACCGGGGTCGAAGGCGTCAACGGTACCATCGGTGTTCAAGCGCGCCAGATAGTTGCGCGCAATGGTGGCGGAGGTGCCGTTCGGCTGGAAGGTGTTAAAAGACCCGCCGATCAGCAGTTTACCGTCGGCTTGGACCGCGAGCGAGGAAACCTGGGCGTTAGGAGCAGGGTTGTAATTGCTGTCCACACTGCCGTCGGCATTGAGGCGGGCGAGGTAGCGGCGAGTCAGGCCGCTGATATTGGTAAAAGCCCCGCCGATCACGATTTTACCGTCGGATTGCACGGCGATGGCGGAGATGAGGTCATTCGCCAAGGGGGCAAAGGTGGTGTCGACCGTGCCATCGAGATTGAGGCGGGCAACGTAGTTGCGGGTAAGGCCGCCAACGATTGTGAAGTAGCCTCCAATGAGGGTTTTGCCATCGGGTTGGACGGCGTGCGTGAGGACGCGACCGTTAGCCGAGGGGTCGAGGGTGGTGTCAACCGAGCCGTCGGCGTTAAGACGGGCGAGGCGATTACGAATTATCGGAGTGGAGGCGGAACTAGAGCGAAGTTGGGTAAAGTAGCCGCCGATGATGATTTTAGTGTCAGCTTGAGCAGCGAGGGCGTAAATAGGGCTGTTGCAATTGGTAAGAAAGGTGGGGTCAAGGGTACCGTCGACAAGGATACGGGCCAGGTAGGGACGGGGCGATGGAGCGGCGTCGTTATTGGGACGCAGGACCGTGAAGGCGCCGCCAATGATAAGGGAGCCGTCGGCTTGAACGAGCAGGGTATGGACGTTGCCGTTGGCGTTGGGATTGAAAGCGCCGTCGAGGGTACCATCGGCGTTGAGACGGGCGAGGCGGCTGCGGGTGGAAATAGTACTGTCCCCGATGGGCTGAAGGGTACTGAAGGTGCCGCCGATCACGATCTTGCCGTCGACTTGGACTACGATGGCATTAACAGAAGCGTTGGGTTTGGGGTCGAACTCCGAGTCAGGGTAACCATTGACATTGAGGCGAACAAGCCGGGAGCGAACCGTGGAGACGCCGCCTTCAGGATTAAGTGAGGTGAAGGAGCCACCAGCGATGATTTTACCGTCACCCTGCAAAGCGAGGCTAAGGACCGCAGCGTTGGGACTGGGGTTATAGGAATTGTCGAGGGAGCCGTCCGCGTTAAGGCGCGCGATGTAGTTGCGAACCGTGGTGCCAACGGTGCGGAAGGTACCACCGATCACGATTTTGCCGTCGGCTTGGACGACAATCGATGTGACCTGAGGGGCGAGGCTGCCCGTAACATTAGGGTTAAAGGCGGTGTCGAGGGAGCCGTCCGCGTTGAGACGGGCCAAACGATTGCGCGTAGTGGCCGTGGTCGCGTTATTAGGTTGGAGCGTAGAAAAAAGCCCGCCGATGAGAACCTTGCCGTCGGACTGGAGCGCGATGGCGGTGATCTGGTCGTTGGCGTTGGGATTGAAATTTAGGTCGAGAGAGCCATCGGTGTTAAAACGAGCGACGTAGTTGCGATCGATTTTATCGGAAGCGCCGTTGGGTTGGACCGTGGTGAACGAGCCGCCGACGATGACTTTGCCGTCACGTTGGGTGGCAGCGACGAGGATGGCGCCGTTGACGTTGGGGTCGTAGCCATCGTTGGGCGAGGTGCTCTGGCCAAAGAGGGCCGTGGCGGCGCTGGCCAACAAGAGCACACTCGTGCAGACGAGTGCGCGGGCGCCAGAGCGGAAAAACAATAAAGACAGCATGGAGGGAAACGTTTGAACGGTAAACTGGGAAAGTCAGCAGGTGGGTCGAGCGCGGCGCAGACAGCAGCGGGCAAAACGAACCATAAGATTCGCTTGCGGGCGCGGCAGTCTGAAATGCGTGAAGTGGGAGTTTTTAGTCCCGCGGCCTCGGGCGCAAGTTCCGAAAATCTCCTTCACCAGGCCCCCCGGCAAACGGTGGACCGCTGCACGGACGCCCCTAAAAGGGGATTTTAACCCAGTAAGCCGCGCAAAAATTTCAGGCCCTCACTCGCCAAAGCATCTTGCGTAGCCGCCAACGGGCGCCAAATCGCCGCCGCATCCGCGATCGCTTTGCATTCCGGCGTGAACGACTCAATCACCACGGCGCCGTTGTAGCCCACCTCGCGCAAACCTTGCGCGACTTGCGCCCAAGCGACCAGACCCGAGCCGGGTGCGCCGCGGTCGTTTTCACACCCGTGCACGTGGGCAAGTCGCCGGCCGGCGAGGCGGATCGCTTCGAGTAACGATTTCTCCTCGATGTGCATGTGAAAGGTATCGAGGTGGATTTTCACCGCCGGCGAGCCGACTTCATCGACCAAGCGCACCGCCTGGCCCGAGGTGTTGACCAAATCGGTTTCAAAACGATTGAGCGGCTCAATCGCGAGCGTCACGCCAGCGTCTGCAGCAATTTTGCCCGCCTCGCGCAAACCCACAACGGCGCGCTGCCACTCGATCTTGCGCTGCGCATCGGGCAATTGCCGACGCTTGCCGACCGCCGAATACACTGGCCCAGCGAGCACGGTGCTGCCCCACGCCTGCGCGAGCGCAAGCGCCCCTCGAATGTAGGTAATGCTCTCGCGCCGAAAGCGTTCATCCTCGTGGGTGAGATCGCGGGTCGGGCCAAACGCGCCGCAAACGATGGGTTTCAAACCCGTCTCGCGCAAGGCGCGCGTCACCGCACCGTCGGCCGCGAAATGCGCCGGATCCTCGACGGCGACTTCGAACGCGTCAAAGCCCATGGCCTTAGCACGATAAATAAGTTCGGCCGAGGCATCGCTCATCGGCGACGTCCAGACCCAGGAATTAATACCAAAGGCGATGCTCATGGAGGAAAAATACAAACGGGGTTAAAAAAGAAAGTCCGGCGCCAAAAATGCGCTTCCGCCAAACCGTGTCGAGGTCTTTGCGGCTCGCCGCCCACGCAAGACCCAACCCTAAACCGCGCCGATCGCTTGCATCCGCCGGCCGCCGCGCTATAGATCACCCTGCCATGAAACTCCGCTCCCTCCTCGTGCTCTCCTCCCTCCTCGCCTTCTTCACCTCCGCCGCCTCCGCTGCTCCGCTCAATGTCGGCGACGCCGCGCCGCTCATCTCGGCCACCACCGACGCCGGCACCACACTCAACCTTAGTGATGTGTATGCCAAAAACACCTACACATTGGTTTATTTCTACCCTAAAGCTGACACGCCCGGTTGCACCAAACAGGGCTGCTCGCTGCGCGACGCCAACACCGATCTCGCCGCGAAGGGCGTGGCCATCATCGGCGTCAGTACCGACAACGTCGCGGCACAAAAAGCGTTTAAGGAAAAATATAATTTTCCCTTCACGCTCCTAGCCGACAGCGACAAAAAAGTCCTGAAAGCCTTCGGCCAGTCCGCTGTCATGTTCGCCAGCCGCGAAGCCTACCTAATCAAAGGCGGAAAAATCGTCTATAAAGACACCGGCGTCACCGCCGAACAGGGGCAAAATATTCTAAAATTTCTCGCCAGCGCAAAGAGCTGAGGTCCGCCACTCTACGTTTCTGTTTTCCTCCAGCCCGTTGCCAGCCAACGGGCTTTTTTGCGCCCAAAAGCCGGCCCGCACCATCATGGCATAAAAAAAGGACCGGTACTTTTTAGTTGAGCGCACCCTAGTGCAAACCGAGCCCCGTGGTTCCTTATTGGGACCAATTTCAGGACTCGCCCACCCTAAAGCTCGTCGTCGTGCGCTCCCGGCAAAGCGCTCGCTTCCGGATCGCTTCGCACGCGACCCAGCCAATCCGCGATC
>CANHAH010000159.1 GCA_947458705.1 Opitutia bacterium | reverse complement strand
TTTCTCCTCGAAGGAAGGCGCGATGTAGGTCGCATCCACCGCGACGAGGTTGCGGTCATCACCGGAAGGAGTGGGCTGGGCAGGGCTGGCGGGGGTGGTCATGGCGCGTGTGTTGGTATCGTGTAAACTGGGGACAAGAGCAAATGCCTCCGGCGGTGTAAATGCAGGAAATCACCCGGCTCAATCCCCGCGGGTCTCGGGTTTAGGCGGTTTATGCGGCCTAGGGTACGAGCAGGACTTTGCCGGTCGTGCCGCGGCTCTCGAGCGCGCGGTGCGCCTCGGCGGCGGCGGTGAGCTTAAACGTCGCCCCGATCCGCACCTGCAACGTGCTCGCCAGCACGGCGCCAAATAAATCGTCGGTGCGGGCGCGCAGTTCGGCCGTCGTCTGCGTGTAATGTACGAGCGTGGGCCGCGTGAAAAACAATGAACCTTTTTGCGCCAAGAGTAACGGCGCGAAGGGCGGCACGGGTCCGCTGGCGTTGCCGAAGGAGACCAACATCCCGCGTGGCCGCAGGCTGTCGATACTGCCGGTAAACGTGTCTTTGCCGACCGCGTCGTAGACGACGTCTACCCCGCGACCATTCGTGAAATTGCGCGCGGCGGTCGTGAAATTATCGCGCGTGTAAATAACGACTTCATCGGCGCCGGCCGCGCGCGCGAGGGCCACTTTTTCCTCGGTGCCGACGGTCGCGATCACGCGGGCGCCGCGGCGCTTGGCCAGTTGCACGAGCAGCAAGCCGACGCCGCCCGCGGCTGCGTGGATCAGCGCAGTATCGCCGGGTTTCAGCGCAAAGGTATCGGTGACCAGGTAGTGTGCCGTCAGGCCTTGCAGCATGAGCGCGGCTGCGGTGGACGTCGTCACGCCCGCGGGGATTTTCACGACGTGGGCGGCCGGCGCGAGCGCTTCGGCCGCGTAGCCGCCGCTGGCCTTGGCGGTGGCAACGCGATCGCCCAAGGCAAATTCCGTCACGCCGGCGCCTAGGGCCGACACGATGCCGGCGATCTCCGCACCGAGCGTGAAAGGCAACGGCACCGCGTACAGTCCGCTGCGTTGGTACGTGTCGATGAAGTTGAGGCCGGCGGCCTCGACCTGGATGCGCACCTCACCGGCGGCAGGCGTAGGCACAGCAATGTCCTCAGCGTGGAGTTTTTCCGGTCCGCCGGTTTCGTGGATGCGGATCGCGAGCATGGGGGTAAAAATCTTAGTCGAAGACGACGGTTTTGTGACCGTAGACGAGGACGCGATTTTCTAGGTGCCAGCGGACGGCTTGGGCGAGGACAGATTTTTCGAGATCGCGGCCCTTGCGGATCAAATCTTCGACGTCGTGGCGGTGCGTCACGCGCGCAACGTCTTGCTGGATGATCGGGCCGTCGTCGAGGATGGCGGTCGCGTAGTGCGCGGTGGCGCCGATTAATTTCACGCCGCGCGCGGCGGCTTGATGGTACGGCTTGCCGCCAGCGAAGGCGGGCAGAAACGAGTGGTGGATGTTGATCACCGGACAACCGCAGCCCGATAGAAAATCCGCCGAGAGCACCTGCATGTAGCGCGCCATGATCACAAGATCGACGCGCAGTTCGCGCAGCAACGCGAGTTGGCGCGCCTCAGCGGCGGGTTTGTCGGCCGCGGTCACGGGAATCACATGAAACGGCAGGCCATAGGTTGCGGCGGCGGGGGCGAGATCGGCGTGGTTGGAGATAACCGCGACCAAGTCGCAGGCGAATTCACCGGCGCGCCACCGCAAGACCAGATCATGAAAGCAGTGGTCGAATTTGGAGACGAAGATTGCCACGCGTGGGCGCTGGGCGGAGGCGGCGACGCGGGCGTTCATGCCGAGCGACGCAGCGAAAGCGTGGAACGCGGCGGAGTCGGCCGAGGCGGCGCCTTGAGCGGGAACCCACTCGATGCGTTGAAAGAACACGCCCGACTCCATGTCGCGGTGTTGATCCGCGTGGAGGATGTTGCCGCCGCGCTCGAAGATCCAGCCAGAGACCCGCGCCACCAAGCCGGGTTGATCGGGACCGTGGAGCAGGGCGACGAGAGTCGCGGGCGTGGTCACGGGCTTTAGACGAGGTTGACGTTGCCGCGGTAGTGCTGGATCGGCTTCACACCGACCGGCTTATCGCGTAGGGCGCGGATACCTTCCACGGCGGCGAAGGCGCCAGTGATTGTTGTCATCAAGCACACCCCATGCGCGTAGGCGGCGGCGCGGATTTTGTTTTCGTCTTGGCGTGGGATCATGCCGGCGGGCGTGTTGATCACCAGTTGGATCTGGCCGTTTTTCAACATGTCGACGGCGTTGGGGCGACCCTCGGCGATCTTGGAAATGCGTTTCACGGGCACGCCGTTGTCGGCGAGCATTTTGGCGGTGCCGCTGGTCGAGTGAATTGTGAAGCCGAGTTCGACCAGGGCGCGCGCGAGCGCGGTGGCGCGAGGTTTGTCGGCGTCTTTGACGCTGAGGAACACGTTGCCCTTAGTCGGCAGACCGGGTTTGGCGGCGGCTTGGGCCTTGGCGAAGGCGACGCCGAGGTCGGCGTCGATCCCCATGACTTCACCGGTGGAGCGCATCTCAGGCCCGAGGGCGATGGTGGCGCCGGGGAAGCGGACGAAGGGGAATACGGCTTCTTTGACGCACCAGTGTTTGGGGGTCTGTTCGCGGGTGAAGCCGAGGTCTTTTAGCTTGGCGCCGGTCATGACTTTGGCGGCGAGTTTCGCGAGCGGCACGCCGATGGCTTTAGCGACAAACGGCACGGTGCGCGAGGCGCGTGGGTTCACTTCGAGAACGTAGAGTTCATTGTCCTTGATCGCGAACTGCACGTTCATGAGACCGACAACCTTGAGCGCTTTCGCGAGCGCGTAGGTAGCGGTGCGGACGGTGTTGAGCATCGCGGCGTTCAGGGTGTGCGGGGGCATCACCATAGCGGCGTCGCCGGAGTGCACGCCGGCGAACTCGATGTGCTCGAGCATGCCGCCGACGACGCTCGTCTCGCCGTCGCTGATACAGTCCACGTCGAGCTCGATCGCGTCTTCGAGGAATTTATCAATGAGCACCGGTTTATCCGGCATTACGTCGAATGCTTGGCGGACGACCGCTTTGAATTCTTCCTCGCTATAAACGACAAACATACCACGGCCGCCGAGCACGAAGGATGGACGCAGTAGGACTGGAAAGCCGACCTCTTTGGCGGCTTTGAGTGCGTCGGCCTCGTTCATCGCGGTGCGATTGGCCGGTGATTTTAAACCGGTGGCATCGAGAATGGCGGAGAACTTTTTCCGGTCCTCGGCCAGTTCGATACTTTCGGGCGAAGTACCGATGACGTTTACGCCGTTGGCCTTCAAGGCGGTGGCGAGATTGAGTGGGGTCTGTCCGCCGAATTGCACGATCACGCCGTCGCACTTTTCTTGGGTGTAGATCTCGAGTACATCCTCGAGCGTGAGCGGTTCAAAATAGAGACGGTCGCTGGTGTCGTAGTCGGTCGAGACGGTTTCCGGATTGGAGTTCACCATCACGCTCTCGTAGCCGATTTCGCGGAGTGCGAAGCTAGCGTGGACACAGCAGTAATCGAACTCGATACCTTGGCCGATGCGGTTAGGGCCGCCGCCAAGAATCATGATCTTCTTCTTGCCGCTTGGCGGGAGGATTTCGTTTTCGTCGCCGTAGCTAGAGTAGTAGTACGGCGTAAATGCCTCGAACTCAGCCGCGCACGTGTCGACGAGGCGGTAGGTGGTGTTAACGCCCGCTTGTTTACGATGGGCGCGGACCGCGTTGAGGTCGGACTTAAAGATGTGGGACAGTTGCGCGTCGGAGAAACCGAACTGTTTCGCGCGGCGCAGCGTGGTGACATCGATCGTTTTGAGCGTCTTAGTGGATAGCTCCTGCTCCATCTCGTGGATCTCGCGGAGTTGATGCAGGAACCACGGATCGATCTTCGTGAGCTCGAAAATACGCTCTACGCTGTAGCCGGCGCGGAAGGCATGGCGCAGGTAAAACACGCGCTCAGAGTTGGGCGTGCCGAGTTTTGCGTTGATGATTTTTTCGTCGAGAATTTCGTCGCCGCCAAATTTGCCGCCGCCGCCGAATCCGCGGGAGCCGACCTCGAGTGAGCGCAGGCATTTCTGCATGGATTCCTTAAACGTGCGACCGATGGCCATGGCCTCGCCGACCGATTTCATGGCGGAGGTGAGCGTGGTGTCTGCCCCGAGGAATTTTTCGAAAGTGAAACGCGGGATCTTTGTGACGACGTAATCGATCGTGGGCTCGAAGCTGGCGGGGGTGACGCGCGTGATATCGTTGCGCAACTCGTCGAGGGTATAGCCGACAGCGAGCTTAGCAGCGATCTTGGCGATCGGGAAACCGGTGGCTTTCGAAGCGAGCGCGGAGGAGCGTGAAACGCGCGGGTTCATCTCGATGACGACCATGCGACCGCTCACCGGATCGACGGAAAACTGGATATTAGAACCGCCGGTTTCGACGCCGATCTCGCGGATTACGGCAAACGAGGCGTCGCGCATCACTTGATATTCTTTATCGGTGAGCGTCATCGCTGGGGCGACGGTGATCGAGTCACCGGTGTGAACGCCCATCGGGTCGAAATTCTCGATGGAGCAGATCACTACGCATTGGTCCTTATGGTCGCGCATGACCTCCATCTCGTACTCTTTCCAGCCGAGCAGACATTCTTCGACCAGCACTTCGTGGACCGGCGAGAGATCGAGACCGTTCGCGCAGATGCCTTCAAATTCTTCTTTGTTGTATGCGATACCGCCGCCGCTGCCGCCGAGAGTAAAAGAAGGTCGGATGATCAACGGGTAAGCGCCAAGCATTTCGGCGGCTTCGCGGGCCTCGGCCATCGACTTCACGGTGCGCGATCTCGCGACATCGAGGCCGATCTTGATCATACACTGTTTAAAGAGCTCACGGTCTTCGCCTTTGTTGATAGCGTCGGGCTTGGCGCCGATCATTTCCACGCCGTATTTGGCGAGGATGCCGGCCTTGTTGAGCTCCATGGAGAGATTGAGCGCGGTCTGGCCACCGAGGGTGGGGAGGAGCGCGGACGGGCGTTCGGCGGCGATGATCTTCTCGAGCATCTC
>CANHAH010000158.1 GCA_947458705.1 Opitutia bacterium | reverse complement strand
TATTACGGGAACCGAGACCGTCGCGGAAGATGCTAGGCCGTAAATCGGAAAGCAGACGCTGCGGAGGAGGTGCCCACCTTAACCTAAAAAGGTCCTGAGCCTTTGGGCATACGGCACAGGCGGGGTGTCAATTTTCAATTTTTTATGAACCCAATCATCTATCACATCCTCCACATCAGTTCACTGCTGGTTCTTTTCGGTTACACGTTTTACGCCTTTGCGGCACCGGCCGAGTCCAAGCGTCGCGTCATGATGATCACGGGTATCGCCAGTGTACTCGCTTTGGTCGGTGGTTTTGGCCTTTTGGCTAAATTACAATTAGGTTTTCCTGGTTGGATTATCGTTAAATTTGTTTGTTGGCTCGGCCTGTCGGCGATTGCCGGCTTTGCTTACCGCAAACGCGAGCAATCCTGTGTTTTCATGCTGCTCGCCTTGGTTTTGGCGATTACGGCAGTGGTGATGGTCTACGTGCGGCCGTTCTGAACGAGCCTGTACAGATGACCGAGACGCTTTGCGGCGTCTGGGTCGATGACGCTGGAATAGTCCATGTTTCCCTCGCGACGCCAGAAGGCGATCGCATCGAGAGGACTGGTACGCTGCGTCCTTTTGCATGGCTTAACGGGCCTGTTACGAAATTTTCGACAGAAGTAAAAATCGAGGATTTGGGCGGAGCTGCCCCGTATGCACGCCTCGCACACGCCGAGACGCTAGAGGCTTACGAGGCCTTTATTAAAAGCGTGAAGACCACCGTTGGTGTCGATGCGATACGGCCGCTGGAAAATCAATTTTTGATTCAGCAACGCGCTCGGCTCTACCGTGATTTAAGTTTTGGGCAATTGCGTCGCTGTCAGTTAGATATTGAGACTTCATCAACCGACGGCTCTTTTAGCGATGCGAGTAAACCTGAAGACCGAGTCTTGGCGGTCGGGTTACGCTGCGGCGGCAAAAACCGTTTGCTACTACTAGGTGAGTCTTCGGATGCGGCGGAAAAAACATTGTTACTCGAGCTTAACAACGCTCTAGCCGAGATTAATCCGGACGTGATTGAGGGTCACAATATCTTTAAATTCGATCTCGATTTCCTGCGTCAACGCGCCCGCCGACACAAGGTGCCCTGCGCCTGGGGGCGATTCGGGCAAAAAGCTTCTTTTCGGAATAGTCGTCTCAAGGTTGCCGAGAGATGGATTGATTTTCCCCGTTGTGATTTGCCCGGTCGAACAGTGGTGGATACCTATTTACTGGTTCAGCTCTACGACGTCACCACGCGGGAGCTCACTGCCTATGGGCTCAAAGATGTGGCGGTTTATTTTGGTATTACCGACGAAGACAGCGAGGAGCGTACCTACCTCGACGGAGGGAAGATCGCGGAAACATTTTGGTCGGATCGAGCTCGATTTTGTGCGTACCTAGAAGACGATTTGCGTGAGACCCAAGGATTATCTGATCTGTTGCTGCCGACTTATTTTGAGCAGACGCGTACATTCCCGATCTTGCTACAGGAGGCGACATTGCGTGGGACCACGGCCAAGATCGATCTATTGTTTCTAGAGGAATATTATCATTCCCGCCAAGCTGTCCCTGTGCCGCAGGATACCGCCTCTTTCGAGGGTGGTTTCACCAAAAGTTATCAAGAAGGGGTGTTTAAAAACGTACTGCATTTTGACGTTGCGTCGCTTTATCCGAGTCTGCTGCTCAACATAGGACGTAATCCACGCAATGATTCACTCGGCGTGTTTATTCCCCTGCTCAAATCTTTGCGCGAGTATCGCCTTAAATTTAAGCTCCTCGCGCGCAACGCGACTACCGCCGAAGAGCGCGCGGAGGCCCAAGCCCGTCAGACGGCGTTCAAGATTTTGATCAATTCGTTTTACGGTTATCTTGGTTTTTCTGGCGCACGGTTTGGTGATGGTGAACTCGCGGCCGAAGTGACGCGGCGAGGTCGCGAGTTGTTGCAGGCCCTTATCGAAGAGTTTTCGCGACATGGATGCATGATTCTCGAGGCGGACACGGATGGAATTTATCTATCCGCGGAAAGATATTTTTCAAAGCCAGAGCAGTTACTTGCGATGGTGGCGCCGACGCTGCCGCCCGGAATCGAGCTGGAATACGACGGCAGTTATGCGTCGATGTTTTGTTACAAGGCTAAGAACTACGCGCTCTACGACGGAAAAAAAGTGACGTTGCGCGGTAGTGCACTGCGCTCGCGCGGTATTGAGCCATACCTCAAAAAATTATCCCGACAATTACTGCGCTACTTGGTGGGAGCAGAAGCGGAATCGCCGCTGGCTTTATTGGAAGAATACCGACGCTTACTGTCCGCTCGATCTTTGCCGGTAAGCGACGTGGCGAAAAGTGAGTCGCTTAGCATGAATCCTGACGCCTATGAGCGCTTTATCGCCGAGGGCGGTAAACCGCGTCGGGCCTCAGCTGAGGCTGCGCTCAAGATGAATCCACGACCACGAATGGGTGAACGAATCGCTTATTACATCGTGCCAAAACAAAAGGGGCAGACGAGTGATTGGCAACGCTCTCGCCCTGTGGAAATGTTTGATGCGACCCGCGCTCCGTATGACGAGAGCTATTATTTGGAGAAGATCGACGATTGGGTAGAGCGCTACGGGAGATTTATTGGCGCAAAGCCTGTCGGTGACGGCCAAGGGGATTTGATGCTCCTATGAAGTGCAACGTCGTTACCTCACGAGTTGTGCCATTCTGGCTGTTGCTGACTTTGGTCGGGCTTTTGCCTTTCGCCGCTTATGCACCGGCTCTTAGCGATCGCTATGGATTTCGGGACGACTACTCGACGCTTCGCGAGTCGCAGGATGATCTGCGTACGACCTTAAATTTTTGCGCATCGCAAGGCCGACCTCTGTACGGTTTTTTCCTGGCCCGCGTCTGTAATGTTGTAGGAGAAGTCGATAATCTAGGTTATCTGCGGGCAATTGGCGTGGGACTAGCGAGTGTCGTGGCCATACTCATGGCTTGGGCTTTGCATCGCAAAATCGGACTGCAGGCCGAACTCGCCGCGGCGATTGGATTGTTGATTGCTCTCTTGCCCTCGGCGCAGGTCAAAGTGGCTTGGGCGATTTGTGGACCTCATATTTTTGGCGGGGTGTTTGGCTTAAGCGCATTTTTGCTGGCGGATGCATCAGTGCGGAAAACTTTTTGGTCTACGATTGGCGCCGTTTTTTTGGTTATGAGTGGGGCGCTATTCTATCAAAGCGATGTGATGCTTTATCTCGTACCGGTGGTGGCAGCGGGAATTTATTTCGATGGTCGGCATGCTGCACGTTGGGTGCTGAGGCACGTGCTCATTTTATTTGGTGGGTTGTTGCTCGCGTTTGTTGTGATCAAACTGCTGTTCGCTACCGGAATTTTTATGGCCTCAAAACGAGTGAGTCTCGAGGCCGCTCCTCTGACAAAAATTGTTTGGTACGCTCAACACAATCTACAGGAAGCATTCGGACTTTTTGTTGTTCGTGACGTAGCCGGTCGTACGGCGTATGGTTGGACGTTGGTTGCGAGTTTAAGCGTGTTGCTCACGCTTTGTGGTGGTTGGAGCGCGTGGCGACGTGGGCGCTCAACCGCCGGAATTTGGCTTGGAGCGCTCTTGTTTGGTTTGGTGCTGGCCGGAAGTGTTACGCTGATAGCGAGCGAGCGGTGGGCGACTTATCGAACCCTTTGGGCATTGGCGGCGGTGGTTTGGTTGCTCGTGCTCAGGCCTATCAATGTTTTTCCGGAATGGCTGCGGCGGCTTTTTCTTGGAAGTTGTGTGCTTGTTGCGACGTCCTGCGCCTATTGGAATACACGGTATCTTTTCTCTGAGCCTCAAGCCGCGGAGTTAGCGATTATCGAGGAGGCTGCGTTGCGCGTGGCGGCACTGAAATCTCCTCGTGTGTTGTTGATTATGGAAAAAGCTGGTGAGTCACGCGCTCCCTTGCGCTGGCTTGATGAGTTTGGCTCCAATTCTTCGGATTGTGAGTGGAGTCCCAAAGAGATGCTCCGTGTAGCGTTGCGTAGTCAGGGGGCTGCCGGTGTTGCGGCGGATCGCGCGATGCGGTTTAAATCGAGTTTGGATCGGCCGCTGGATACTTCGGAGTACGACGTGGTGATTGATATGCGCCTCGAGAGCTTGCGATAAAAAAAGGCGAGCCAGCCGCCAAAGCGGTTTACTGGCTCGCCGCTGATTGATGGATTTAGCTCCAGCTAATGTCTGTCTTCGAAAACGGCAGCTGACGAATGCGTTTACCCGTGGCGGCGAAGATCGCGTTGGCTACGGCGGGCGCGAGCGGCGGTAACACGGGTTCGCCAAGACCGGTGGGCGGGTTGTCGCTTTGCAGAAAGTGACACTCGATTTTCCGGGGAGCATCGGGCATGCGTAGGAGTTGATATTCGGCGAGGTTAGCCTCCACGATGCGACCGCGCTCAATGTTTAGCTCTTGTCGCCAAGCGGCGCTGAGGCCGTCGACTATGGAGCCTTCAACTTGGTTTTCGGCGCCGCTAAGATTGACTATTTGGGAGCCGACGTCGGACACACACACGACGCGATCCACGCGCAGTTCTCCGGTTTTGGATACGGTTACCTCGGCGACTTGGGCGATGTAGCCTCTGTGACTAAAGTGAAACGCGATGCCTTGACCCTGACCCCGAGGAAGTTTTTTGCCCCAGCTAGATTTTTCGGCAACGAGTTTGACTACAGCTTTCATGCGAGCGGCATTATAGGGCGTGCCGCGTTCTCCGGTACCGGGAACAGTACCGTGATCACCTAAGATTTCGAGACGCACCGCGAGTGGATCGCGGCCGGCCGCGTGGGCAAGTTCGTCAATAAAGCTCTGGTAGACGAAGGCGAACACGCAACTGCCGGGCGCTCGCCACGGACCCATGGGAATACCGTTGTCGATCACGCTGCTGAGTCCGAGGTGATTAGGAATAAAACGGCTTGGGAATTCATCCGCACTGAGTCCGCCGGCGAAGAGGACAGTGTGATTGCGCCAGGCGGTAATTTTGCCTGATGCATCGACTCCGCCCTTGAGGAAATGAAAACCGCCCGGGCGGAAATGATCGTGGCGAAGGTCGTCTTCGCGTGTCCAGG
>CANHAH010000157.1 GCA_947458705.1 Opitutia bacterium | reverse complement strand
CTCATGCCCAAGATCCTCCTCGTCGCCGAAAAGCCCGCTGCTGGGCGCGACTTCGCGGCGGCACTCACGGGGGGACATTTCACCGGCCAAGGCCCGCACCGCGGCCTGATGGCCGACGGCACCGAACTCACCGTCGTCTCCGCGCGCGGGCACCTTTTCGAGTTGGCCAAACCCGAAACCTACGACCCGAAATTCGGCGCGTGGAACGTCCACGATCTGCCCATCGTGCCAACCAAGCTCTGGGATTTCGTCGAAGAACCGCGCGCGGATGGCGAGAGCTTGCTCGCGATGCTCCGCCAAGCCGCCGCCGCGCACGCCGGCTGCGAAATCGTCAACGGCTGCGACGCCGAGCGCGAGGGCGAGGTCATTTTTCGCAAAGCCCTGCGCGGCGTAAACGCGCCCGCCGGCACCACGTACTCACGCATGTGGGCGCAGACGATGACCGTCTCCGGCCTGCAAGAAGCCTTCGCCGCCCGCCTGCCCCTCAAAGACTACAACGGCCTCGCCCAAGCCGGCTTCACCCGCGACCAAGCCGATTGGCTGGTCGGCATGAATGTCACCGTCCTCGCCACCAAAACGCTCCCGCGCGGGCGCGGCGATTGGAAGGTCTGGTCAGTCGGCCGCGTGCAGACCCCCACCCTCGCCCTCATCGTCGCACGCGATTTACTCATCGCCAATTTCGTCCCGCAAAAATTCTGGGAAGCTCACGGCACCTTCGGCGGCCTCGAAGCCAAAGCTGAACTCGACGCCTACGCCGCTGCGCCCGAGCGCATCAAACTCCTCGGCGCCCCGAGCGTCAGCAGCGAGCGCGACAAAAAAGTCTTCTGGGATAAGGCCAAGGGGGAGGCCTTCGCCGCCTCCGCCCGAGCGCCTGCGACGTATCGCGCCACCGAGAAAAAAACCACGCGCAGTGAGAAACCGCCCCTGCCTTTCGACCTACAGGAAATGCAGAAACTGATGTCGAAAAAATTCGGCCTCACCGCCACCGACACGCTCGCGATTCTCCAAAAACTCTACGACGCCAAATTGATCAGTTACCCGCGCACCGATTGTCGCTACTTGCGCGAAGACATGAAGGAAAAACTCTATGCCTCGCTCGTCGACGTCCACGCGCACCTGCGAGCGATGCGGCCCACGCTGCATCTCTCGCAGCAAGAATTGATGTCCAAACGCGTCGCCGCCGCCGCCCGCGCCTTCGACGACAAACAGGTCGAGGGTCACTACGGCCTCGTCCCCACCGGCGAGGTCAACGGCATCAACGCGCTCACCGGCAACGATCTCTTCGCCTTCCTCACCGTCGTCCAAACGACCCTCATGGCCCTCGACGAAGCCGCGAAATACCGCGGCCTCACGCGCCGTTATACGCAGGAAGGCGGCACCGGTCCCTACGCGCCCGCCGTCTTCAAAGCCACGCGCGAACAAGTCGATTTCCCGGGCTTCAACCGCTGGGTAAAACGTGAAGCCCGACCCACCCAGGACCTCCCGCCCATCACCGACACGCAGCTGCTCGACGCCGTCACGCTCAAGGAACTCACGACGAAACCGCCCGAGCATTTCACGGACGCCACGCTGCTCGACGCCATGAAATACGCCGGCGAAACCTTCGACGAAGACACGCCTGAGGAACAGCGCGAAGCCATGGTGGAGATCATGAAAGACAAGGGTATAGGCACCGCGGCCACTCGGGCCAATATCATCGAAAAAATTCTTCTGCGCGGCTTTGTGGTGCGCGAAAAATCTAAAATTCTCTCCACTGAAAACGGCCGCCTGCTTTGCCGTGAACTCGCGCCGCGCGCTCCAAGCCTGCTTTCTGCCAAACTGACTGGGGAGTGGAACTCATCTTAAAAAAGATGGAGCGCAATACCTCGCCCATGACGCGACCCGAATTTCTCGATGCGCTTCTCGCCAGCGTCGAGACGATGAAGGCCGCGTTCATCTCCGGCAGTACCCGTGCGGGCCTCAACGATCCCGTGGTCCCCGTTACTGTCGGCACACCCGTCGAAGGGGCCCTCTGCCCGAAAAGTAAAACCGCGCTCCTCGACCGCGGTCCGTTTTTCGAAGCCCCCGGTTTTCCTGGTATTCGGCTTTGGAAATCTGCCTTTGGCCGCCCGTGGGCAGCCGCGGAATTTGTCACGTTGCTCGAGCACCACGTCGCGGGCAAACCGTACCCTGCTACAAATCTAAAATCCGCTAACGGCAGCCGCGTTTATGCCGCCGACTTAGTCATCGATGAGGCGCTCAAGAAACTGCTCATCCACACCCCTGAGCCCACAAAAGTAAAAGGCACGAAATGCCCCAAGTCAGGTAAACTCATGCTCGACGGCGGCATGTTCTTCGAAGCGCCCGGCTGGCCGGGCTTAAAACTCTGGAAAAATTCCTTCGGAAAAACCTTCAGTGCGGCCGACTACGTCGCCGTTTTGCAGGGCTGGAAAGACGGCGCACCAATCGAGGTGAGTGGACTCATCTCCGCCAAATCCGGCAAACCCTACACGGCTAAAATCAGCCTCGATGAGGCTACCATGAAGCTTAAATTGGATTTCGGGGCGAGGGCGACCCAGCCCGATACCGCTACGCCTCCAGCAGGGGTCCCGCCAAGTTAAGTTTCAGTCGGCCCTCGGCCTGGAGTGAGGCGGTCAAGGTCCAACCCATGGCCTCCGCGAAAGTTCGAGCCAGAGGTAAACCAAGCCCGGTGTGATTTCCCAGCCCGGTCCGCGCGGATTCCTTCCGCCAAAACCGCTCAAAAAGCCGCGCTAGGTCATCCTCCGTTAACGTCCCAGCCGAATTGCTTACCGCAAGTTCGGCTTGTCCAGCATGGATCGTCAGCACGACTGAAATTGCTCCATCCTCGGGTGCATAATCGACCGCGTTTTCAAAAAGATTTCCGAGAATTGAGCGGAGCAGAAGCGGATCCGCCCGGACTAAGATATTTTCGTCGATTAAAAATGTTGGGCGTAACCCTCGGGCGCTCGCTCGAGCCGAGAAAGGGGCCCAAGCCGCACGCACACTCCCGGCCAGTTCGAGCGATTGAGACTGAGCGGGGAGCTGACCTTGCTCGCCGCGCGCCAAGGTGAGCATCCGCGAAACGAGCACCTCCATTTCTCGGGCGATGGCGAGCGTTTCGTGGTCCGTCGCTGGATCACGCTCTTGGGGCCATTTCAAGGCGTTCTCAGCTAGGCTCTGTAATTCGGCCAAGGGGGTCCGCAGTTCGTGGGCGAGATCGGCGCTATAGCGGCGCTCGCGTTCAAAAGACAGTTCCAGGCGCGCCAGCAGGGCGTTGAGTCGATCAGCGATGGGCTGCAGTTCTGCAGGCAGATCCCCCGCAAAGCGGGTGGCCAGCGAGCCGGCATCGATTTGCGTGGCTTGTTCACCCAACATTTCGAGTGGGGCCAACCCATGTCGAAGCACACGAGGCACTACCCATAGAGTGGCCGCTGCCAGGATCACGGCGGATAGGGCCGCCAGAGAAAACAGGAGCCCGAGGGTGTCATCAAGTTCATCCCGGTCGGTGGCCACAACGAGCATTAGTTCCGGCGCCTCGATTCCCTTCGGAGGCTTGGGCTTGTAGACAAAACCCATGGCCCGCCCCGGTTCGCCGTTGGGCAGAGTAAGAAACCAGAATTTAGGTTGATCAAATGTTCCGACGCGCGCCGGCAAATGCGCTGAGCCCAAAGATTCGGAACGCGCGATCACGGCGCCGTCGCGCCGCCGAACTTCAAAAAAATCACTGGGGTTCTTATCGTCGAAGTCGCGCAAAAATCGGTCGGTAAATTGTACACGGACTTCACCGTCGAGGGCGACGGTGGTAACCGTACTGATCGCCAGTGCTTTGGTCCGTAGCGCCAGATCAAATTGACGCAGCTCCGCGTAACCTGCGGCGGCCAGTAGGGCCGACAGGCCAAGGCCCAGCAGCCCGAGCGTAGTGCCGAGCAAGCGCCGGGTGAGTTGACGACGGATAGAGTTCACGGGGTAGAAGTTCCTGTCATGATTTGAGCGAGCACGTAGCCTAATCCGCGCCGCGTGTGGATGAGGGGAGGCTCGTGCGGCAGCCCAATTTTTTTACGCACCGCGCAGATCGCAGAATCCACGACGTTACTCATGGGATCGACTCGCGCATCGTAAATATGGGCTTCGATTTCTGTACGAGATACCACTTGGCCCGCGCGTCGGGCGAGATACTCAAGCAAGAGATATTCGCGGCTGGTTAGATCGACGAGTCGGCCCGCGCGACGCACCGTGCGAGCGAGGGTATTAATTTCTAAGTCCAAGACGATGAGTACGGAGCTCTTCGAGCCGTAGGAGCGACGACAAAGCGCCTGCACGCGGGCTAGCAGCTCCTCCAGGGCAAAGGGCTTAACGAGATAATCATCGGCCCCAGTCTCCAGCCCAACGACACGATCCGCCACCGTGTCGCGAGCTGTGAGCAACAGTACGTGAGTGTCACGTCCGCCGGCACGGAGCCGGCGCAGCACCTCGAGGCCATCCAACTTGGGCAACATCAAGTCGAGAATGAGCAGGTCATAGCTATGGGACTCGGCCAGCCAAAGTCCTTCCTCGCCATCGCCTGCGGTGTCGACGGCATAACCGGATCGACGCAGCGCGGTCGCGACGCTGAGTTGTAAGCGAGGAGAATCTTCGACGAGGAGAAGACGCATGAAGGAACGAAAAGAAGGGCTAGGCGGAAAATCAGGCCAGAGCCTCCTTAAGATGCCTCCCCTAGTCTTTGTCGATGGCAAGCACCTTGCCGTTGCCGGCATCCACCTCGACTTCGGTCACGGACTTATCCGAGCCGACAATTTCAAACGAGTAGAGCAGATTGCCGTCTTCAATTTCAAGTTCCGCTTTGATCACAGCGCCGGGAGCGGCTTTGAGCGCGATTTGCAAGGCGGCCTCAAAGGATATTTTTGCCAGGGCGGGCAATTCTTGAGCTTTAAGCTCCCCAGTGGGCCGAATGGAACCCATCGGGGTGGCTGATTCTTTTTTTTCGTCTTTTTTCTCAGCCGCAAAGCTGAAGGCAGATCCACTTAAAAGGGCGGTCGCGAGGAGGAGGCGTAGGGTGGTTTTCATGTTTTATTTTTTGTTGAGGCCGGATCGCCCGGCCAAAAGGGACGCAAGCACTCAGAGTTTCCATTGGCAGCCGAGCGAGAAATCAGCCCCAGCGTT
>CANHAH010000156.1 GCA_947458705.1 Opitutia bacterium | reverse complement strand
GTGCGCGTGAATCTCGGCGGCGTCTTGTTTTGTTCGCAGGCTGCAGTGCCGCATCTGAAGGCCGCGGGTGGCGGCGTCCTCGTTAACATTTCTTCCATCAACGCCCTGCGCCCGCAAATGGGTGCGGTCGTGTACGCCGCGACCAAAGCCGGACTAACTTCGTTGACTCAATCCATGGCTAAGGAGCTCGCGGGCGACGGTATTCGCGTCGTCGCGATCGCTCCGGGCGATATCGCGCTCGATAATACGGCGGAAGTGGATGCGGCCATCGCGGCGAAGGGAGCGGGCGGCGATGTGGTTAACCAAACGCCGCTGGGTCGGGGCCGCACCGCTGACATCGGTGAGACCGTGGCTTTTGTGTGTTCGCCGGCGGCGCGCTTTGTGACTGGCGTTACGTGGGTCGTAGACGGCGGCTTGCTCGCATGAGGCTTCGCTTAGATCGGAGCGAGCGTGCACAACGCGTCGCCCGCGCGGACCGAGCGCTGGATGCGCAACATTACGATACGGCCTGTGCGTTCGGCGAGAATCGTGGAACCGCCCAATTTACCCAACGCATGAACCAGTCCGACCGTGGCGCCGCGCCGGACTCGGGCGCCGACTTTGACGCTTGGCACGAAAAGTCCGTTGTGGGGCGCGGGATGATGGATTTGCAGATGCGCCTCATCGGCGTCGCGGGTCGTGCGCAGAGTTTGGGGACGCAATTTAGTCAGTCGTTTGGCTCGCACGCAGCCGAGCGCCACGAGCAGGTGCTTAAGCCCGCGGTCGAGCGCGCGCAGGTCGCATGGGTCGACGTCGCCCGTGCCGCGACACTCCACGTAGATCGCGGGGATACGACGGTTGTAAGCCGCGCTCAGCGTGCGACCCGGCAGAAACGGTCCCGCCCAGCCCCAAAACGCATCGAAGCACGCAGCCATCTTGCGTTGCGTGCGGTTGATGGTCGCTTCGTGGCTGATGAAGCCGGTCCACGGGAGCAATTCGTACGCGCGACCGGCGCTGTGCAAATCGACATAATGCGTGGCTTGGGCGAGCACTTGGGTGTCGAAAAGATGCGCAAGCCGCTGCGTGATACTGCCGTTAGCTTTTCCTGGAAATGCGCGGGCGAGATTCACGTCGTCGGCGGGGGCAGACCTGAGACCCGCATAATAAGCGGCCTCATTCAAGACGGGGATCATGACCACCGTGCCGCTCAACGATGGCGGGCGCCAGCGTTCGGCCCATTGGCGCAGCAGCGTGGGGCCTTCGTATTCGTCGCCGTGCGTGGCGCCATTGAGCACCAACACGGGACCATAGCTGCCACGCCAGATGAACAGATCGAAGCCGACTCCGCGCGCGGAAATTCTACGCTGGTGAAAGCCGGGAGGTAGGCTCTTAAGATCGATTGAAAATTTGGACGAGGATAAACCCATGGAAAAAACAAAGACGAGTACGCGTGAAAAAATACGACCGCAGTCCGGCCGGGCGCAACCCCGCGTGACTGGCCAACTCAGAAAACCAGTTGCGCGCTGGATCACGGAGGGCGCTCGCCGATTACTCGTTATGGAAAATGCGTTTTGTCGCATCGCGCTTTGGCCCGAGATGGGTGGCGCGATCGTGAGCTACATCGATCTAGCGAGTGGCGTGGACATCATCTGGCGTAATCTTTACGGCCAACCGCCACGAGTGCGCGTGCTGGACCAACCCACGCGCAACGGCAGCGATTTGTATGATGTCATGGACGGCAGTTGGTATGTCTCGTTGCCCAACGGTTTTTTTTCCGGCGATTATTTTGGCGCTCCTCTTGGCACGCACGGTGAATTACGCAGTTTGCCCTGGGCCGTGACGGATATCGCTGCGACGCGCGAAGAGGTGCGCGTGACGTTGGTCGGTCATTCGGTGCGCACGCCGCTTGTTTACCACCGTCAACTCTCCTTGCGCCGCGATAGCGCGCTCATGCACTGGCGGGAGACTTTGGAAAACCGCTGGACCGAGCCCTTGCCCGTCGCTTGGTTACAACATCCGACTTGGGGTGGGCCGCTCTTGGACGGCGCGCAGTTAATTACACCGGCGAGAAAAGTGAACGTCTTCAAGGCCGATGCGCCAGAAAGTCTGCAACTGCGTTCCGGTTATCGGGGTAAATGGCCGTTTGTGCCGGAGCGGGTCGGGGGTAAATTGCGCGATTGCAGTATCGTACCGCCGACGGGAAGTGGGCGTGACCATTCGGTGCAGTTGACGGATTTCGAGGCCGGTTGGGGCTGTGTGTGGAACCAGCGCCGCCAGCTCGGTTTTGCGCTCGAGTGGGACCTGAAAATTTTTCCTTACGCGTGGTCGTGGAACTGTAGCGGGGGTGTGAAACAGTATCCGCTCTGGGGCGAAGGTCACATCATCACGCTCCAGCCCAGCACCTCGCCAGTGGGGCGCTGGCCTGATTTATTGCGGGCGGGCGCGGTCCTTACGGTGCCGGCGCGCGGTAACGTTTCGACGACGATGACGACCGGCTTTGTTGCCACGCCGCGGGGAGCTTGGTCGAAAACGGAGGCTACGCGATGAATCTCTGGAAACATGCCGCGAAATGGGATGCGCCTCCGCGCGAAGACGCCGTGACCCTCGGCGAAGGCGCGACTCCGCTGGTGCGCTCGCGTGTGATCGGCCCAGAGCTCGGGTTGAAAAATCTCTGGTTCAAAGTCGAAGGCTGTAATCCCACCGGCTCATACAAAGATCGTTTCGCAGCCGCGGCGGTTACGCATTTGAAGCGAGACGGTCGCGTCGCATGTCTCGGGACTTCGAGCGGTAACACAGGTGCGGCCTTGGCGGCGTATTGTGCCCGCGCGGGTATTCGTTGTTTTCTCGCTATTGTCGAAGGCGCGCCCGAAGGAAAGTTACGCCAGATGCGCGCTTACGGGGCCCAGTTAATTCGCATTAAAAATTTCGGTTCATCCCCGGCGGTCATTGATGAAGTGATGACGGGTCTGCGCGGCCTCGCAAGCGAACTGGACGCCGGGTTCGAAGTGAGTGCGTTTTGTTTTTCACCGCGCGGCATGGCGGGTGTAGAAACGATGGGACTTGAAATCGCTGAGGCGCTGGCCGGTGAACGTTTCAGTATTTTTAGTCCGGCCGGTGGCGGTGGACTTACGCTGGCGGTTGCGCGTGGCGTGAAATCTTGGGGCGGGTCGGGGCGCGTGCATTGCGTGCAACCTACGGGGAACGACACGATCGCTTCGGTTTTGCGCGCAGGGGGGAGCCGCGCCGTGGCCACGCCTTCGACGACGAGCATTAGCGGTTTACAGGTGGGCAGCGTTTTGGACGGCGATGACGTCCTCGCGGCCTGTCGTGGCCTCGGTGGCACCGGTTATGTCGTGGCCGATGAAACCGTGTGGTCTTGGCAAGCGCGGCTCGCTCGCGAAGAAGGAATTTTTTCCGAGCCGGCAGGCGCGGTGGCACTCGCGGGGCTCGAGCAAGCCGTAGCGCGCGGTGAAATCGCACACGACGAACACGCGGTGTGTCTCGTCACCGGCAGCGGGTTTAAGGATGAACGCTCCTTAATACGGATGACGGGCGAGGCTCAGACTCCGCTGGTCGAGCGCTTTGTGGATTTTGCGCAGGCGGTTCGCGCCGGACTGTAGTTTTACGCGAGGCTGTCGTTGAGCGTCTGGGCGAAGGCGGGTAGCATTTTCATAACCGCCCCGAAATCGCTGCCGTGGGCGATGAGTTGCGCGCCTTGTTTTTTGAGTAACGAGATATCTTCGGCGGTGCCAGACGGACGGCCCCAGGCGAGGCCGTGTTTGGCTGCGGCTGCAGCGACGGTGGCTTGGGCTGCGATCATCTTAGGATTTGTCCAATCAAGCGGGCAACCGAGGCGCAGCGAGAGGTCGCCCGGGCCGATGAATAGCCCGTCGATACCGGGCGTGCCGGCGATGGCGTCGATATTGGCGAGGGCTTCCGGCGTTTCGATCTGCACAATCAGAAACGTCTCGGCGTTGGCGGCGGCTGGGTAGGTGAGGGTGCCGTCGAGGTAGAAATTGTTGTCGAGACCGGCCCCATCGAGGCCGCGTTGGCCGAGCGGCGGGAATTTCACGGCTTGAGCCAGGAACGCAGCCTCGGCCGCCGTGTTGACGAGTGGGATCATGAAGCCGGTCGCGCCGTCTTCGAGCAGGTGGTAGAGATCGGTGGCGTTGCGGCTGCCGGTGCGAACGATGCAGTCGATGTTGGCTAGGTGGTGCATCGCGATCATGCGCTGGAGCTCGTGGCGTTCCCAGGTGCTGTGTTCGCTGTCGAGCCAGATGGCGTCAAAGCCGGCTTTGGCGGCGTGAGCGGGCATCATCGTGGTCGGGTAATACATGCACGCGATGCGGGCGGCTAGACCTTGACGAAGACGGGAGCGGATAAGGGAAGGACGCATGGGATTTGAGATTGTTAAATAGGTGGAGTTGGGGCTGCAGGACAATCGGGGAATCATTGGCATGTGATATGACCAGTTGAGCAGCGTTGTCCGATAAGAGGATGAGGGTGACATAAAGGTGTCGCGAAACAATCTCGCGGCTCAGGCAAAAAAATTGCAGACGTTTATGTCGCCCCATCCCTCTTCGCCCATGTTTCGTTTTCTCGCTCCTTGTGGTCTCGCGTTTGCGCCCTTGTTCGCGGTGGCGCCTGGTTCTGCATCCGCGGCGGCTTCGGCGTGGACCCAACAACCGACTTATCCTCTGAATCTCGGCATGGCGGGCATCATCGCCGGAGCGCATGCCGGAGTATTGATCGCGGCGGGCGGGGCAAATTTCCCGGACAAGATGCCGTGGGATGGCGGGAAGAAGATTTACTACGACGAGATCTTCGTGTTGGCGCCGGGAGAGAAAGCTTGGCGGGCGGCGGGTAAATTACCCGCGGGTCGCGCCTACTCCGCGGTGGTTTCGACGGCGGAGGGCGTGTGGGTGATCGGCGGAGAAAATTCGGAGCATATTTTTCAAGACACGTTACTGCTGAGCTGGGATGGTAAAACCGTCGTCGTGGAGGCGGGGCCTAAGTTGCCCGCGCCGCGGACGAGTGCGGTGGCGACGTGGCTAGACGGGATCCTTTATATGGCGGGCGGTTATGCGCCCGGCACGGTGCGCTTGAGTAGCGGGGATTTTTGGCGGCTAGATCTGGCTAAACCCGATAGAAGTTGGCAGCCGTTGCCGACGTGGCCTGGTCCGACCCGCGCGCAAGCCGTGATGGCGGCGCTGGAGGGGGCGGTTTATTTATTCAGCGGTTTGGAAATGACGGTCGATGCCGAGGGGAAAGCGAAGC
>CANHAH010000155.1 GCA_947458705.1 Opitutia bacterium | reverse complement strand
TGTCGGCACGCGGAATGCCCTTTTCCTTCTCCATGTATTCGAGGACGGACAGAATTTCGCTGCTCATAGTGTTGTTTTTATGGAAAAAAAAAGCGGGCCGCAGGGCCCACCTTTTCGCAAAGTGTGGTTGATTGAACCACGGAACCTATCGGGCGCGCGGAAAGTTTGTCAAGCCCCGCGCCCCACGGACAGCGACCGTTAAGCCACATCCTGCTAGCCCCAAGCCAGCACTCCCTGAGTAAGTCCATTTAACGCCGATTGCGCCATGGTCCCTCTGATCAAGAGCGGCAAGCGTCGGATCCTCAGCCCTCCTACCCGAGGGTGTGCGGTTGAGCCACCGTCAGAAACAGCACCTATACAAACGCTCATCTTGATTTAGTCTTAGGCGCGCCCCATTGCCGATCGTTATTACGTTTACTAGAAGCCAGTTGGGCGGTGACGCCACGACCCGCCCGTCCTGCCCACGACGATAAATCCTCCGGCGAGATCCACTGTGCGCCGAGCGCTGCGACCGTGCGCCCTTCGCCTACATCACCGGTTGCAACCCAACAGGTTTCCGCAGCCTCCGTACGACCAACCCAACGCTCGATAAAATCATCAGCCGTCATTCCCTTGGGCGTACGCACCACCGCAAACGTCTGTTGCCCACCCGGACACGTGATTTCCAACTCGGCTCCACTCCCGTCAAACACCACCGTCACGCGCACACCCTCCCCATCGTGAATTGGCGCAAGTTCACCCACCAATCGAACCTGCGCAGCCGTTCGCTCGGTCCGCAGTAACGCCCGCAACTCCGGCCATGCGTGCAGGATATTGGCCCCATCGACGAGCAGATGTTTTTTCACAACCACGCACTCAATTTGCGAATTGGGCCCCGCCGAGCAATCTAGGAATGGAAAGAGCCGGTCTGTTTCCACGCTAATTCAGTTGCGCGGTATAAGCATAGGCTCGTCATTTCGAGCTTATGCATCCTAACACACTAGCTAGACTCGTGGGCGTCGCCATCATCATTCTTGTCCTGGTGGTTGCCGCCGCGCAATCCACCTACGTGGTTGAACCCGGCTTTCGCGGCGTCCAAGTCACACTGGGAAAGGTCAGCGATGAATTTAAGCCCGAAGGCTTCGGCGCCAAACAACCATTTGTTTCGCATATTATTTCTGTGCCCATCCGCCAACTCGCCCGCGCCCTCCCTTCGGAATGTTATTCCTCGGACCTGCAGCAGGTAAATATCGCGCTACGGGTACTTTATCGTATTCCGGAAGCCTCCGTAGTTAAAATCTACAAGGAATTCGCAGGGGATCCCTTCGACAGCCTAATCGCACCTCGTGTACAGGAGGCCCTAAAAGAAGTCACCGCCCTGCAAAGTGCCGAGCAAATCGTTAAAAAACGCGAAGAAATTAAAGCCCGCGCACTGGTTGCTACGAAAGAAAAAATCGGCGGCATATTAATTGTAGAAGACATTGTCTTGGAGAATATTACCCTGTCCAAAGAGCTTGAGGCGGCGATCGAATCCAAAATGGTGCAAGAACAAGAGGCGGCAAAAGCCCGCTTCACCCAGCAGAAATCACAAATCGAAGCCGACACGGCCATCATCAAAGCCAAAGGCGAAGCTGAGGCCATCCGGATCCGCGGCGAGGCACTTCGCGACACGCCTGGGCTCATCCAATTGCAGATCGTGGAAAAATGGGACGGCAAAGCCCCTCTAGTGATCGGTGGCGGCGGAGAAAATACCGGCACTAATTTTATTCTACCACTAGGCACACCCGCGCTCGCACCCACGTCCGGACCTAACCCCACGATGAAAAAATGAATCCGTTAGCTCGTCGCAAGCTCGGCCTACTTTTTAGCCTAGGCCTCATTTTAATTCTCATAATGCTCTTCCCTCGGACTTTGGTCTGGCTGGAAGTGGCCGCGCGTGAACTGCGTTATGTTTGGTGGTTGATCGCGATTCTCGCCGTGGGCGTGTGGATGATATTTTACTTCCGCAAAAAACACGATTGAAAGCGGCGAGACTACAGCGATGCTGTTGAAGCTACATCACGGAGAGGTGGCAGAGTGGTCTATCGCGATGGTCTTGAAAACCATTGGGCCGAAAGGTCCCGGGGGTTCGAATCCCTCCCTCTCCGCCATTTCCCGACAATATCAGTTCGGGCCCTTAGTTTACGGCTATTATGCATAAAAATACCGGTGGATTAACCACGTTAAACAGGGCATAGTATCGCAAAAACCCGCCTTGTTGTTTTATTTGCCAGCATTTCGCGCAGGAGCGGCAGACAAGCCCTCTTAAAACCCCCATCCTACCCACCCCCTCCGTAAACGGCCCAAGCCGCTGCGGCAGACGATAAATTTTTTAAATATGAAACGACCTGAAAAATCCCTACCTAAGGCAACTTACTCGATTGGCGCCTACAGCAGTTTGTTACTGCTTTGCGTGACATGCGCACTGGCGCAAACCCAGTCCACCCCAGCGCCCAGCGCTGCGATGTTGGCTATATACGACACCAATCGAAACGGCAAACTCGACCCAGAAGAACTCGCCGCGATGGAAGCTGGCAGTAAGGCAAAAACCTCGGTGGAGAACCTCACCGCGCCCAGCGCCAACAACGATCAGGTCATCGCGCTATCGCCTTTCGAAGTGATCTCCGAAAACAAGGGCTATTTCTCGGCCAACTCGATGTCGGGCACGCGCATGAACTCGAAGATCGAGGATCTCGGTCAGTCCATCACGGTGATGACCAAGGAGCAGATGGTCGATTTCGCGATGCTCGATATTAACGATGTATTCGATCACATGGCGAGCACCGAGGGCACCGGATCCTATTCGCAGTTCGACACCGACCGTACGGGAGCCGTGGTCGACCAAGTGAGCCTCAATCCGAACAACGCCAACCGCGTGCGTGGAATCGGCAACGCCAACATCGCTTTCAACAATATCGCGACTACCGGACGCGTACCCGTCGATCCACTCTGGATGGACTCACTTGAATTGAGCCGCGGGCCCAACGCCAATATTTTCGGCCTGGGCAACGCCTCCGGCACCGTCAATCAAGTGCCCGCGACTGCCAACTTATCCCGCAATTTCACTCGAGTGGAAACCCGTGGGGATAGCTACGATGGGTGGCGCGCTTCGTTGGATGTGAACCGGATTTTGCTTAAACAAAAACTCTCCGTGCGAGCGAGCTACGCCAACCAACACACCGGGTTCGTCCGCAAACCCTCCGGTGAGGACACTCGCCGCCTCAGCTTTCAGGTCAAAGCCCAGCCGTTTAAAAACACCACTGTTTCCGCCTCTTGGTATAACTATAAAAACTCAGCGGTAAGGCCCAACTTCACCACGCCGCGCGATTACTACACTGGTTGGTTAGCCTCTGGAAAACCCGGTTGGAATCCCGTCACCGGCTTGGTCACTTTAGCCAACGGCCAAGTTTACGGCAACGGCAACGTGCTCGGTTCGACCACGCCCTATGCGGCGGCGCCAACTAACTTCATCGCCGGTGGCCCAGAAAATCGTTCGATCTTCCAAATCGGCGCCCCTGGCCAAACTCCCTACTGGGCCATGACGCGCTACACCTCGGGCGCGTTCGCGACCACTGATCCGTTTGCTGCGACCTCGACCGGCATCGGCCTTTTGACCACGGCTCCTTCCGAGACCTACTCAGCTACGCAGCAGCCGCTTTATAATTCCGTAGCCAGACCCATCAACAACCGTTCCATCTATGATTGGCGAAGCATAAACTTGGCGGGCAACAGCAAGTCCTGGGACGACGTAAACACCTATCTAGCCCAGCTCGACCAAGTCATTCTCTACACGCCCAAACAAACCTTGGCGGCTCAAGTCACCTTCTTGCGCGAGGATGCCAAGCGCTTGGAAAATCAGCCTATGGGACCCGCGAGTGTGAACAGCAATGTCGGTCAGCTCCAAGTCGATGTGAACCAAGTGAATTTGGACGGCACACCCAATCCGTACTTCGGCCGACCCTACTTACGCAGCAACGAACCTTACCTGCGCGACAAGCCACTGTTATGGGACACCACTCGAGCCCAGACCGTCTACCGCATCGATTTCTCTCAAGACAAAGGCTTCAGCAAGTGGCTCGGCACCCAACAGCTGTTGGGTTATTACGAGTACAAGGATCAACAAAACCGCCAATACACCTATCGCCACTCCCCTTTAGGAACCAATCTGGCTTGGCAGCAAAAATACATCGGCCTCAACACCCCCTTGGGTAACCGCGTTCAGCAATCCATCCCAGACCCGCGCTACGGAATTGCTCCGGGCAACTATGCACGCGTGAACGAGCAATACTACGTTGGGAATACCGTCGGTGGTGGCATTGAATATGCCCCGAGTTTTTTTCCAGAAGGCGTGAGCGTACCTTACGTCTGGGGTCCCTCTTCGGGCGCTATGATCAAGGACGCATCCGCGATCGGCTTCACCCCAAGTCCGGATAGCGGCGGCGGCGGCGCTAACGTTCAGACTGTCATTAAAACTAAGGGCGGCGTCCTCCAAAGCACGTTTCTAGAGGGTAAACTCGTAGGGACTTTCGGTCTGCGCGAAGACCTCGTCTATGACCACAATGCCCCCCTCGCTACTCTGACCTCCGACCTCCGGGCCTACGACTTCGCTGCGTCCAACAAATGGTTGCCCGGCTGGCGTGAGGCCAAGGGCAAGACAAAGTCCATGTCTATTGTAGCTCGCCCGCTACGCGATCTACGTTTCCTCAAATCTGCAGTCAACGGCGGCAACGGCGTCACCCGCTTCCTTGCTGAAGCCGCTAGCAGCCTCAGCCTCACCTACAATAAATCGGATAACTTCATCGCGCAGGGCCCGGCTTTCGATCTTTTCCTCAACCCCCTGCCCAATCAGACCGGCACCAGCAAGGACATGGGCTTATGGATGACGATGCTCGATGGCCGCCTCTCCATCCGCTACAATCATTTCGATACCAAGCAACTGAACCTGCGCAATGGAGACATCACCACGATGGCCCAGCGCGTGTTGCGCTACGAGGGATTTGTCGCGACCGATGCATGGAACTTGAGAACCCAAACCACCGCTTGGCTCAACGGTCTCGGTACCGGCGGCGTCGCCACTAACGAGCAAATCGCCGCAGCCATCAAGATGCCCTTGGCCCAGTATAATGGATTACAGTCCATCGTGGCCAACAACACCTACGCCGCGGTCATGGACGCGCAGTCCAAGGGCGATGAACTCGAAATCAACTTCAACCCCACGAAAAATTGGACGGTGAGTTCCTCCGTCACCAAGAC
>CANHAH010000154.1 GCA_947458705.1 Opitutia bacterium | reverse complement strand
TGAGTTTTCCGAGTTGAGCGGTGGGCAAGACGTCGCGGCGGAAATGATAGATCTTCTCGGCAAGCTCGAGCCAGTTCTCGGCGTTCTCGAGCATTTTCTTATCTTGCGACTGGAAAAAACCAAACATGGCGGAACGAATTTAGTTATTTTGGAGAACCTTAATAAAGGCATCCGGTGGGATCGAAACTTTGCCGATCTGTTTCATTTTCTTTTTACCCTCTTTTTGCTTATCGAGGAGCTTGCGCTTGCGGCTGATGTCACCGCCATAACACTTTGCAGTGACGTCCTTACGCATTTCCTTCACGTTATCGCGTGCGATGATTTTACCACCGATAGCGGCTTGGATGGCGACTTTGAACATCTGGGGAGGGATGATCTCGGCGAGTTTTTCGCAAAGTTGGCGGCCCTTGGCTTCGGCCTTTTCACGATGGACGATACACGCAAATGCATCCACGGGATCGCCGTTGATCATGATGTCCATCTTCACAAGGTCCGAAGCCATGTAATCGCCGAGTTCGTAATCCATGGAACCGTAACCATGTGTTACGCTCTTGAGGCGATCGTTGAAATCGACGAGGATTTCGTTGAGCGGAAGAACGCAGCGAAGCATTACTCGATTCATATCGAGCGTGTCAGTATGCTCGCAGACCCCACGCTTTTCCATGATGATCGAGAGCATGTCTCCCATCGAATCGTTGGGGATGATTATGGAAGCACGAATCGTCGGCTCTCGGATTTCTAGTATCGTGCCGGGATCGGGCATGTTCACGGGATTATCCACATCAATCTCTTCTCCGCCTTGTTTAACGATGTGGTAAATGACGCTCGGGTACGTGGAGATGATTTCTACGTCATGCTCGCGACGAACGCGTTCCTGAATAATTTCCATGTGGAGCAACCCGAGGAAACCGCAACGGAAGCCAAAACCCAATGCGAGTGAACTTTCTGAGGAATACACGAAAGCTGCGTCATTGAGTTGGAGGCGGCCGAGGCCGGCTTTCAATTTTTCGTAGTCGTCGCTTTCCAAGGGGTACAGCCCGCAGAAAACCATGGGGCGAACTTCTTTGTAGCCCGGCAACATTTCCGTGGCGGGTCGTGCAGCGATGGTGATGGTATCGCCGGTTTTCACCTCGGATGGAGTCTTGATACTGGAGACAATGTAACCGACATCGCCGGCGTTCAGTACCGCGCATTTCTCCATTTTCGGAGTGAAAATGCCGACTTCTTTCACTTCAGCTTTTTGGCCGGTGCTCATGAGCATCATCATGTCATGCGCTTTGATCGAGCCCGAGAACACGCGCACATAGGCGATGCAGCCACGGTAGGCGTCGTAAAGTGAATCAAACACCAATATTCTAGCCTGCGGATAATCGCTCCAGCGTGGTGAAGGAACGCGGGCTACCACAGCCTCTAGAATATCTACAATGCCGATCCCGGATTTTCCACTAGCGAGAATCGCTTCCTCCGCAGGAATCGTGAGAATGTCCTCTAGTTGGCGGGTGCACAGTTCGAGATTAGCACTCGGAAGATCGATTTTGTTGATAACCGGGATGATTTTCAGGTTTTGGCCGAAGGCCAAATGGGCGTTGGCGACGGTCTGCGCCTCGACGCCTTGGGCCGCGTCGATCAACAGGACGGCACCCTCACAGGCAGCCAAGCTGCGCGAAACTTCGTAGGAGAAGTCCACATGTCCCGGCGTATCCATGAGGTTGAGTTTGTAGTCCTGACCGTCTTTCGCCCGATAAGTCATAGTGACCGGGTGGGACTTAATCGTGATGCCTCGTTCTTTTTCGAGGTCCATCGAATCTAGATGCTGCGCGGTTAGTACGCGTTGTGAAACGGTATTGGTGTGCTCAAGCAGTCGGTCGGAAAGCGTGGTTTTACCATGGTCGACGTGGGCGATGATGCAGAAATTGCGGGTGTTTTTGGCAGACATCGGCTCAGGCATTAGAAAGGTCGGTGAATTCGCTGAAATTTTTTACAGACCAGGATTTTTCGGTGCGACGGGCCAATCCAGCCAATACGCCTCCCGGTCCTAGTTCCCAAAATGTACTCGCCCCGGTCGCTGCAGCCTGGCGCATGCAATCTTCCCACAGCACGGATGAAACGACTTGTTTCACTAAGGCATTTTTGATGGCCGCAGGATCGGCGATTACTTGACCCGTTGTATTGGTGAAAACCGTGAATTTTGGAGCCGCAAACGGCACGCTTTCGAGATAAGCTGCAAATGCCACACGGGCCGGCTCCATGAGTCGCGAGTGATAGGCACCGGCAACGTTTAAGGGGATGACTTTTTTCATTCCTCGCTCTTTGGCGCCCGCGACAGCAGCGGCGATTTTGGTGTTTTCACCTGAAATAATGATTTGTCCGGGTGCGTTGAAGTTGGCCGCTTCGACATCGAAGTCGCGGCAGAGCTCAGCAACACTGGTGCGCTCTTCGCCGATAACCGCCGCCATGGCGCCTGAAGTTTGCTCACAGGCCAATTGCATCAGCCGTCCACGTTCGGCCACTATCTGCAATCCCGTGGTGAAGTCGAAAACGCCTGCGGCGGCATAAGCTGTGACTTCACCTAAGCTTAGGCCGAGGGCGAAATTGATTTCGGATGCTTTGCCTTGTTCGCGCAGAGCCGCAAGTAACGCCATTCCATGCACGAAAAGCGCCGGCTGACAGACTTTGGTGGGTGTGAGGGCGGCATCAGGGCCCTCGAAACTCATGTGAGCGAGATCCCAGCCCAAAACCCGATTGGCTTCATCGTATAGCGCGCGCGCCGCAGGGGAACCCGCGTAAAGCGATTTACCCATGCCCGTTTTTTGAGCACCCTGACCTGCGAATAATAATGCCAATCCCATGGTAGAAACCGCTAAGACAAGCGCCCGACGACTGTGAATCCAAGCCCTAAAAATATTGGGCCGATTAGAATACCTCTTGGTGGGCTAATTTTTGCCAAAAAAATGCCCCCAAAAACAGGCCTTGCCCTAAGTTATCGCCAAAAATCGTAGCCTTCCACCTAGGCAGATATACACCACTTTTTTACTCAGATGGCTGTTATCGTTATTAAACGAAAGCCCGAGGAACCAGTTGCATCTTGATGGAAGTCGGAAAGCCATTGACTACCAGCAGTCATAAAACGAATTGCAACGCAGGATTACTCAAGATTGTTGTAAAACAACGCAAACATTTCATGAAAACACGTCCGCTTACCGGTACAATCACCGCACTTGTTACGCCTTTTCAGAAGGGCCGGATCGCTCATGGCGATCTTAAGCGGTTGATTGAACACCAGATTCGTGGAGGGATCGACGGCTTGGTACCTGTTGGCACCACGGGAGAATCACCGACGGTAAATCACGAAGAACATATTGAAATAATCGAGGCCACCGTGGAAATGACGCGTGGGCGCGTACCTGTCATTGCTGGTACTGGCTCAAACTCCACTCAGGAAGCGGTCGAGCTCACACAGCAGGCCCATGCCGTTGGGGCTGATGCCATGTTGGTTGTGGCGCCCTATTATAACAAACCCGGTGCTGAAGGACTTTTCCGGCATTTTAGTGCTGTCGCTGAGGCCACCGATAAACCGATTATTCTCTACTCCATCCCTGGGCGCTGTGGTATCGAGATTGGCATACCAGTCGTTGAACGTTTGCGCGCGAAATATAAACATGTGCGCTGGATCAAGGAGGCAGGCGGCAGCGTGGATCGTGTCGATCAACTCAAACACGCGCTCGGCGCTGACATTACCGTTCTTAGCGGAGATGACTCCCTCACCCTGCCCTTCATGGCCGTGGGTGCCGAGGGCGTGATCAGTGTGGCCTCAAATCTTTATGCGCGCGACATCAGCAACATGGTTAGACTCGCTTTGGCTGGAGATTTCACCAAGGCGCTCAAATCGCATCGTCGCTTATACCCAATGTTCAAAGCGATCTTCATCGAGTCTAATCCCAGTCCGATCAAATTTGCTTTGGTGCGGGCGGGTATCATCGGCAGCGCGGAGGTCCGTTTACCGTTAAGCGAAATCAGTAAAGAGAGTGCGCAGAAATTAACCCTAGTCCTGTCAGCGCTAGACCGTTAAAAAACTCCAATGTCTATTAAAGCATTACTGAATGGTTCGCGCGGTCGCATGGGCCAAGCAATCGCCGCTGCCGCGTCTGAAGCTGGAGTCACCCTTTGCGCGAGCTTGGATGCGGATGATGCGGTCGCCGATCATATTGCCGCGTGTGATGTTATCATCGACTTTAGCTCGCATCGAGCGACTGAGGGTTTGCTTGAACTCGCATTAGAGCACAAAAAACCAATTGTGATCGGTACCACCGGTCACTCCGCAGAAGAGAAAACACGTTTACTTAGCCTGGCTCAAAAGGTCCCCTGCGTGTGGGCGGGAAATTTCTCTATCGGCGTAAATTTACTCTTTGCCCTTACACGTCGAGCCTCGGCGATTCTAGGTTCGGATTACGATGTCGAAGTAGTCGAGATGCATCATCGCTTCAAAAAGGATGCTCCCAGTGGCACCGCGGCTCGCCTGCTTGAGATTATCATGGAGGAGCGCAAGCTAACCACGTCGGCTTTACGCCACGGCCGAGAAGGCATCACCGGCGAGCGTACCCCCACAGAGATCGGAATTCACGCACTTCGCGGCGGTGACGTGGTAGGCGATCACACCGTCATGTTTGCTGCACTCGGCGAACGCTTAGAACTGACGCACAAGGCCAGCGATCGCGGTATTTTTGCACGCGGATCCCTGCGTGCAGCTCAATGGCTCGTTGGACGCAAAGCCGGACTTTACGATATGCAAGATGTGCTCGGCTTGAAGTAAACCGCCACTGCCGAGTTTTTATCATCGTGATCACCTCCATTAAAGGCATTCTCACCTCCGCCACCCCACTGCATGCCATCATCGAGTTGAATGGTTTCGGCTACGAGGTTAACATCCCCCTCACCAGTGCAGAGAAGCTTCCGGCTGCAGGCAGCGAAGTGAAATTGCACACACACGTAATTTACCGGGAAGACGCGCAAACTTTGTACGGTTTTGCGACCATCGCAGATCGAGATTTTTTTCGACTCATGATCGACCATGTTACGGGAATCGGACCTAAGAGTGCGCTCGGAATCATGAGCCGCCTTTCAGTGGAATCCTTAGAATCAGCGATTCGTAGTGGTGATATTGGCTTGTTGGCCAAATGCCCAGGTATTGGTAAAAAAACCGCCGAACGTCTGGTCGTGGAACTCAAGTCCAAGGTTGAGCTCCACAGCGGTGGAACAAAAAACAGCGCTCAAGTAAATTCAGGTGCCAATACTGCTCCAGCCAGTTCA
>CANHAH010000153.1 GCA_947458705.1 Opitutia bacterium | reverse complement strand
AGTGCGCACCGCCTGCTCGAGCGTCAGACCACCCACGGCTTGGACGGGCACGTTGACCGCCGCCACCACCGCGCGCAGATCATCGAGCGGGCTCGGCATGCGTCGTCCCGCGGCGGCGATGCCGCGGCGCTCGTCGTAGCCGATGTGGTGAATCACAAAATCACAGCCGAGATCCTCGATAAATTTTGCGCCCGCGACCATGTCGGGAAAGCCCAGATTATCGCCCATGATTTTGACGCCGTAATCACGCCCCGCTTTGACGACGCATTTGAGCGTCTCTGCGTGCGCGCGGCCCATGACGACGACATGCGTCGCGCCGGCCTTGGCCATCATCTCGGCCTCGAGATAACCCCCGTCCATGATTTTCAGATCCGCGACGATCGGCACGCCGGGGAAACGCTCCCGCAACGCCCGCACGCCATGGACGCCTTCGGCCAAAATAAACGGCGTACCGGCCTCGAGCCAATCCACGCCCGCACGCATCGCCAACGCGGCCGTTTCGAGCGCTTCTTTACGATCCGTAAGGTCCAACGAAATTTGTACAATGGGGCGCATGCAGACTGGGGTTAACCGAGAGTTGTCGGCGCATTCGTACGCCGTCAACTCTGCTCCCATCCGATTCGCTTAAACCGGAATAATCACGGCTCAACGTTGAGCTCGCCGAGAGTTGTGCCCGGCGAGGTACCGTTTTCGATCGCAGATGCATCGGCGGCGCTAAACCAATTGCAGTTCGTGGCGAGCACGGTCTTGTCAGGAGGAGGGTGATCATGAAATCGCGCGTCGAGGCCTGAACCAGCGCCACCGGCAGCAAAGGCCTCCTCGGCTCGATTTTCGCTCTCCAGGACTAAGGGAAAACCACCCAAAATCGCCTAACTTCGACCTTACCTTCCGCCCGTTCGCGATTCTAAGCGAACGGACTCGAGTGTGTCCTTATATGGTCTTTAACTTTTGTTTTACCTTCACCCTGATTTTCACCCTTTATCATACCTCTCTCAAAGCGCCAACCCAGATGCTATCTGTCCGTACTGTCCGACGTTCCTGAGCGCAACAAAACCGCGCCAGGGGCGTTTGCCTTACAAACCCCTTATGTTAACGCGCCTACTTTATCTGCCTCTGGTTTGTTTTTTAATCGTCTGCGTTTGTGCTTCCAACAGCCATACGGCCAGCGTGACGCAGCCGGCACCGCGCCAGATGGAAAATCTAGGCCGCGGTGTCGTGGCCCTCAAAACCGAGCCTCAAAAAATCGTCATCTCCTGGCGCCTCCTTGGCACCGAGCCCACCGACCTCGCCTTCAATCTATACCGCACCGCTGAAGACACCCCTCCCCTAAAGCTCAACACCGCCCCGCTCAACGGCGCCACGCAGTTCACCGACACGACCTTCGACCCCGAAAAAACCAACTCCTATTTTGTCCGCTCGTTGCTCCGCGGCATCGAGCAAGCTCCGAGCCCGCGCACCTCCGTTGCCACCATCACCGCCTCCGCCGCCGCGCGCCCCTATCTATCCATCGGCCTGCTAGCACCAACCGGCTACACCGCCAACGACACCTCGGTCGGCGATCTCGATGGCGACGGGGAGTACGAACTCATTGTGCACCTCACCGGACGCGCCCGCGACAACTCCCAAGCGGGGATCACCGACGAACCGCTACTCCAAGCTTATAAAATCGACGGCACACTTCTCTGGACCATCAACCTAGGAAAAAACATCCGCGACGGCGCTCATTACACCCAATTCATGGTCTACGACCTCGACGGAGACGGCCGCGCCGAAATTGTCTGTAAAACCGCCGACGGCACCACCGATGGCACTGGAAAAATTATCGGTGATCCCAGCGCCGACTTTCGCACTCAGGCTGACGCCTTCGTCCCATCGAACGATAAAACCGGCAGCCGCATCACTCCCGACGGCCGCCGAGTCGCGTCCCGTGCGGGCTACGTCCTCGCTGGCCCAGAATTCCTCACTGTTTTCGAGGGCCTCACAGGCAAGGCCCTCGCCACCACACCCTACGTACCCGCCCGCGGCAACATTGAGGACTGGGGCGACGGCTACGGCAACCGAGTGGACCGCTTCCTCGCCTGCGTTGCCTATCTCGACGGCGTCCACCCCAGTGTTGTCATGTGTCGCGGTTACTACACCCGCACGGTGCTCGCCGCATGGGATTGGCGCGGAGGCCAACTGACCCAACGTTGGGTCTTCGATAGCGACAAGTACGGCCCAGCCGACAAAACCAATCCATATCGCGGACAGGGCAACCACGGGATAAGTGTGGCAGACGTCGATGGCGACGGTCGCGATGAAATCATCTACGGGGCCATGTGCATCAACAGCGATGGCACGCCACGCTATTCCACCAAGCTCGGTCATGGCGATGCGATGCACGTTTCCGATCTCGATCCGAATCGTCCTGGGCTCGAAGTATTCGACGTCCACGAAAACCCCAAGCACCCCTTCGGCCTCGAATTTCGCGATGCCTCAAGCGGAGCGATGATCTGGGGTAAACCCGACGGCTCCGAAGCGTCGCCGGACGTAGGCCGCGGCGTGGCTTTCGATATCGATCCACGCCACACCGGCGCCGAAATGTGGGGCTCTGGCGGACCGCTCCTTCGTGGAATTTACAACGTCAAAGGGGGGAAAATCTCCGATAAAAACCCCTCCTCCTGCAATTTCGCCGTCTGGTGGGATGGAGACCTCCTCCGTGAATTACTCAACGGCAACACTATTTCCAAGTGGGACTGGCAGACAGAGACAACCAACCCGCTGTTCACCGCCGCCGATTGCTCGTCCAACAACGGCACCAAGTCCACCCCAGCGCTCAGCGCCGATATTCTAGGCGACTGGCGCGAAGAAGTCATCCTACGCACCACGGACAACAAAGAGCTCCGCATCTACTCGTCCACACTTACGACTGAGTATCGCCTCCACACTTTGATGCACGATCCACAATATCGCTTGGCCATCGCATGGCAAAATGTCGCGTACAACCAACCGCCGCATACCGGCTTCTTCCTGGGCGCCGACATGAAACCCGCGCCGCGCCCCAACATCAGCCTCGTGATCGCCAAAAAGTGAAAGAAGCCAGGCTCCTATGCCATTGGGTGCGCGTTTTTTTATTTTGCGCGGCTGCACTTTGCGCCTCGGGTCCAGCAGCCCGAGCTCACGATCCGTACGACGCGTTCACAAGCGCCACGCTGCACCCAGACCGCCTTGAGCTCATCTTTACGATCGCAGCCTCCACCGCGGTCCGTCTTGTCGACTCGGAAGTAAGTTTGCCCGCGCTCACGCCAGCCCATTGGCTCGAATTGCGACCGCGTTTCCAACGCACCGGTGCGACGCTTTTTGAGCTCACCGCCAAGGGCAAACCGCTAAAACCGCGCGAGGTCGCGGTCGAATTAAGCGACGAAAACGATCTCATTTTTCATATTGTCTACCCACGCCCCGAAGCCGGCACTTTGGTATTTTACGCAGCTTATCTCAAAAAACTGGGCGATGGTTACGGCAGTATTCTCGAGTTTAACGATCCCAGCGGCCGCAATCTCGGTTGGGAACAATTACTATGGGCTCACCCCGATTTCTCCGCAACGCTTCCGCCCTGATCCCGGCGCCTTCTCGTAGTTTTTTCGTCGCAGTAATGCTACCCATGTTTACCTCACGCACACGTTTCTTCCATTACGCGCTCGCCAGCCTCGCGATCGGTCTGACCGCGCCCCCCCGCACGTTCGCCTTTGATCGCCCCGAGTCGGTCTTCAAAATCTTTCAATTCCCCGCCGATAAAATACCTCGTATCGATGGCGACGCCTCTGACTGGGCGCTCGTTGCAGCCAGCTACGTCATCGGCTCCGATCAGCTCACCGACGACTCCACCCGCAAACAAAAATTTGACGCTCGCAACCTCGAGGTGAGCGTACGCGTTGGCTGGGTCAAAGGCCTCAATCGGCTCTACTTTCTGTACGAAGCCACCGACAACTACTGGGATTTCGCCCGAGCCGATCTCCACAATGACACCTTTGAACTCGTCGTCGACGGCGACGCTTCCGGCGGCCCGCTCATCGACCGTCAACATCCCCATAAAGACACCCTGCCGGCAGCTGAAACGTATTTCCCATTCCACGGAGTACATGCCCAAAACTACCATATTTTCACTCCGCACATCGGCAAAGACTGGTGTCTAGCCTGGGGCTCGCAGCCCTGGATCAAAGAACTTCCTTGGGCCAACGCCGCGCAAAATTTTTCCTTCAAATCCGGCGAGCCCGGCCGATACACGCTCGAATTTTGGATCACGCCCTTCGACTACGCCGGCCCCGAAGGCCCCGCGCGCGCCGTCGAATCGGTCCTACGCGAAAACAAACTCATCGGTCTTAGCTGGGCCGTGATCGACTACGACGACGTGAACGCCAAGGGCTCCGCCGGCTTCTGGAATCTTTCCAGCAAGCATACGATGTACGGCAACGCATCCGAATTACGTGCCTTCCGCCTCATGCCGCTCGAACCATCGCTCACGCCGGCACTCGATGCCCGCTGGTCTTTCAAGGTCCTAGACCCAGCGCGCCGCCTCGTCGCATTCCAAGATGAATCCGTCGGCCCGGTGACCACCTGGCGTTGGGACTTCGGCGACGGAATCACCTCCGACACGCAAAACCCGCTCCACACTTACGCCAAAGCTGATCGCTACATCGTCACTCTCCACGTCACCAGCCCAACCGGCACGTCCCGCCGCGCCAAAATCTGGGACGTCGCCCTTCCTTAAGTCTTTAATTTTTCAGCCACGCTTCAACCGGCCAACCATCTGACTAAATTTTTCGCCTTATAAATTTCACTCCACGATGCACCCCAAGTTCTACCGATTCGCCCTGCCACTCCTCTGCGTTTTATATTTAATCATCGGCTCCGCTAAGGCCTCAGGACAGATCGGCCGACGTTTCCCTTCGGAGAAACAGGTCGTCATCGACTCCGTGACCGGCGTGCCACTCACGTTTCTTACTACTAAACCCGCGGGCGACTCCAAGATTTACCAGACCCATCACCAGTGGACCTCCGACGGGCAATGGCTCGTCTTCCGCTCCAACCGCGTCCCAGGCCAAGCCATGGCCGTCAACGAAGCGACTGGTGAGATGGTCCAAGTCACCGAAAACGGTTACACCGGCATGCTCTGCCTCGCGGACCATTCGATGCATCTTTATTATCTGCGCACCCTCCCGCTTCCTGGCGAAGCCCCACCCGCTCCTCTTACCGATAACGCCCCGGCCGTACCTGGCGCGCGTCGCGGCTCGCGCGGTCCTTCCCAAATCATCAGCGTCGATCTCGCCCGACTCT
>CANHAH010000152.1 GCA_947458705.1 Opitutia bacterium | reverse complement strand
TGAAGTTGGACGAGCGTGAGCGGGTCGAGGTTGTCCAGCCAATCGCGGAGGCCGGGTAGACGAAAATAGACGTAAAGCGCGAGGGTGGCTAGTCCTAGGATGATTGTGGGGAGCGCGATCGGTGCGAGACGTTGCAGGATGAGATAATAGCCTCCCGCGATGGCTGCGGCAAACCAAAGCCAGAGAGCGGCACGAACGATGAGAGCGGGACGCGGCATGATAGAGATGTAATTTGGAGTGGTGGTTAGCGTGGCGCGATTAAAAGTTGAAAAAAAAGGCGGGCCTTGGGCCCGCCTACAGTGATGCAATTTGTGCGAAAGCCTTACTCGGGCAGGCCGATTTTGTAGCGTTCAAGTGAACTGCCATCGATGCGGTGTAGTTCGGCGAGGGCGACGCGTAGGCTGACCTTGGCTTGGAGTTCGTTGACGCGGGCAGCTTCGAGGTCGTCCTGGGCTTGTAGGACTAGACGGCTGGTCGATAGCCCAGCGTCGAAGCGAGCTTTTTGGAGCTCGTACTGTTTGTTGCTAAGCTGGGTGGCCTTGCCGGCGATTTCGACGGCGGCGATGTTGGTCTCTACCGCGCGCACGGAAGTGCGGACATTGACGAGCAGGGTCTGATCGAGCTGCTGGAGGCGGGTCTGTTGTTGGAGCAGGCTGGATTTGGCGCTGCGGTAGCGGGCTTTATCAGCGTGCAGGCCCCAGGGGACAGTGAGGGAGAGGCCGACGTTCCAGTTGTAGCCGTTTCCTTCGGGGAGATTACCGATGGCGTCGCTAAAGGAGCGCTCGGTGGCGGTGTAGCCGACTCCCGTGTCGAGGTTGAGGCCGGGGAGGGCGGCTTGTTTGGCACTGCGGGCGTCGATCTCAAGTTGTTTAATCTGGGACTGAGTAGCCAGGAAGTCGGGGGAGCGTTCGCGGGCGTTTTTGTAAACGCGCTCGAAGGAGGGGGCTCCTTCGGTGTACTCGCCGAATTTTACTTCACCCGGGCGGGAGTTGAAATCGAATTGGCCGATGAGGGTGAAGAGGGCGTCTTCGCGGTCGCTGACGGATTGTTCGGCTTGGAGGGCGGCGCGGCGGGCGTTGGCGACACCTACTTCGGCAGTGAGGACATCTAGATCGGTGGCTACGCCAGTGGATTTGCGGACTTTGTTTTCTTCAAAAAGCTTGGCGGCGAGCTCTAGGCTACGTTTTTTCACGGCAAGATTTTCACGAGCGTAGGCGAGATTATAATAGGCGTTTTCGGTGTCGCGGATGACGGTGAGAACTTTGCTCTTGTAGTTGAGTAGGGCGATACCGACGCCGAGTTTGTTGCGCTCGATGTTGGCTCGGGCAACGGCTGGACCCGAGCCTTTGAGTAGCGGTTGGCTGAGGGTAACGGTGGTGCTGCTACCATAGGCCGGGTTAAGGGTGGAATTTAGGGAGTTGGTGGCGGCGCGGGTAGTGTTACCGGTCACACTGACGGTACCGCCCGTGGCGACCTTTTCACTCACCCCAACCGAGAACGTGGTGTTATCGCTACGAGGGCCGCTGGCAGATGTGCCGTCGAGCCGACTGGTGGTGGCAGCGGATTGGTTGAGGTTACGCCGAGTCGTCGCGGTGAAACTGGGGTCGAAATCAGCGCTGGCTGCGTTCAGGGATTCTTTCGCGATTTCGGTCGAGAGGTTTTGTACCTGCAGGTCAAAATTTTTCTGCATCGCGCGCGAGATGCATTCCTCGAGCGAAAGGTTCACTCCCGCGGCCGCCGGGGCGTTTTCCTGGGCCTGCACGAGCGCAGGGCTGGTTAGGGTCAGAAGCAGGGCGGTAGCGCGGGCGAGGTGGCGTGACATAACGTGAGTTAAAGAAGTTGTAAGAGAAGAGAACACGGGCGGCGACGGAAAGTTACTGTTTTTCGTAGGCACCATCGCTGGTGCGTTTTAGAAGAGTGAATCCGGCTTGTTTGGCCCGCGAGACGGAAATGGGCGCGGAAAGTTGCGGGGAATTGACGCGATAAGCGACGTCGCGTTGGACGGGTTGTTGACAGTTGGGGCAGGTCTTTAGGTCAGGTTCACGCGCGCTTTGACGGTGTTCAAAGCCGGTGCCGCAGAGGCGGCAGGGGGATTTGAGCGGCGTGTAAGCGTAAAGAGGCATCGACTTCATCAAACCAGACTACGTGTTGGGCACCAGTCGAAAGGTGTGTGCCTACAGGGGGATTTAGATTATATGCGGGTGAATTTTAATTGGAATTCACCCTTTATCTAACCGAAGCGTGTGCGAGGACGTCGAGCCCGCTAGCGCGATTACTTTACTTTAGGTTCGGAGCGTTTGAGCTCCGTCTCGACGATTTCCGCGAGGTAAGCGCTGGAACCGAGGCGCGCGGTGTAGGTACCGAGCTGGGTGCGGGTTTCAGCGTAGAGTGGATTGGTCGGTGTGAAATCGGGGATCTTCTTGTCGAGTACGTAAACGTAAGTGCCTTTGTCGGCCGCGATCGCGAGATCGGAGACTTGTCCTTTTTCCAGGCGTTCAAGGGTGCTAAGAACGGTGTAATCGAGGTCTTGTGGACGATTGCGTAGCGTGAAGGCGGCGACGGCTTTGGTCTCGATTTTAGCTGACGTTCCCGTCGCGGCAGCAGTTGTAGCTTTTTCGAAGGTGTCGCCCGCTTTAAGGCCGTTTTCAATGAGGCTGCGCAGGGTGCGTCCGAGTTCGACGAAGCGCTTGCGTTTCTCGTTCTCGAGGTAGTCTAGGCTGACCTTGGTTTTGACCTCGGCAAAGGCCGGCTTGCGGGCGGGTTGGGTGTCTTGCCAGAAGAGCACGGCAGCTCCGTTGGGAGTGGGGACGGCTTCAGTGTACGCTCGGTCTTTACCAAGTTTAAAGGCCTCTTCAGCGACGGTTGTGGCGGCGGGACCGAATTCAGCGGGGCCGGCTTCACGGGTGAAGGGGGCGAGGGTCTTCAGCGCGGATTTGCGCGAGGCTAGGATGTTGGCGAGGGCGGGGGACCCGGCGACAGCTTTGGCTTCGTACAGGGAAAAGACAAAATCACTGGCGGCTTTAGCTGCGAGGCGTTGGGCGCGTTCGTTTTTGATGGCGAGTTCGACTTGGGGGCGCACCACGGCGTAGTCAGCGGCTGCGTCGACTTTAACTGGAGCGGGGGCCTTCGCGTCGGCGGCGGGCTTGGGGAAGCGGGCGGGGTTGGAGTCGTAGTAGGCCCGGACATCGGCTTCGTTAAGGCTCACTTGGGCCAGGTATTCGGAAGCGGGGAAGTCGGCGTAGGTGGCGACCATGCGCGGCGGGATTTCGTAGCGGAATGAAGATTCTTCGAAAAATTTGGTCAGTTCGACGTCGGTGGCCGGAATCGCAGGATTAAAGCTCGTGTAGTCGAGAGTGGCGGTAACGAGGGTCCAGGTCGTGTCAGCGCGGGCGAGTTGATTTTTGATGTCTGAGGGCAGGACGTATCCAGGCCCGCCGAGCAGTTTTTGAACTTTATCGGCGCGGACATCATCAGCTAGCACACGTGCAATATCAGCTTCGGTGAGGCGGGGGTTGGACTTTAGGTTATCTCGAAAAGTCTTGTACGTGGCGGCATCAAATTGGCCGTCGGGGCCGGCGAATGCGCGCAGGGTTTTGATTTGCTCGGCGATCTCAGCTGAGGTGGCCGCGGGCAGGTGTAGCTCGTCAGCGAGATGAAGGGTGGCTGCGCGTTGAAAGGCGTAGTTTTGGATTTGTTCCGCTTCGAGGCCGTAACCGACTTGGAGGTTGGCGCTGAGGCCGGCGTCACCCATGAGCCGTTGTTGGTCAACAGAGGAGCCTAAGTTATAACCGAAAAATTCGCGCTTGAGGCTAGCACGTTCTGCTTGGCCGATGCCGGGGGCAGCTCCAATCGTGAAGACGAAGGAGATGATGATCAGCCCGAGCAGCACAGCGAAGACGGTTTTGAAGTGCTGCTGGAAAGTGCGTTGGATCCAGGAAATCATGGGTATAGAGGGTCGAATGCTAGGTCGGGCAAGGGGTGTGGCAAGGGTGAATTCTGGCAGCCAAAGGGGCTGTTCTACGCTGAGTTTTTAAAGGGGGCGGGATTCCTCGAAAGGGTGTTCGGCGAGCAGCTGTTGCAGAGACTTGGTGAAGAAGGCTTGCTGACCAATCTGGTCGAGGGCTGCGTTGTAGTGTTGTAGGATGGGGTCGATGCGTTCGAGTGCTTGTCCGACGGGGTCATCCCCCAGGTTATCGTCGAGATGTTTGAAATCGTAGAGACTGATGTGGCTGAGGGGGCGCGCGGGTTGGTAAAGGTAGTCGGTGGCAGTGCTGCCGGTGGCGGGTCGCAGGGTGGTGATGAGGTTCATTTTTACGAGCCGGTTGAGGCATTCGTTAAGAACCTGGGTCGGGACTTTAAGCAGGTCGCTGAGTTGCGCGGCGGAGGTGGGCGGGCGGCAGGACTGGAAGCGACGGCAGATGCTAAGCAGCACGACTAGCGAGAGACGCTCACGCATGGCTTCGGTGAGGCCACTCCAAGCGGCTTGGCTGTTGCGATAATGCACGTTTTGAACGGCGTAGCTGATGACTCCGCCGATTAATATGTAGAGCCAAAAGATGTAGAGCCCTAGCATGAACACTGGGAGGATGCCGAGCGATCCGTAAAGGCTGCGCTCGAGGTAGACGCGGCGCACATAAAGAAGGGCGACGACATTGTTGAGCATCAGCAGCCCGGCGACGACCAAGGCGCCGACAAGTGCGGCCCGCCAATAGACGCGGGTGTTGGGGATAATGCGGTAAACTAAAGAGAGTAGGCCAACCAGCATCGTCAGTGAGATCACGGGCAGGAGCCAGCGAAGTACGGCAAGCACACCGGCGCCACCGGGGAGTTTTTCGACGAAGACGTTGACGAATGCACCCGCACCTAAAAGCGCGATGGTGGCGAAAAATAGAAGGGCGCCAAGGGTGAGAATCGTCCAATAAAAGACTACGCGCATTAGCAGCGAGCGGCCGAGGCGGACGCCCCAGATATCGTTAAACGCATCTTCGATTGATTTAAAAAGCAGCAGAACGATCAGGATGAGTGAAAACGCACCAGCGACCCCGGCCGCGCTGGAACGTGCGCCCGTAATAATGCCGTTGATGAGGTTTACGACTTCGGGACTGACGTTGGCTGCGGCCGACTGCTCTGGGGCGTTGAGGGTGTTGAGTTGGCGCAGTTGGGGTGCGACGGTTTCCATCAGCTCGCCAAGTTTATTGGCGACGAGATTGGGGTCGTCGTTATGTCCCAGGACGAAGCCGCCGATCAGCACCGCAATCGCCACCAACGGCCCGAGGCCTAGCAAGGAGCTAAAGCTAAGCGCAGCGGCGCGAGCGGGAATTTTCGTTTCAAAAAAGACCGTGTTGGTAATTGAAATCACCCG
>CANHAH010000151.1 GCA_947458705.1 Opitutia bacterium | reverse complement strand
CACGACTGGACCTGCCAGTGCGCCGCGTCCGGCTTCATCGACGCCGATGAGGCTGGATACGCCTTCGATCTGCTTGAGATCAAAGCCTCGAAGTTGTCGTCGTTTAGACATACTCGATTAGCCAAAGAAATAAAAGCGGAGCGGTCGCACGGATCCTCACCACTCCATTTTAGGGGGCGGTGGTTTGAGCGGGAGTTCGTCGAGTTTACCGGCGGCGGATACGACCTCGTAAGCGGTACGGAAGTGTAGTTTGGCGTAATCACCGAGGGCGCGCGTACCGAATTTTTGCATGATCTGCTCGGCCTGGATTTTGACGAGCGGCCCCGCGCCTTTTTGGAGTTTTTCGCCGAACTGCTTCGAAAGCGCATGCATAGCGCGGATAAATTCGGCGCGAGCGACGACCGAGGCGGCGGCAACGACGGGGTCGGACTCGGCCTTGGTGCGCATGCGAAGCTCGAAATTTTGAACACCCTTTTTAGTGAGTTCGCGCTGCACGAGCGGCTGTTCGGTGAATTGGTCGAGCAGACCCCACGGCACGGGCCGCTTAGCGAGCGCATCACCGAGCGCGGTTGCGTGTTGCCATGCAAGGAGGCGGTTGAGGTTGGCGCCGGGTCGACCCATCAGCTCGTTGTACCGCGCCATAGTGCGACAGTAGCAAACTTCGACGACAACCCCCTTGGTCTCGCGGATGATGGCATCAAGGCGGATGATCTGGGTATCGACGATTTTTTTAGAATCTTGCACGCCAGCTTCACGCCACGCGTCGATCATAGCTTTGTCGGCAATCACCGTCGCAGCGACAACGGGACCGAAGAAATCACCTTTGCCGCTCTCGTCGAGACCGGCGTGCGCTTCGAACCAATCAGGATGTAGCACTTCATCGTAACCGAGTTTCGCCGCCATGGTGATTTCCGGCTCGAGCGTCATGGTGACAAACTCCTCAGTGCCCTTGCCGGCGATGACGACGACCTTGCGCTTGTCGTAAGCCGTCACGTTCACATCGGTGCCGCGAAAGGCAAAGCGTGCATAGGGCACCTCGAATGGCTCCCATTGGCGAGCCACGCAGAGCGCGCGTAGCTTATCCATCTGCACGTCGTCGAGCTTGATGGTGTAAGTACTGAGCTTTTTGGGTTTTTCTTCGGCAGATTCTCCGCGCTTGGCCATGAGACCACCGAGTGTCACAAAAACTAGGCCGATGACACGCAAAACTTCCGCGACCCAAAATGCCGCCGCCCTTAATGCTCGCCGCGCCGAATTTTCCGCCGCCCTGCTTGAATGGTACCAGCGTCATGCGCGCGTATTGCCGTGGCGCGAAAACCCGTCGCTGTACAAGACAGTCGTAAGCGAATTCATGCTGCAACAAACGCAGGTGAAAACAGTTCTCCCCTACTTCGCGCGTTGGCAGGCCGAACTACCGAGTTTTGCCGCGCTCGCCGCCGCCTCTGAGGCGCGCGTGCTCAAGCTCTGGGAAGGGCTCGGGTATTATTCACGCGCGCGCAACTTACACCGACTCGCCCAAGCGGTCACGGCCCGGCCAGCACCGCCACAAACGCCCGAGGAGTGGCGTGAATTACCCGGGGTGGGTCCCTACACAGCCGCGGCGATCACGAGTATAACCTTCGGCGCCCCCGTAGCCTGCGTGGACGGTAACGTCGTGCGCATCCTAGCCCGACTCACCGCTGACGCTACGGAGTTTCGCGATAGTAGCAGCGCCGCCAAAGCCCTCACCTCACTAGCGGACAACCTCGTAACTGCTGATCGCGCGGGGGACCACAATCAGGCCATGATGGAACTCGGCGCGACGGTGTGCACACGACAAAATCCGGCCTGCCTGATGTGTCCGGTCCGGCATTTTTGTGCCGCCACCAAGCAGGGCGAGCCGCACGCGTTTCCCCGCCTAGCGCCCAAGCAAATCGAGCATCGCTCTGTCACGCGACTGTGGTGCCAACGCGACGGGGCGCTGTTGCTACATCGCGCCGCCGCCGAGGCCCGCCGACTCGCCTTGCAGCATGAACTCCCGAGCGCTGCGCACCTCGGTCTCACCGAGGTGACCGCCGCCAAAGGCACGTTGTTGGCCACGAAAAAACGGGGCATCACGCGTTACCGCATTACGGAGTCGATTTACACCTGCGCCGCACCCCGAGGGAAGCTCGCTGACGAACTAGTCTGGGTCCCTCTTCCAGAATTATCCTCGATCACACTCTCTGGCCCGCACCGGCGCTGGATCAGCGAGATCATCGAGCGCGCCTAAAGCGTGCCTCTAGTCCACAAAAAAACCGCCATCCGGAATTAACCAGAAGGCGGTTTAGGAAAAAGATGACGCAATTGTTAGTCGGCGTGGCGACGGCGGAGCATCGCGGTGAAGGCCATGACCTTCTCGCGGCGGCGGCGCTTTTCGCACGGCTTCTCAAAGTAACGCTTGGCGCGGGTGCCCTTGATGATGTTCTCGCGTTCGAGCTTCTTCTTCATGCGACGGATCGCACGGTCGATGGGCTCGTTTTTGCGGATTTTGATTTCGATAGACATGCTCGGGAGACGGTTGGTGAAAGGAAAAGGGTGTTAACAAGCCAAGCCGCCTCGCTCGCGTCAATGGCTTTTTTCCAGCCCTATTGCCCATGATTTACCCGACACGATTTGCGGCAATTGAGGCTTTCGCCTTGCACGCGCCCCACCCGCCCCTTGCCTTGCCCTATTGTGTCGTCCGCTGATCAGAACTTCGTCCATCTCCACGTCCATTCGGACTACAGTCTCCTAGACGGAGCCTGCCGCATCGACCGGCTGATGGACCGCGCTGTGGCCCTAGGCATGCCCGCCCTAGCCCTCACCGATCACGGGAATCTCTTTGGTGCCATCGACTTCTACAATACCGCCAAATCCAAAGGCATCAAACCGCTTGTCGGCTGCGAACTGTACTTAGTTGAAACTTCCCGCCTGGAAAAACACGGCCGCTCCGACGACGAAGGCAAGAGCATCTTCCATCTCGGCCTACTTGCGAAAAACCTCATCGGGTACCAAAACCTGCTCAAACTGGTCTCCGATGCGCATCTGAAAGGTTTTTATTATAAACCACGCACCGATTTAGATACCCTCGCCAAATACGCCAACGGCCTAATCGGGTTCACAGGTTGTCTCGCCTCTCTCGTCCCCCAGCACCTGCTTCACGACCGCGAGGAGGAAGCCCGTAAAGCTTGCGCCCGCTTCGTCGATATTTTCGGGCGCGAAAATTACTTCGTCGAAATCCAGGATCACGGCATCCCCGAGCAGCTCAAAATTATCCCCGGTCTCCTCAAGCTAGCCGAGGAATTCAACCTGAAGGTCATCGCCACCAACGACGTTCACTACGTCAACGCCAGCGATGCAGGCCCCCACGATGCGATGCTCTGCATCCAAACTGGCGCCAAGATCGAGGAGGAGAAGCGCATGAAGTTCTCGGGCCAGGAATTTTACCTGAAGTCCCGCGCCGAGATGGAAAAACTCTTCATTGAGGTCCCTGAATCCATCACCAACACCCAGCTTGTCGCTGAGATGTGCGACCTCACTATCCCTTTTCCAAAGGGCAGCGAACGCTATCCCAAATACCCCCTCCCGATCGAAGTCTCGGCCAAGACCGACCGATCCGGCTACCTCAAAGATCTCTGTATCGCCGGCCTACGGCGCCGCTACGGCCTCGACTATGCTTCGCCTGAAAAACATGCCGATCCGGTACTCGGTAAAACACTCGTAGAACGCCTAGATTTCGAGCTTAGCATTATCAGTAAAACCGGCTTCATCGACTACTTCCTCGTCGTCTGGGACTTCATCGACTGGGCCCGCAAGCACGACATCCCCGTTGGTCCGGGCCGCGGCTCCGGAGCGGGTTGTCTGGTCGCCTACCTACTAGCGATCACCAACCTCGATCCACTTCGCTTCAAACTACTTTTTGAGCGTTTCCTGAATCCCGAACGCGTTTCTCCGCCCGACTTCGATATCGACTTCTGCATGCGTCGGCGCGGCCAAGTCATCGACTACGTCCGCGAAAAATACGGTAAAGACTGCGTAGCCAACATTATCACCTACGGCACCCTCGGCGCCAAAATGGTGATCCGCGACATCTCGCGTGTTCATAACCTCGCCTACGCTGACGCCGATCGCCTCGCCAAGATGATCCCCGACGAGCTCAACATCACGCTCGAGGATGCTGTCAAAAAATCGACCGAGCTGCGCGACGAAATCGCCCGCAACCCCGTCGCCAAAAAAATCTTCGACCAAGCCCGTGTCCTTGAAGGCATGGTGCGTAACACCGGCAAACATGCCGCCGGTATCATCATCACCGACCGGCCACTCGATGAATTCGTCCCGCTGACGCTTCAGGAAGAGGATGTCACCGTGCAGTTCGACATGAACGCCGTCGGCAAACTCGGGCTGCTGAAGATGGACTTCCTCGGGCTAAAGACGCTCACCGTCATCGCCGACGCCGTGGATAACATTCGTCGCACCGCCGACCCGAAATTCGACATCGAAGCTATCTCGCTGGAAGACGCGAAGACCTTCGCCCTGCTCAACTCCGGCCGTACCACGGGCGTCTTCCAACTTGAATCCGGGGGTATGCAAAACCTCTGCCGCCAGATTAGTCTTTCCACGATCGACGAGATTGTGGCCCTCATTGCCCTGTACCGGCCCGGCCCGATGGAGTGGATTCCAGACTACGTCCGCGGTAAAAAAGACCCTAGCACCGTAACCTACCCGCACAAACTGCTCGAGGAAGTCTGCCGCGAGACCTATGGCATCATGGTCTATCAAGAGCAGGTTATGGAGGCTGCCAAGATCATCGCCGGCTACACTCTCGGTGGCGCCGACATGCTGCGCCGCGCCATGGGTAAAAAAGATGCTGATGCCATGGCCAAAGAGCGGACCAAATTTGTCGAAGGCGCCCAACGGGTGAACCAAATCGACGAAAAAACCGCCAACTCGATCTTCGACATCCTCAACAAATTTGCCGGCTACGGTTTTAATAAATCTCACTCTGCCGCCTACGCCATTCTTAGCTACCAGACCGGTTACCTCAAAGCCAACTACCCGGTCCAATTCATGGCTGCCATGCTCAGCTCTGAACTGGGCAACTCAGAGAAAGTCTCTCACTTCGTCGCCGAATGCGAAGCGATGGGCCTAAAAGTCCTCGGGCCCGACGTTAACGAATCCCGCGAAATGTTCACGCCCGTCGGCGAAAAAATCCGCTTCGGCCTCGCCGGGGTCAAAGGCGTGGGCGAACTTGCTGCACAGAAGATCATCGCCGAGCGCGACGCCAAAGGCCCCTACGGCTCCTTCGATGATTTCATCTCCCGCGTCGACGGCCGCGCTATCAACAAGCGAGTCCTCGAACACCTCGCCAAGACCGGCGCCTTCGATTTCAGCGGCGCGCTCCGCAAAAAAATCTTCGACAGCATCGATGGAGCCATGGCCACCGCGGCCAACAACGCCCGCGACCGCGCTGCCGGCCAACACAGTTTCAT
>CANHAH010000150.1 GCA_947458705.1 Opitutia bacterium | reverse complement strand
CACGGTAATGGCTGCCGGCGAGTACGAGATTGGCGACTTGCCACATCCAGCTGTGCGTCCAATCGCCGTCGCCCCAATCGGGTAAAAGGCCATTAGGCAGGAGCAAGGCCTTGGTGTGATCGAAATAATAGCGCGCGGTGATTTTTTTCATGCGCTCGGGCAGTTCGCCGCGCAGTTCTTCCAGCGTGAGAAGGTAATTAAACCAGAATGGCTCGTAGATGGAGGCGTCTTCCACGGACCAGCCATTGAGGCTATCACTAACGAGCGCTTCCCCCATCTGCCGCCAGTGTTGGATCAGCGGCGCATCAGGCACGGCGTGGGCGCAAAATAGCAGTTCGGCGCCGAGAATGAGTCCGCGATTTTGCGCGCCAAAATCGGCACGGTTGAGGCGTGCATCGGCGTTGGCTGTAATTTGTGCGGCGATCTCCGCGGCCTCGGCCGGCGTGAGCATGTGGCGCGCTTTTAGATAAAGATATGCGTCGCAAAAAAAAGCTAAAAAACGAAATGAGCCGCCGAAGTATGGGATAATTTTCCCTTGGGTGTCCACCGAGCAGCGCGTGATCCAGAGTAAGTCCGCTTTCGCCCAATCGACGAGTACGCGCTCATGCGTTTGGGCGTGGAGATTGATCAGTCCTGAGAGAAGAAAAGGTCTATAAAAATCTTTGGGTTTTGTGTTCTGCGCGCGCTCGGTGTTGGTGGCGAGGTAGAGGCGTTCCAAGTCGCGTCGTAGGGCGGTTTGTAGTTCTTGGCGAAACGCGGCGCCGTCGCTTGCCCAGACAGCCAAAGGTTGAAACACTAAGGCGCAGATGAGAGCGAGATGCGTTGTTTTCATGGCAGAGAGGCAGTGTGGCGGTGCGAGGTGGTTTCTATGGGCCCGCGTCGGGCCGGGTGAAGCCACGGTCGCGGGCCGTGACCAACAGTTTTTTTAGCGCGGCGGCGCGTTCTACGTGGGCAGCGCGGACATCGCTGGTCTCGGCGGGATCGGTCGCAAGTTGGTACAATTCATCCGTGGTCAAACCGGCGGCTTTTTTGTGAGTGGCGGCGTCAACGGTGCGTTTGTTGCGATCGGTCGCAAAGATCGGCGTATCGGTACGCTCAATAAATTTCCAGTCACCCTGGCGTACGCTATAGGTGGCGTCGGCGGATTGGAGAATTACCGATTCGCGCACGGGGGGACCTAGTTTGGCCTCGGTGAAAGCGCGTAGCACATTAAAGCTGTCCTCGGCTTGGCCTCGGGGAAGCGGGGCGTGGAGCACACCGGCTAAGGTGGCGAGTAGATCGGTGAGGCAAATTACTTGTTCGCTGACGGTGCCGGCGGGTACGTGACCCGGCCAGCGGACGATGAACGGTTCGCGGAAGCCGCCTTCCCATTCTGTATGTTTACCACCGCGTAAAGCGCCATTGATCGCGAGACCAGCGGTCATTGCCTTGCCGGTGTTGCTGTTGCCAGCTTCTACGATACCGCCGTTGTCACTCGTGAAAATAACGAGGGTTTTTTCCGCAAGTTTAAGACGGTCAAGCGTCGCGAGAAGTTGGCCGACGCTCCAATCGAGTTCATGAATAAAGTCCCCGTAGCTGCCATAAGGGCTGCCGCTGAATTTATGATTTGGCGCGATGGGTCCATGGACGGCGTTCGGTGTGAAATAAAGAAAGAACGGGCCCTCATGGTTGTCCTCGATCCAGGCAGTCGCCTTAGCGGTGATGGTTTCCATTATACGGTCGACGACGCGAGGCTTCTGGATGCCTTTTGTCGTGCCCCTTGCTTCAGCGCCGGCTATAACGATTTTTTCTCCGGGGATGCGGCCGACAATATTTTCATCTTCGATAAACGCGTGCGGGCCGTTACCTGGATTGCCACCAAGACCATAAAAATAATCGAAGCCAATCGCGAGTGGGCCGGGGGCGAGCGGCAGGTTCCAATCAACCTCAGGTGCGCCAGTCTGAAACCCTAGGTGCCATTTGCCGACTGCACCGGTGCGGTAGTTTTGAGATTTGCACAGTGAGGCCAGCGTTAGGCGACCCGACTCGATGTGGAGCGGCGCGTTCGGCCCGAGCACTTCGCCGTCTTTGATGCTGGTGCGCCAGTAGTAACGGCCAGTCATTAAACCGTAGCGTGTAGGCGAGCAGACGGAACCGGGTGCGTAGGCTTGGGTGAAGCGGCGGCCTTCTAGTGCGAGGCGGTCAAGGTGTGGGGTTTTAAGGCCCTTGGCGCCGTAGGAGCCTAGGCTGCCGTAGCCAAAATCATCGGCGAGAATCACGATGATGTTGGGGCGGGTGGTAGAGGCTGCTTGGGTTTGTACCGGCGCAAAATAGGATAAGAGAGTGGCCGTAAAAAAAAGCGTCGGCTTCGAGCGAAACAAAATCATGGCGGGGTAATGGGGTTAATGAAGCGACTTGTCTTGATCGCGCCGTAGCTGGGAAGCTCAGGATTTCTTTTTTTGCTTCGCGAGGTTTTCGGCGCGGTTTTGGTTTTTGGACGTTTTTACCTCGGCAAAGCCGCGGGGTTTAACGTCGTCCGCCAACATTTCGGCAATCAAGGGGTCGTGATTTTCTACGCCCCATTTCCTGAGTCGCTCGCGTAGGGTAAGCAAGATTTGACGATGAGCGGGGTCGCGGGCGAGATCGGTCATCTCGCCGGGATCTTTGCCGAGATCGATCAGGGATTCGCGAGTCTGGCCATGCGCGTAGACGCAGTATTTGTAGCGGTCGGTGCGAATCATGCGCCCTTCGGTCGTGGGGACGTTGCCATCGACGGGGAACGTTTGGGACATGTTGTTTTGGACGACGACGTCGTCACGCCAGAACGATACGGGCTCGTCGTTGACGAGGGGGCGCAGGCTGAGGCCGGTGAGCTTGGCGGGGCGAGCGACTTGGGTGAAGTCGAACATTGTAGGCAAAATATCGGTGCCCGTGTTAGCGAATTTATTGGAGAGGCGGGCGACTCGTTGGCCCGGTGCACTGACAATGAGAGGGACGCGGGCCGATTCTTCGTAGAGAACGGTTTTTTGATTAAAGCCGTGGGCGCCGGCGCATTCGCCGTGGTCGGCGGTGAAGACGATGAGGGTATTGTCTTCGAGGCCGGCGGCTTGGAGGGCGGCGAGGACTTTGCCAATCTCGGCGTCGACTTTTTCGATGAGGCGGTAGTAACCCCAGCGGAGGGCTTGCCACATTTCAGGGCTAAATTTAGCGACGGGGAATTGGGGGTTGGCGTGGTAGCCGCTACGGATGCGGTTCATGGTATCAGGCTCGTTGCGTGGTGGGGCGAGATTGGCTGGGGCGGGTGGGCGCTGAGCGATAGGTGGGGGTTCGCCAATGGGGCCGTTGTTGAGCTCTTGACCGCGCGCCAGTTCACAAACGTTGTGGGGATTCAGAAAACTGACGACTAGGAGGAACGGGCGGTCGTGTTTGCTGGCGATAAATTTGCTGGCGAGGGCGGCGTTGTCGGCGTCGATGTGGCCGGTGTCGAGGGTTTGAAAACCGTGGGTTTGGGTAGCGGCTTCATTGTAGGCGAGGTGCCATTTTCCGAAGTAGGCCGTTTGGTAGCCGGCGCGGGAAAAGTACGTGCCCATGGTGACGAACTCGGTGGGATCGAGGGTGATCTTCGAGTTGTCCGTCACGCGGGTCTCATGCGGGAGACGACCGGTGAAAATGGAATTGCGGGCGGGCATGCACAGGGGGTTTGGCGTGTAAGCTTTGGTGAAATAAGTGCCTCGGGCGGCGAGGCGATCGAGGGAGGGGGTCTTAATGTAGCGATCACCCATGCGGCAGCTCATGGCATCGGCCGATTGTTGGTCGGTCATGATGAAGAGGATGTTGGGCTGCGCGGCTGACCCGGTCGCGAGCAAGGAGGCGAGGGCGACAGCGCGAAGAATAAGGGTTTTCATGAGGAGACAAAAAAGCAGATTGAGTCTAATGCACTAGAAAGTAACAGCGTCAGGGTGAGTTGCTTTTGATCACTTAGGAATCGTCGTCGGCGAGACCGGCTTTTTTTCGCCGTTTGGCTTCAGCTTTGGATTGGGATTTGGGCATGGCCTTAATGGTCTCGAGGCGGTCGCCTAAGTGGCTGGATTCATCGGCGGGTCGGCCGATTGCGCCTTTCTCTCCGATGAGAAACATAGGGTGATAGAGGTGCTCCTGCTTCGGATCTTTGGAGCAGATGAGCATCTTAGCGTCGGGGTGTGCGTTGCGGGCCAGGACGGTGGCTTGAAAGCCTACGTCGGGACGCGAAAAGAGGGTCGCTTCTTTGGCCCAAGTCAGGCCGCCATCCGTGGTTTTCCACCAATTGACTTCGGCTTTTCCGTCGTGGTTTTGAGTCAGTAAGGCACGCACGGTGAGGGGCGAATCGATAATGAAATCTCCGTCGGTGCCCTTGCTATAATCTGCGCCGATAGTGGTTGGCTTTTGCCAGGCTTTGCCGTCCCAACGGTAGTAGCGGATCTGGCCGGGGAAGCGGAAGAAGATGTGGGGATTGCCTTCGACATCGACGTGGCATGAGCCGTGGTTCGATTTTTCTGTGCCGGTGGCTTGAATCAGGGTGAGTTTATCGGCGGATTCTTTGGTTACGGGTATTTTCAGCGGAGTGCCTTGGACGTTGCTCCAAGAATTGTCCCGGCAATCCATCAACATGTAATAGGTGTTGTTCCGGTGGGCGTTATGGCCGGGGTTGGCGCAGGGGTGGTAGACGTAGGAAGCGGTGATTGTGTCGCCTTTACCTTGGTCGAACCAAGCATACCAGGAGTCGTGGACGGTGAGGCTACCAGCGGCGGCCTTGTGTTTAATTATGGATACTTCGGGCGCAAAGGTGCGGCCATCGTCGACGGATTTTTGATAAACCCAATCGCTGCGGTGCGAGCCGTGCCGGTAAAACAGGTACAAGTCTCCGTTGCTCATTTTGACCCACTGGCTGTAGGTGCCAAAAGGCGAAACATTTTCCAAGGTCTCCCAAGTGGAAATGTCGCGCGGTTTTTTAGAAACTACATGAATCTGGCGACCTTTGCCCGGGGTGCCGAAACTATTTTGGCCGAATTTGGCTTCACCGCCATGGCCGCCGAAGATGAGATGAATATAGCCTTGGCGGTCGACGATGAGTGCGGGGCGGCCATGGTTGTCGAGTTCACCCGGATCGACCTGGTCGGGTGATTTGCCCATGGGGTTAACGCCCGCGTGTACGGGACCGATCCATTTCCCTAAGGTGTGATCATAGGCTGCTACGTAGGGATCTTCGTGCGGACCGGAATAGGCGACGTAGGTTACGCCTTGGTAGTGCTCGGCTGCCGGATGCTGGAGCGTGCTCACGGGGTTACCGTAGCCGTTGTCGGAAAAATATTCGACGTAAGTGGCATTTGAGAAACTACAGCAACCGAGCACAACGCTCAGGATTATAACGTAGCGGTACAAATGAGTGCGTGTAGGCATAGGGAAAATCGACGCCCTAGGGCGTGTTTAAGGGTGTGGCGAAAATTAAAAACGAAAGGTCGCAAAACAATACGCTAAGTTATGCTTTCAAGAGGCGCGGACTTTGCTTG
>CANHAH010000149.1 GCA_947458705.1 Opitutia bacterium | reverse complement strand
GACACCAATTGGGTCGTCTCTCCGGTAGGGGTGTGGGCGTCCACCAACAGTTTGCGCAGATGTTGAGTCTGCCAAAATAACATCAACCACCACGCCGACAAACCTAGCGCGCACACCGCACTGGTCTGTAACGTAATCTTCCGGACGGAACCTCGAAACAAATCCATCGCGCCGGGTTTCGGTGAGGCACTGGCTCCGGCGCGTTGCCAGGTTTCTGGTTCGGGCACGTGGCGCCGAATCCAGAAAACGAGCAGAGCCGGCAGCACACCCACTAAAAACACCCAGCGCTCTGAGCCTGGCGGCAACACCCAGGTCAATACACCCACAACCACCGCGCCGCACAGCACGCCTATGTTGACTCCGGTCTGTAGCACAGCAGCCATCCATGGCCGCCACGCTTTAGGCCACGTCTCTGCCAGCAGCGAAGCCCCAACGGCCCATTCGCCGCCAATGCCTAAAGCGGCTACAAAACGGAAAATCATTAATTGCCACCACGTCTGCGCAAACGCGCACAGTCCGGTGCACAAGGCATATGTAATGATCGTCAAGGCGAGCGCGCGACTACGACCGATTCGATCACCTACTCGACCGAAAAACGCTCCACCCAACGCCCATCCGAGCAGAAACGCCGCTTGGATATACGCACTCTTTTCTTTGACGGCGGGATCAGCGGCGCTCGTCGCCATGAGTAAGGTCATCACGAGTGGCGTCGCCACCAACGTATACAGATGCAACTCAAGTCCGTCGAATAGCCAGCCTAGCCAAGCCGCAATCCCGGATTTCCATTGCATGGGAGTGAGCTCGCGTAGGTGCACCGCGTCGCGGGATACAGGGGTAGGGGTCATGGGGTGTTCTGAGTGCGTCACGCGAGGCCGCCGCGCTCAAGCCCTAATCCCCCGAGCGCAGGCTTGCCTCACGGATTCCGTCCGCAAAGGTGCGGGCATGAAGACGAAACGGTGGATTTGGTTTTTGGGGTTGATGTGTGGCGTGGTCGCCGTCGCCTACGCGGAAAATCCAGCCGTGACCTCGTCCACGTGGCGCGGATTTAAGCGCCTGGATTTCGTCGTCGCGGGCCGCCCCGCGCTGCTCGTGGTGCCTAAAACTCCCGCTGCCGGTAAGCCGTGGATCTGGCGCACTGAGTTTTTTGAACACGAGCCGCAGGCCGATCTCGCGCTGCTCGAACGTGGCTGGCATGTAGCCTACGTGAACGCTCAGGATATGTATGGTGCGCCGCGGGCGGTGGCGATTTTCGATGGATTTTACGAACTCGTGACGCAGCGCTACAATTTGGCGCGGCGCGTGGTGTTGGAGGGGCTGAGTCGCGGCGGGCTTTACGCGTTTAACTACGCGGTGGCGCACCCCGAGCGTGTGGCCGCGCTGTACCTTGATGCTCCCGTTCTCAATGTCCACAGCTGGCCTGGTCGCAATAAAGACACGCCCGGGGGCGCGAAATTATGGCGCGAGTTGCGCGAGTGCTATGGGCTCAGCGTAGAAGCCGCGCAAAATTTTAAAGATAGCCCGATCGATCACATCGATATCGTGGCCAAGGCCGGCGTGCCGATTTTACTGATTGCGGGCGATGCGGATGAAACAGTGCCGTACACCGAAAATGGCGCTATTTTGAAAAAGCGCTACGAAGATCTCCACGCCGTGTGTGAGGTGATCTTGAAGCCGGGAGGGAAACACCATCCGCACAGTCTAGTCGATCCTGCTCCAATCGTGGAATTTGTGCTAAAGCACGCGAGTTTTTGAATCGGCGTGGCGCGTTATGCTCTGTGTCGATCAGTGCGTGGCGGCGCAGGGCGCGTGGCGCGGGCACGTGATGAGGTGGTCGTTGACCATGCCGCTGGCCTGCATGAAGGCGTAGCAGATGGTGGTGCCCACAAATTTGAAACCGTGGGCGAGGAGTGCCTTGCTTAAGGCATCACTTTCCGGTGTGCGCGTGGGGATTTGGCTCATGGCGCGGCGACGATTGACCATGGCGCGTCCACCTACGAAGGACCAAACAAATCGATCAAAACCGCCTGGCTGGCGATGAAGAGTGAGGTAGGCACGAGCGTTACCAATCGTAGCGGTGATTTTTAGCCGGTTGCGCACGATGCCAGAATCAGCAAGCAGTGCAGCGACTTTTGTGGCATCATAACGTGCGATTTTCTCCGCGTCGAAACCGTCAAAGGCGCGGCGATAATTTTCTCGTTTTGCGAGAATCGTGGACCAGCTGAGGCCGGCCTGGGCGCCTTCAAGGGTCAATAGTTCAAACAGCGCGCGATCGTCGTGCAGCGGCACGCCCCACTCGGTGTCATGATAGGCGAGATCGAGCGGGTTACGAGGCCAGGGGCAGGGAGCGGGGACAGATTTCATCGTTTGACGAAGTAAAGGCGGTGACCGCCGATCTGGTCACGAGCTGGATGTGGTGGCAATGCCATGGAACGCGCGCCGGTCGAACGGGTGAATCTGACCGTCTGAACGTAGTCGGCATTTCCTTTGCGCCTGCATTAAGTGTTTTGAAGCTTTCCCCATGATGCGTTCTGCTTTTATTCGTTTTACCCTGTTGGTTGTTACTGGGTTTGTTTGGGTTGTTTTGACAGCCAAGGTGAACGCGGCTGCGTCGTCGCTGCGGCCTCAAGATAATTTCGATGTGCGTCACTATGGTGCGACCGGCGACGGCGTGACGCTTGATACCGCTGCGATCAATCGCGCGGTCGAAGCCGCACGCGCGGTTGGGGGAGGTACGGTACGATTTCCGGCGGGCAACTACTTGAGTTTTTCTATTCGCTTGCGGAGTCGGATCACCTTGCAGCTCGAGGCGGGCGCGACGCTGATTGCAGCTACTCCGGCGCCGGGCTTTGGCGCTTACGATGCAGCCGAGCCCAACGAGTGGGACGCGTATCAAGATTTTGGCCACAGTCATTGGCATAATAGCCTGATTTGGGGTGAAGATCTCGAAGATATCGCCATTGTCGGACCTGGGCGAATTCATGGTAAAGGCCTCACGCGATCCGGTCCCGGTCCGCGTCGACCGAAGACTGCGGGCGACATGCCGGCTTCAATGCGAACCATCCGTGATCGGCAGCAACTCAAAGTCGATGGTGAACCCGGTACGGATACAAGTTTCATGGATGGTCAGGGCAATAAAGCGATTGCGCTGAAAAACTGTCGACGCGTAGAGCTACGTGAGTTCTCCATTTTAGCAGGCGGACATTTCGCATTGCTCGCGACGGGCGTGGATTTTCTGAACATCGATCAGGTCGATATCGATACGAATCGCGACGGTTTCGATATCGACGCGTGTCGCGATGTGAAAATAACCCGATGCCGAGTTAATTCTCCCAGTGACGATGCCATTGTTCTGAAAAGTTCTTTTGGCTTGGGTTTCGCGCGAGCGACCGAGCGGGTGACCATCTCGGACTGCGCTGTGAGTGGATTTGATCTCGGTACAATGCTCGATGGCACTCGACAACGTACGCAGCAGATCGCGCCCGATCGTGACGGAGTGACTGGTCGTATTAAAATCGGGACGGAGTCGAACGGTGGCTTCAAAAATATCACGATTCGCGATTGCACCTTTGAGCGCTGCCGCGGGCTGGCCTTGGAGACTGTTGATGGCGGTGTGATCGAGGATGTGGTCGTGAAAAATTTGACGATGAAAGAGGTCACGACCGCCCCCTTGTTCATACGTTTAGGCAATCGCGGTCGCGGGCCGGATAATCCAGCGGTTGGTGCGGTGCGGCGGATTAGTATCAGTAACGTTTATGTGCGTGATGCTGAGGCTAGATTTGCCTCGCAGATCGTTGGGCTAGTCGGACATCCGATTGAAGATGTGCGCTTGAGCGATATCACCATTGAGTATCGCGGAGGTGGTACCGCCGATGAGGCGAAGATAGAACCCGCTGAAAACGAGCGCGGATATCCGGAACCGAGCATGTTTGGGACGCTGCCAGTTTATGGTTTTTTTGTGCGGCATGCAGCCGGGCTTATCGTTGAGCGGATGAAAGTGAGCTACGCGGCACCCGAAGCTCGTCCAGCGGTCTGGCTTGAGGATGTTGCGGGGGTGAGCCTCACCGAGTTCAATGCTCAGCAAGCTCCGGCTTCGCCGCGTATGGTTTTGCGAGAGGTGCGTGGACTGACCCTGCGCAATTTCAACGGACTAAAAGACGTGACCGCGGGTGTTGCGGAGCGCGAAGTGCGCTAAAACCTCTCGCGTGTTTAACGCGCTGCGAGGTGTTTTTTTAGGAAAGCGAGCGCGACCGGTCGGAGGTCGCGCGATAGGGCTTTCTTATTCCAAAATTCAAAGTCAAACGTGTGCCCGGCGCCTTCGACCAAGATGAATTCGTGTTCGACGCCCTTGCGGACGAGAGTGCCGGCTAAGGTCCAGGATTGGCCGATATCGACCGTGCCATCGATAAGACCGTGGATGATAAGTACGGGCGGAGCATTTTTTGTTATGTGAGACACCGGCGAGGCGAGGGAGAACACGGGGTCGTCAATGCTCGCGGCGCCGAAGACTTTCAGGTCGCCGCCGGGCTTGCGTTTGCCGTTGGGTACGCCCTTGGAATCAGTCTCCAATCGCGTGAGTAAGCTGGCAGGACCGTAGAGATCGATGATGCAGCGGACTTGGCTTGAAACTCCCGGGTAGGGTGTGGCGTTGGCGGCGGGTTCAAATTCAGGTTGATCCGCAGTTAGGCCCGTCATCAACGCGAGGTGGCCACCCGCTGAGCCACCGGCGACGGCGATACGCTTGGAATCGATTTGATATTTAGCTGCGTGGGTGCGCAGAAAGCGGACGGCGTTTTTGCAATCATGCAGATTGGTTGGCCATGCGCCGTCACCGAGGCGATAGTCGATGCTGACTGTAACGTAGCCGGCGGCAGCGAGGGTGCCGCAGATTTCAGCGGCGCGGCTTTCGTTTTTTGTTCCTCCAGTCCAGCCGCCTCCATGAATCCAAACCACGGCCGGAGCGAGCGTACCGGCAGGGAGTGTGGCGGGTAGGTAAATATCAAGTTTTTCGGGGCGCTCGGAAGCGAGAAAGGTGACGTCCTTCAAAACACGCGGGCCTAGTTCCGCGGCGTGTATGAATGAGAGCAGCGATAGAGCGAGAGCGAATAGGGCGAGAGGAGCGAGGCGGGGCATTCCGTAGTTCAATACGGCTCGTGTGGGCGACTCAAGCTACATGGCGTTTGGCTGATGTAGCTAAGTTGCGAGGAGATGGATTTGTACAAAAAAGCCCCGCGCCGGTGAGGGCGCGAGGCTGAGTTTTAGCCAGGATGCGGATTGAATCCGCGTGGTGAATTATTTCTTCTTTGAGGCCGAGCGCTTTTCCTCGATCGCAGCTTGCGCGGCGGCGAGGCGGGCGACCGGCACGCGGTAAGGCGAGCAGGACACGTAGGTGAGGCCGACCTTATGGCAGAATTTTACGGAATCGGGGTCGCCGCCGTGTTCGCCACAGATCCCGAGTTTGATGCCAGGACGGGTCGCATTTCCCTTTTCACAGGCGATCTTCACGAGTTGGCCAACACCGGATTGGTCGATCGAGGCGAAGGGATTCTTCTTCACG
>CANHAH010000148.1 GCA_947458705.1 Opitutia bacterium | reverse complement strand
GCTTCATCGGTGTGCCTAGCGAGCCGAAGGGCTTCACCAACGATGCGTCCAGACTCGGCATCGGTGGCGTCGCGAAGGTTGAAAGGCGGCGCATCGGGCAGGGCCTGGCCTTTTTTTGCGACAAACTGCATAGATTTATAATCCGTGAAATCTATGTAGGCGCGCAGCTCTAGGGCCATGGCACGAAAATCGAGACCGAGACAGTCTTTGAAAATCTCCTCGGTGGGTGGCTCTTGGCCAATGCGGGTTAGAAATTTCAGAAAACCTTTTTGGTATTTCTGGCCACGGCCATAGAGACAAAGATGAACAAAGGCGTAAGATTGTGCAGCCCAGTTGCCAGCGCGTTCAGCAGGTGGGCCGGCAAAGAGTTCAGGCATTGAGAGAAGATGTTGGCGAGCGAGTTGGCGGTTGAAGTCGCCAGAGCGTGGGCCGCCGAAGCCGTCGCCGATCATGGCGAAATTGATCCACTTTTTGGTCACATCAATGGAAGCGAAGAGCTGAACGAGTCCTTCTTCGAACCATGCGGGCGATTTGCCGCCGGACTGACGGCGTATTAGGTATCGGAAATATTCTTTGTAAAAACCGCGATAGGGATCGGCTTCTTCAGAAGTATTGTCGTCGAGCAAAATTTCAGAGAGCGCAAAATCGACGACGATAGCGCCGCGTTCAGGATCGTCAAAAAAGAGACTATTGGTGCGGTAACGATCGTCACCGCGATCGGCGGGCACGAACCGCTCAAAATCGTTGCCGCGACCGGTAAGAATGAGACTGGTAGGAACGGTGATATTGCCACTGGTAAAACCGGGCATGATCTCGTTGATGGCAGCTTGAAGGAGAAAAAAATCGTCAACGAAACGCTTCGTCTGGCGGACCGAGATATTGGAGAGAATTTCGAAACCGGGGATAGATGCGTAATGCCATGAAGCCATTGGCGGCAGCACGCGCGAATCCGTCACTTCATATTTAGGGAGCTCAATGGGCGGCTCGGACGCGGGTGGTTCAGCAACCGCAAACGTCAGCGTAAACCAAGTCCCAATACCAAGCCAGCAACGCAAGAGGGAGCGCGAGGCAAACATGGCGACCGGAGCGGACCGCGACCTCAAGACTTGGCGGGAGCCTTGGGAGCGCTCATCGCTTTGAACTTCGCCTGAGCTTCTTCAAAAGCGCCGGGCGGGAGTTGGGTTTTGAGTTCAGCGAAACGGGTCTGCGCGACACCCGGCGGCGAGGTACGAAGCCCGTGCTCGATGAGCGCGGCGGCTCCTTTAAATTCCTTAAGTCGTAGACAAAGAAGCGTGGTGCGGTAAACAAGCGCGAGGCGGCGAGGAAACAGGTTCACGCCTTCGAAAAGCATCCCCATGATCTCAGGCTTAGGGTCATCTACGCTGCGCGCATAAACATCACCGAGTAACTCGTAGACTTCGGGCATGGACGGAGGTTGGAGGCGAGCGACAAGAAGGGGCGCAGAAAGTTCGGCGGTTTGCGCAGAAGAAAAAGAAGCCTCGGGACCGGCGGTGGTTTGTGCGGATTGAAAGCGCAAGCGAGCAAGCTCAAGGTGCGCGAGCGTACGGACAACTTTGCCGGCGGCGGCGGCTTCAAGAAATTTACGAGCGCGGTCGGTGTGATCGACACTGCGCTCATAGAGACCGAGGGCGGCAAGCAGGCGAGGGTCGCGTTCGCCGCGCGTGTAAGGGGTGATAAGCGCGATGCGCGCTGGCTCTTTCAATTCAGCGAGGAGCATCACCTCGCCCTTGATGCGTCCGACTTCCGCATCGGTGGCGTCGCGGAGAACGAGCGGCGTGGCTTCACCAAGGCCTTCGCCTTTTTTGGAGCTCCAGCCGAGGGATTTGTAATTGGTGAAATCGAGATATCCCCGCAACTCGAGCAACATGTCTTTGTAGCCGATACCAAAGCATTCTTTGAACATGGGCTCCGTAACGGGCTCTTTGGCAGAGCGCTGAATGAAGGTAACGAAGCCCTTTTGGAAACGCTGGCCCGTCTGATAAAGACACATATGAACGAAAGCGGTGGATTGTTTAGCCCACTTGCTACCGATGGAATTGAGCGCGACAGGGTCGTTATGTTTCACGGCGAACATTTCGGGAAACGACATGAGGTGCGTGCGCTGCAGGGCAGCGTTAAAATCACGATCCTCCGCGGCAGCTGTAAGCGGCGCGGCCGTGTCGCCATCGGCGGCGGCAAGGGCGTTAAGTTGCGCGGCGTTAGCCTGCTGGATTGAAACGGTGTTGGGATCGTCTAGCTTGGCGAACTCAATTAAGGTGGGGCTGACCTTCATCCCCATGAGCAACTGCGCGAGCCCTTCCTCGAGCCAGGCGGCGAGTCGGGGCGTGGTGCGCGCGAGCAGCGAGTGAACGTATTCGCGATAAAGTTGTTTGTAGGCATCAACCTCGATGCTACCATTATTTTCGACACCGCTAGCATTAAGCTCGGTCTCGAGGCCCGCGAGGGACAATTCGCGAGTTTGCAGATCTATAACTATGGCGGAGCGCTCGTTGTTGCGCAAAAATAGGCTGGCCATCCCTTGGGCGGGACCGGCATCGGCCGTTTTGGGGACGAAGGTTTTGAATTTATCCCCACGCCCACAAAGGATGATCGAAACGGGAGTAGGACTGCGCCCAAGAAGCGAGGGCCAAACGACGCCGATAGCTTGGTTGAACAATTGGAAATCCTGGATGAGGCGCTTGGTCTCGCGATCCGAGGCGTTGGAAAGAATTTCAAAGCCAGGAATCTCGGCGTGGCGCCAGGCCTCGGGTGGTGGCAAATCGCGCGCATCAGTGACCGTGTAAGCCGGCAACGCAACGACCGGATCGTACTGGGCGCTGGCAGGATCTTGCGCGAGAGCAGGGATGAGGCTTCCGAGTGATAATAAAGCCGTAAGGAAAAGGCGCTTCATAGAGAAAATGTGGGTGTATTCGAAAAGGTAACTTACGCAGAACTAAAACGCCCTCCCAAGAGAAAGGCGCGAGTTAAAACCAAGTGTCCAGATTGACGCATCCAGCGCCCCAAAGGTTTCGAGGGGTATACCCGAGGACAAAACCAAGAACGTCGTTTCCCCGCTTGCGTCGGATCCGCTCTCGGCGGCAAACTGTGCTTGTTAATGACGCTCGGGTGGTGGAATGGCAGACACGAAGGTCTTAGAAGCCTTTGCCGTAAGGTGTGCAGGTTCGAGTCCTGTCCCGAGCACCAATAACAGAAAATCGGCGCAGTCCGGCGAAACGCCTCAGGGCGCAACGCCGAGGCGGTCGCCCATCTTGGCGTAGGTTTCGAGCTGTTGAGCGCTTTGATCCAGCAAATCGGTATCAAAATGGATGCGGCCCGCTTGAAACAACGTGATCACGCATGAACCGCCAAACGAGAAGAGGCCCTTTTCGTCGCCTTTAGCCACATCGCGGCCAAACGTGTAACTTTGCACGATGCTGCCGACATTCGTCGCTCCGACTTCGAGCATCGCCACTTCGCCGAAACCAGGTGCTTGGATAAGCGTAAGTTCGCGTTTGTTTTCGATCAAGTAGTGGATGTTGCGTCGTAGCGCGACGGGGCTCACCGAATAAAGCCAACCGTTGATCAAACTCGCCTCGCCTGGAGTGCCGCCGACGGGAAAATGAAAGCGGTGATAATCCACGGGGCATAGGCGTGAGATAAGCATCGCGCCGCCGGCGAATTTTTTCGCAAGTACGCGCTGATCTTCGGGTAACGCGGCTTCACCGAGCAATTCCGCCAATGAAAATTTCATGCCCTTGACGTAAAAACCCTCTGCGGTGTCCACGTTTTGAAACGCAAGGTGGCGCCCATCAGCAGGAAAAACTGCGATCGTATCACCCGACGCAATGGGACGCGCGGTGGGTTTAAGTGCGCGGTAGAAAAATTCGTTGAACGTCTTATAATCGAAGGGCGACTTCAGGAACTCATCCACATCGAGGTTGTACTTCGTAATGAAAGGGATGATCTCCAGCGCGCTATCACGCTTGGTCATCTTACGACCGTACCATTGCGAGAACCACGCACGGCGCGCGAGTAACCATACGGCTGCGCGACCGAGCGGATTGCCGTAAGCGAAGCGAAGCCAGCCTTCACCGTAGATCTGCTCGGTTTTGAGCGTGCGGGCGTAGCGGTCGTAGTAGCGGATAGGTTCGGCGGACATGCCCGCAAAGGTTCATGCATCGCCGCCTCCGCGCAAAGGAGAAAACGCCGAAACACAAAGGCGCCGGCTCCGGGAAAACCGGCTAGTTCATCACTAGTTCGTCGGCCTTCACCGTAAATTTCACCGCGCTGCCTTCGGCGACGGCGCCCGAGATGATCGAACGGGCGAGCTTAGTCTCTATGTGGCGTTGCAAGAAGCGTTTCAACGGCCGCGCACCGAAGACCGGGTCGTAGCCTTTTTCCGCGGCCCAATCCTTCGCCGTTTTATCGAGCACGACGGTGATGCGGCGATCGACGAGACGTTTGTTCAGATCGGCGAGGAGCAAGTCGACGATGATCGTGATCTCCTCGAGCGTGAGTGGCTTAAAGAGAATCGTCTCGTCGATGCGGTTAAGAAACTCGGGGCGGAAGGCTTTGCGTAGCTCCATCATCACGCTCTCGCGTACGCTCTCAGGAATCGTGTCGCCGCTGACGCCTTCAAGCAGATGACGCGAACCCAAGTTGGACGTCATGATGATGATCGTGTTTTTGAAATCTACCGTGCGGCCCTGAGAATCCGTGATGCGACCGTCGTCGAGAACTTGGAGCAAGACGTTGAACACATCGGGATGCGCTTTCTCGATTTCGTCGAACAGCACCACGGCATAGGGCTTACGGCGGACCGCCTCGGTGAGTTGGCCGCCTTCGTCGTACCCAACATAGCCGGGAGGCGCGCCAATGAGACGGGAGACGCTGTGCTTTTCCATGTACTCAGACATATCGATGCGGACCATCGCGGCCTCAGTGTCGAAGAGCGTTTCAGCGAGCGTCTTGGCGAGTTCGGTTTTGCCGACGCCAGTCGGACCGAGGAACAGGAAACTACCGACGGGCCGGCGCGGATCTTTGATGCCGCTGCGGGCCCGAAGGATCGCCTCGGTCACAAGCGTAACCGCTTCGCTTTGGCCGACAACGCGCTGGTGCAATACGTCCTCAAGGCGGAGCAATTTGTCTTTCTCGCCCTCGACGAGTCGCGTGACGGGCACGCCGCTCCATTTGGAAACGACTTCGGCGATTTCATCCTCGGAGACTTCTTCTTTAAACAGCGTCGTTTGTTCGCGGCCCTTTTTATCCAAGCGTTTTAGTTCTTCCTCCATCTGCGGGAGTTTGCCGTGACGCAGCTCAGCGACTTTGTTGAGATCGTAGGCGCGTTCGGCTTTTTCCATTTCCAGCCGCGTGGCATCGATCTCCTCGCGGAGTTTACGAGTTTTTTGAACGGAGGCTTTTTCTTTTTCCCAGTGAAGACGGATGCCTTTAGATTTTTCGCGCGCCTCGGCGAGTTCTTGCCGCAGCACATCAAGGCGGCGCTTGCTGGCGTCGTCTTTTTCTTTGGCGAGGGCAGTCTCTTCGATTTCGAGGCGAAGAACTTTGCGGGTGAGCTCATCGAGCTCCTGCGGCATCGAGTCCATCTCGGTGCGGATCATGGCGCAGGCCTCGTCCATGAGGTCGATGGCTTTGTCGGGCAGAAAACG
>CANHAH010000147.1 GCA_947458705.1 Opitutia bacterium | reverse complement strand
ATTGAAGCGTTTGTCTCCAATTATAACGCCGTAGCTGATTTTATCGATGATAAGACCAAAATCACCACGACGGCGGGTAAGACCTCAGCCGGCCCCCTGGCCGATAATCGTGAAATCCAGGCGTGGCTGCGTGAATTGCGCTCTACTGCTTTTCGTGCGCCCGGTTCGGGTGAAATCGCGAACCTCTCGGCCTTGGGGATCGATTTCTCCAGTACGAGCGAACACATTGAGATCAAGGACTCTGCAATGTTGGACGCAGCGCTCACCGATCATTCTTCTGACGTAGTGAAATTCTTCAATACCAGCAGCACAGGGCTCGCCTCTGCTTTTGTGACCAAGCTGGACAGTTACGCAGGCTCAACGGGCACGGGCGGGCTGCTTAACACCAAGATCGAATCTTACACCACGGCCAACACGAGCCTCGATGATCAGATTGCGGCCCTCGATCGTTATCTTGCGCAGCGTCGGTCGCAGCTTGAGTCGGGTTTCATGGCGATGGAAAATGCTCAATCTAAATTGAAGCAGATGCAGACTCAGCTCACCCAAGCATTCCCCAATAAGTAAATGAGCGCTCCCTTTTTAAAATTTTGGCTTAGACTGGCGCTGCTCTTGACGGGCGGAGCGAGCGCGTGGGCGGCGCAGTGGCCTTCGATTCCGTACAACGGTTTTGAGGTGCAACGCTGGCGAACGCCACCGGCGTATCAGCCTGAAAACATTTTTGCCGCCAAGGCCTGGCCGGCCGGTGTGAAGCGCGTGGCGGTCTTGCCTGTGGCTACCTTACTTGCGGATGTGCCGGCGGATTATTTCTCTACCCACGACCCGGTATGGCTTTCGGCCCTACAAGCCTCGCATCGCGCGGAATTCGTCGCCGTCACTCGCGCGGAACTGCTCCGTTGGACGGGGCGGATGAGCTTCTCTACCACATATCCGCTCCCGCCTGATCTCCTAGCACGCATCGTCGAGCACACGGGGGCTGAGGCCGTTGCCTTCCTTGAGGTGACGCATTTCAGTCCGTATGGTTCGCAGACAATCGGCCTGCGCGGCCGCATCATGGAACTGGCGCCCAATCGCGCACTTTGGGCCTTTGAAGAGACGATCCAAGCCGACGAGGCGGGCACCGCGCAGATGTTTCGCGAGGGTTTAGGGCGCCAAGATCATCTTTTATCACCGCATTCTGAGCTCGCTGGAATTCGCATAAGCCCCATTAAAATAGTGGCTTACGTAGCCCGGGTGCTCGTGAAGACCCTCCCGCCCCGACAATTAGTGAATTTTTCTCCTTAAGTACGGCGAATCTGTGCCGTAGCTCTCTATTGAAACCGTTACTTTTATTTATACGAAAGGCATAAACATGATCACTGGCATCTCAGGATCCGAAACCAACCCCCTCCAAGGCAATGCCGGGAGGCCCGTGTTGTCGCGTGCAGTCAGCCCTGCCGCACCCGCTCCCACCGCTGAAATTCCGTCCGCTGTCGTCAATCAACAGGTCGCTCTGGCGGCCAAGGTGTCTGAGCAGCCGGCGGTGCGCACCGATCAAGTCGAACGCGCCAAGCAACTCCTATCCTCCCCGAATTACCCGCCGCGTGCTATTGTGGAAGCTGTTGCTAAGCTCATCGCGGACAGCCAGCCCGAGTAAGTTAATTTTCGTTGGAAAATTTACATATGGTCGCTTTTAGAAACGGCAGGAACCCCTACCAAGCTACGGCCGTGCAAACGGCTAGTCCTGGTCAGCTCGTTGTGATGCTATATGATGGGGTGCTAAAATTTGTGTCCGTTGCTCGTGCTGGATGCGCGTTGCCGGAGGCGGATCCACAGCGCTTACCGATGGTGCAGGAAGGCGTGAAACGCTCACTTGCGATCATCGACGAGTTACGCGTGACCCTCGACAAAGACAAGGGCGGCGAATACGCCGAAAATCTGGATCGACTTTACGATTATTACTCCCGTCGGCTCTTAAAGGCTCAGATTACTTTGGATGATGCCCCTCTGGCCGAAGTTGAAAAACTCGTCGGCACCCTCCGTGAGGGTTGGGCTCAAATGCTCGTCGCGCAGGCGCAGGGCCAGAATCTTGCCTAAGGTATTCTCGTGAGCGCGGCTGTGATCAACGAGGCGTTGTCGGAGCTGGAGGAGTTGTCTCGCTCCCAAGCCGAGACCGAGTCGCGCGCGGAGTGGTCCGAATCCATCGATCGCCTCGAAGCGGAAGCTGCGGCCATCTCACGCTTACTCGGCGTGGCCGCTACGGTGCGCGCGGCCGGCTCTGAAATCGCAGCCCGAATTGATGCTGTAGTGGCGGCTTATGGTGAGCGTATCGCGCACATTGAGCGCCAGAAAAAAGAAAACCGCGATGAATTGCGTTCGCTGAACGCGGCGCGGCAGTTGGCCCGTTCGACCTTGTTGTCGTATTCGCGGGTGTGAGGCTCAGGCCATCGGCTCGCCGCTTTTGAGAGCGGCTTGGGTTTCGATCTCGATGATGAGGTTTTGCAGCGCGGTGAGACTAAAGGGCTTCATCAGGATCGACACGTTGTGCAGTTGGCCAAGCTTGGCGGTGTCGTATTTCTCGGTGTGGCCGGTCACGAGGATGATTTTTAACGTGCCACTCATCGTGAGCAGGCGGCGGCAGAGCTGCACTCCGTCCATGCCAGGCATGCGGATGTCGATGACGGCGACTTTGATTGTTGCTTGGGCCTCAGGGGTGTAGTTTTCCAGAAATTTCTCGGCGCTGGAATAGGCCGCGACTTGATAGCCGAGGTCGTGGAGGATGTTGGCGCTGGTGGCTAAAACGATGGGGTCGTCGTCGACGACCGCGGCATGGCCAGATTGTTTGGCGGAGGGGTGCTGGATCGGGAACGGGGACTGGCTGAGGGTAGGCAACCCGGCGAACATGGGCAGGGTGATCTCGAAGACGGCGCCACCGGAGGGTATGAATTTGGCTTCGATGTTGCCACCGTGGGCGGTGGCAATCGCTTTGGCGGTGGCTAGGCCTAGGCCGGAACCTTTGCCGAGGCGCTTGGTGGTAAAGAACGGCTCGAAAATGTGCGGGATGATCTCTTCGGGGATACCGGGGCCGGTGTCGGAGAGCTGGAGGACGACGTGCGGGGTGGGTTCGTTGCTGACGGAGGGTTTGCCGATTTCGGTGTAATCAATACGCAGGGTGATCGTGCCACGGTTTTCCATGGCGTCACAGGCATTGATCATGAGGTTGAGGAGCAAGGTAGCCAGTTCGTTGCGGTTGCCGACGACGGCGATGTGAGTGCTGGATTTAACGGATTCGAGCAGCTCGATCTGGACTCCGCGGGAGTGGCGCACCAGGCGCGAGGTCTCGTGGATGATTTCACGCAAGTCGAGGGGTTCGTTTTGGCTCGGTGTGCTGCGGGAGAGTGAGAGCAGGTTACTGCTGAGGTCGGTGCAGCGTTTGGCGGCTTGGACGACGATCTCGAGGTGGGAGCGTTGGGCTTCGTTGACGGCTTCGCGTAGCGCTAGCTCGCTCATGGCGATAACCCCGGTGAGGATGTTATTGTATTCGTGGGCGACGCCGCTGGCGAGTAGACCGATGGCTTGGAGGTGTTTGGCTTCTAGGAGTTGCTGGCGGGAGTCCAGGGCCTCGGTGATGTCGGTGAGGCAAACCATGGCGTGATTGGATTCGGCCACGGAAGGTTTAAACGGGATGAAACGGGCTTTGTAGGTGATCGTCTCGCCGTCCGTGGCGGTCCACGTGAGAGTTTTCGCTTGGATCGAGCCGTCTAGGGCCATGGCTAGACCGTGCCAGAATTTTTCCGCGGTTTGAACCGGCGTACGTGTTCGATCGTAGCTAGTAAAATCCGAGGGGCTTAAAAGTGGGGTGATTCGGTCTTTATAGGCCAAGTTTTGAGTCAAGAGGACGCCTTGCGCGTTAAATTCGGCGCAGGCGAAGGCACCGTGGCGCACCAACGCATCAAGCATGGCGGTTTGCGCGAGGTTGTGTTCTCCTAGGCGCTTATTTTCGCGCAGAAGCGAGTCTTCGTTCACGCGGTCGATCCACATGAAAAAAATGATTCCGGAGATGCCGTAGAGGCCAGGGGCCACGCTGCCGTTAATCACCTTCATGCCGCAAAGAACATTCCAGACCATGACGAGTACCATGCAGATCGTGGAAAACATCATGGCGCGCCCGATTTTCTGGTCGCGTTGTCTGCCAGTGATGTTGGCCAGTGATAAAAGGTACCCTAGTCCAAAGACCCCGCTAATGATCAAAACCGAGCGATAAGGCGTGGGCGGACCATACTTAGGGCGAATAAAGACATCGCCGTTGAACATCGTTTCTTTGGTGAACGTCGCCTCTCCCCAGTAGCCGCCACCGGGTAGAAACATGGCCCCAATCGCCACGAGGATGAGCGTCACAAAGAGAATTTTGGCCACCACGCCTGGTTTATGCTCGGCGATAATCTCAAAGATTTTGATCCAAAAAATCAAAATGACGATGACCGTCGCCACGCCCATCTGCAGGAGGTTGTTTTGTAGCTCCAGTGGCGAGAACGCTCGGACGATCTGGACTAAGCTCAGGAAAATCACCGCCACGCAGAAGGCGTTGCGGTAGCCTTGGTAGCGTTTACCGCCGCGCGACGCGTTCATCCAATTCACGGAGACGTAAAAAATGGACACCCCCAATGTCATGACTGCCGCGAGAAAATTAAAGGGATACATGTTTTTAAAAAGACGGGTTCGTGCAGGGCAGGGGAGTAAAGCTTGGGACGCCGGAGGAGACGCCATCAGTGTGGGGGTATGGACCGCCTAGCCGGAGAGCTTACTCGCAGCATCGGGAACCTCGCACTCCCGTACAGAAGAGTAAAATAAAAATATACAGCGACACGCCAATCTAACCCTAGAGGCCCACCCCAAGCCTAGACCCAATAAACCTACCGCTGCCGCCATAATCCTTGCCTCACGGCTTGGGAAAATGCCTATTATGTCCTAAGTGCGTCATCTTAAGCTTCAACCTTCACTCTCGGCTGAACGCCAAAAACCCTGATTTCGCGTGCCCTTGGATCGCATACTTATCGTCGATGACGACCCGATCATCGCCAAGCTCTTGGAGGAAATCTGCACGCGGGCGAATCTTGGCTTTGAGCACGCACCCAATCTGACCACGGCCAACAGCCTGATTTTGCGGGAAACCTATGACTTGGTCTTCCTCGATGTGCGGTTGCCGGACGGCGATGGCCACCAGTTTCTGGAACGCCTGATGACCTTGCCCGACCGACCCATTGTCGTGATGGTGACTGGTGCCGGCACGATCGAAAGTGCAGTCTCCTGCATGCGCGCCGGGGCCTTCGACTACGTCGTAAAGCCCTTCAATGCCTCCCGCATCGAAGTCTTACTCAAGAAAGCCGACGCCTATAACCAACTGGTCAAAGTAAACCGTTACCTTAACGACCGCGGTGCCGGCGGGGATGAGTTCTTGGTCGGCGGTAGCCTCGCCATGCGCCGTCTGCGCTCGCACGTCGAACGCGTCGCGCCCACCGAAGCCACCGTACTCATCACTGGCGAACACGGCTCCGGCAAAGAAATGGTCGCCCGCGAGATCTTCCGCCTCTCCTCGCGTCGTCGGGAACCCTTTATTAAGGTCAATTGCGCGGCCTTGTCCGAGACCTTGATCGAGAGTGAACTTTTTGGCCACGAACGCGGCGCCTTCACCGGCGCGACCGAGAAACGCGAAGGCCGCTTCGAACT
>CANHAH010000146.1 GCA_947458705.1 Opitutia bacterium | reverse complement strand
GGCCTGAAGTTTGGTTTCTATTACTCGCTCTACGAATGGTACAACCCACTCTGGCTCACCGATCGCGCGCGCTACGTCACCGAGCACATGACACCGCAATTCAAAGACGTCGTCTCCCGCTACGCGCCGTCGATCATCTTCGCTGATGGCGAGTGGGACATGCCTTCCAAAGACTGGAAATCCGAAGAGCTCCTCGCGTGGTTGTTTAACGAATCTCCTTCCAAAAACGACGTCGTCATCAACGACCGTTGGGGCAAAGACAGTCGCCACAAACACGGCGGTTACTGGACCACCGAATACGCCGCCGGCCTCAAAGACAGCACCCAACCTTGGGAGGAAAGCCGGGGCATGGCCGCTTCCTACGGCCTCAACCGCGCCGAACGCGTTGACGACTACAAAACCTCTCGCGAGTTCATCTTTGTGCTCATCGATCTGGTCAGCCGCGGAGGCAATCTCCTACTCGACATCGGACCCGCCGCCGACGGCACCATCCCGCCGCTCATGGAGCAACGCCTCCTGGAGATCGGCGACTGGCTCAAGGTCAACGGCGAAGCCATCTACGGTACACGCACCGCCGGCCGAGCGACCCAGTGGACCGAGGGCAAACGCGCCACGCAGGAATACGGCGAGTACATGATCAAATATAAACTCATGGACCAAATCGGCCAAGCCCCCAAAGACGGCGAGGCGGTGAAAAGCGTTTTCTTCACGCAAAAACCCGACGCACTTTACGCCGTCACCGGCGGTTGGCCCGGCAAACCACTCATCCTGCGCGACGTTAAAGTCCCTGCTGGTGCCACCGTCACTATGCTCGGTGTCCCCGGCACTTTGAAAACTTCACTGAACGGCACCACGCTCACCATCACGACGCCCGACCTTGGCCCCGAAGCCGCGCCTTGCCGACACGCCTTCACGTTTAAAATCGCCGGCGCTACGGTAAACCCCGAGCCCGCCACGCCCGCCGCCGCCAAACCCGCCCAATAATTCTCCGCGCGCGCGCCGAGAGTTAATACCCTTTTTATGTCGTCCGGCTTTCTTTCCATTTCACGTCCGTTCATCGCCCTCTGCGCCGTGCTCGTGACATTCAAAGCACACGCGCAGACATCCACACCGATCGCTCCGACCACCCGCAGCCTCGCCGAGAGCCCATTTATTCCCGCGCCTGCGCTACCCGGCGGCATCGTCCTCGCGCTGTATCCGCCCGACTCCCCGCTATTGAAACGCGAACGACTTCACGAAGCCGAAAACTACAACAGCACCACCGGCGGTCTTACTCCGGGCGGAAAAGTTCAAAGTACGCTCAACATCCACAACCCGAGCATCGAGGTTCATCTCGCGCCCGGCCGCACCAACACCGGTGCCGCCATCATCGTCATCGCCGGCGGTGGCCACAAAATTCTTTGGATCGGGCCCGAGGGCCACGACTTCGTACCGTACTTCGCACGGCACGACATCACCACGATCATCCTCCGCCACCGTCTACGAGTCGACGGTTACGACGCCAAAGTCGACGCTGTCAACGACGCCTTCCAAGCCGTCCGTGTCGTTCGCGCCCACGCCGTGCAATGGAAACTCGATCCGGCCAAAATCGGTCTCGTCGGCTTCTCCGCGGGCGCCGAGCTCTCCGCGCCCGCCGCTCTTTTTTTCGACGCCTTCACAGCGAACAATCAATCAGCGAACGATCCCTTAGCCCAAATTTCCGCGCGGCCTGATTTTGTCGGTTTGATTTATCCCGGTCCTACGCCGTTTGCGAAAGGCGCCACGCCGGCGATTCCCGCCAACGTCCCACCGTCCTTCATCGCATCCGCGGGTTCCGGCGATCGCGTTCACGCGATTTGGGCCGAGGAATATTTCTCCGCTATGCTCCGGCGCGGCGTACCGAATTTAGAAATGCACATTTACGGCCGCGGTGGCCACGGCGGCGGACTTAAAGCCCGCGACGGCATCCCCTTCGGAACATGGCCGGAGCGTTTCCTCGACTGGTTTCGCGACCTCGGCTTCCTCGGTAAACCCGGAATACCCACCAAGGCCACCGTCGAATCTGCCGCTTTTGCCGTGAAACCAGCGCTCTGATTTTTCAGCCGCCGCCACCGAAAATCTGCGTAAAAATCAAGTTCGCGTTTGCGCAGCGCCGGTGACTGCAAACGCTCTTGGGGAGCAACGTGAGTTAATAAACGAGCGTCTGCTTTTTTCTCATGAAACACTCGACCGTCGCCGTCCGTTTTTTTGCGCTCCTACTGATCACGTCCGCCTGCGCCGCCGCCGCGCCCGAGAAACTAGAGTTCAACCGCGACATCCGGCCGATCCTTTCGGAAAATTGTTTTTACTGCCATGGCCAGGACGCCAATCACCGCGAAGGCAAACTTCGGCTCGACGAGCGTGATAACGCCACGCTCGACCGTGACGGCCGCTTCGTGATCGCCCCCGGCCAACCCGACCAAAGCGAACTCCTTTTTCGCCTGCTATCTAAAGACGAAGAGGAGCAAATGCCGCCACCAACGGCCAATAAACACGTCACGCCTGAACAAATCGCGCTCATCCGCCGCTGGATCAGCGAGGGCGCCACCTACGAAAAACACTGGGCCTTCACTCCGCCACAACGCGCGCCGTTGCCGCGCCTCAATGCCGCCACGTGGCCGCGCACGCCGCTCGATCACTTCGTCCTCGCCCGCCTCGAAAAAGAAAAACTCTCCCCCGCGCCCGCCACCACGCCCGAGACGTGGCTGCGCCGCGCTAGCTTCGACCTCGTCGGTCTTCCGCCCACGCCCGCCGAACTCGATGCTTTTTCCACCGACGTGAAAAAACGCGGCGACGCCGCCTACACCGCCGCCGCGGATCGCCTGCTCGCGTCCCCGCATTTCGGCGAGCGCCAAGCCATCGAGTGGCTCGACGCCGCCCGCTACGCCGACACGCACGGCTTTAATAACGACTCCTCGCGCAGCATGTGGCGTTGGCGCGATTGGGTGATCGACGCGTTCAACGCCAATCTCCCCTACGACCGCTTCATCACCGAGCAGATCGCCGGCGACCTATTGCCCTCGCCCACCCTAGAGCAACGTATCGCCACCGGCTTCGCGCGTAACCACGTGATTAGCTCCGAAGGCGGGATCATCGACGAAGAATACCGTCTCGAATATGTAGCCGACCGCGTCCGTACGCTCAGTACCGCATGGCTTGGGCTCACGATGGAATGCGCCAAGTGCCACGACCATAAATTCGACCCGATTCGCCAGAAGGATTTCTACCAACTCACCGCTTTTTTTAACAACGTGCCCGAACACGGCGAAGACGGCCGCGTGGCCAACGCCGTCCCGATGATCCCCGCGCCCACGCGCGCCCAACAAGCCGAGCTCGCCACGCTCGAGCGCCAACTCGCTGGCTTTGACGCCAAACTCCTACCCACCCGCGCGGCTTGGAGCTGGACTACCGCCGATCTTGAGCGCCTTGAAACGCTGATCACCGCTGCACGCGCCACTGCCCAAAATCATCCCGGCGTCCCCTTGCTCGAAAACCCAGCCGCAACCGCGGAAATTCTTAAAGACGGCTGGAGGGCGGATCTTGAAAAAACCGCACCGACAATTCCTGCCGCCAAACTTGATTTCGCCGCAAAAACCGGCCAGTCGATCGCATTTTGGCTCAAACCTGACTCCGACAATCCACGCGATGTCCCACTTTTTTCCAACGTTAACCATCTTGGTTCTCCGGCTGATACCTCGTACGGCAAAGGTCGCGAAATCCGCCTCATCGACGGCGAGATCGAAGTATCCTTCAGCGATCGCCTTCCCGTCTACGCACTCATCGTACGCTCCGTTGGCGCTAAAATTCAACCGGGCAATTGGCGTCATGTCGTCGTCAGCTACGCCGGCGGTCGCAGCTTCGCGAATCTTCGCTTTTTCGTCGACGGCCAAGAACTTCCTGCACGCGTCCTCTACGATGGCGTTATATCTGAGCAGCCGAAAAAAGATTTTTTGATCGGCGCCGACAACGCCAAGGCCGGCGTGCGCTGGCGCGGCGCGCTAGAGGATGTCCGCGCTTTCTCAAGCGCACTTAATCTAGATGTAGTCTACGCGCACTTTGCCGCCCGCGCCCTCCCGCGCGCGCGCGCCCATGCAGACTCTGCCACTGCCACAGCGCTCGAACGCACCTGGCTCAGTGCTGCGCTCAACCCCGCGGCCGAACGCGATGCCGTCTGGACTTCCTACCTCGCGCTCCAACGCACTCTACCCACCACGATGGTGATGGAGGAACTCCCGCAACCGCGCCCCGCCTTCGTTTTCAACCGCGGCAACTATGATTCTCCCGGTGAACGCGTAGAACCCGGTGTACCCGAGACATTAATAGCACCTTGGCCCGCGGGCGCCCCGCGCAATCGCCTTGGCCTCGCCCAATGGTTAACCCGCTCTGACCACCCGCTCGTAGCCCGCGTTGTTGTAAACCGTTTTTGGGCCCAATTATTCGGCACCGGTATTGTAAAAACTCTCGAGGATTTCGGCTACCAAAGTGAATGGCCCAGCCACCCCGAACTACTCGACACACTCGCCCGTGATTTTGTCGATGGCGGCTGGAACGTCAAAGCCCTGCTCAAGACCCTTGTGCTTTCCTCTACCTACCGCCAGTCCAGCGCCACCACGCCCGAGCTCGTCGCTCGTGATCCGGAAAACCGCCTACTCGCTCACGGCCCGCGCGTACGTCTTCCCGCCGAGCTCATCCGCGACCAAGCCCTTGCCGTCTCCGGACTACTCTCTCCCAATCTCGGCGGCCCGAGCGTTTACCCCTATCAACCCGAAAAACTCTACGAAGGCATTGTAGTGGACGCGCCTTATCCCAGCACCAAATGGGGCGTGAGCACCGGAGCCGACTTGTATCGCAGGAGCCTATATACGTTTTGGAAACGCACCATCCCGCACCCCGCGATGACAACTTTTGATTCGCCTGATCGAGAATTTTGCTCCGTTCGGCGCGCTCGGACTAATACCCCCCTCCAAGCCCTCGCACTGTGGAATGAGCCTGGCTACCTCGAGGCTGCGCGCCAACTAGGCACGCGCATGTTGCGTGAAGGCGGTAACGAAGATGCAGCCCGCGTAGCCTTTGCCTTCCGCCTCGCAACCGGTCGACGCCCAGAACCTAAGGAAACTCGCGTGCTCACGACCGCGCTCTCGCAACTGCGCACCGATTTCATCGCCCACGGTTCTGATGCCTACTCCTTCGTGAAAACGGGCGTATCACCCATGGATCCACTTTTACCTCCCGCCGAACTCGCCGCCACCACCGCCGTCGCAAGCATGATCCTTAGCCTAGACGAAACCATCACCAAGAACTGACCCGTCATGTCCTGCCACAATTACGAACAGTTCCACTCGCGGCGCGATTTTCTCGTCAAAACCGGCCTCGGTCTCGGCACCGCCGCTCTCGCTCAATTGCTCGGCCGTGACGCGTTGGTTGCTGCTGAGCCCGCCGCCGGCCTTGGCTTGCCACATACCACGGGCCTCGGCGGTTTGCCCGGCTTACCGCACTTTGCGCCCAAGGCCAAACGCGTCATCTGTCTTTTTCAATCCGGCGGCCCGTCTCACCTCGATCTGCTCGACGACAAACCCGTCCTGCGCCAGCGCTTCAACGAAGACCTGCCCGACTCCATCCGCCGCGGCCAACGCATCACCGGCATGGTCGCCTCACAGGCGCGCTTCGCCGTGCAACCTAGCAAGTGGGACT
>CANHAH010000145.1 GCA_947458705.1 Opitutia bacterium | reverse complement strand
GTCCAACGCGCTGACGGCTACGCCTACTCACCAGCTTAATCTCGTTCCGATTCCTTCCCACACTCCAAACAATTATGCGTGGCTTCTTCCCGGTCCTAAAGGGCCAGGTTTCCGCCACGTCTCCCAAAGATGAAAACCACTTTTCTTCGCTCGCTGTTCGTCAGCGCCGGCCTCGTTGCCGCTAGCGTATTGACGCCCCCGGCCGCTCACGCCGCCGCCGCGCCCGCCACCCTCACCGCTGGAGTCCTCGCCCCCGACTTCACCATGAAAAATCTCGCGGGCAGCGATGTCCGCCTCGCCGATTATCAAGGCAAGGTCATCATCCTCGACTTCTGGGCCACCTGGTGCGGCCCCTGCATCGCCTCCTTCCCGCACACCCAAGCCCTTGCCGCCAAATACAAAGACCAAGGTGTCGTCGTCCTCGCCTCCGGCACCAGCGACACCGTCGCCAAATTCAAAGAGTGGATTCCCGCCAACCAGCCGAAATATCCCAACCTCGTTTTCGCTTGGGACCCCAACGAGCGCGACTCCGCCTCCTTCGCCGAACGCGCCGCCAGCAAGTTGTACGGGGTCACCGGCATTCCCACCCAATTTGTCATCGGCCGTGACGGCAAAATTGTTGGCGTAATCGTCGGCAACGGCGGCGCCACCGATCCTCGCACCGAAGCCGCCCTCGCCGTCGCCGGCATCAAAGTCGATGCCAGCATCGTCGCAGCTGCCGCCGAGAAAGCCAAAGTCACCGCCGCGGCTGCCGCGGAAAAAGCCAAAAATCCTCCCGCGCCTTTCCGTGAAGCTTACGGCAAACTCAAAGCCGGCGACGTATTGCCTGACTTCAACGTAATCACCTCTACCGGCACCGAAGGAAAATTCTCCGACTTCGCCAAAGGTAAAACCGTGGTCCTCGATTTCTGGGCCACCTGGTGCGGCCCCTGCCAACAAGCCATGCCGCACTACGAAGAGATGTCGCGCCGCTACGCCGACCAAAACGTTGTGATCTTGGGCGTGTGTGCGTTCGACACCCGCGAAGCCTACGACAAGTGGGTCGTAGCCAATCAAGCCAAGTACACTTTCCCCACCGTCTTCGATCCGATCGGCAAGCCTGCGAACGGCGACAAAGATGCCGTGGCTAAAACCGTCATGATGCAGCTCACGCGGGGCGCGATCACGCCGCTACCGACTACACTCGTGATCAACGCCGAGGGCAAATTCGTCGGTTTCTACGCCGGCTACGGCCCCAACGCCCACGATGCGCTGGCCAACTTGCTCATGATCGCCGGCGTAAAAGTCGCGCCCGCCGATCAGCCCAAGCGCTTCTACCCCGCCGGCTCAACCATCAAGCCCATCGTCGCCCCGAAAAGCTAAAGCGCTATAATTTCACGTTCTCACGCCCGCCCGTTTTTTGGGCGGGCGTTTTTATTTACCTGCCTCATCGCCAAACGCGGGTTTCCGCCCTACGCTCCGTTTAACTTCCATGGCTACGCTCGCTCGTTCCCGTCCGCCGGTCCTTTCGTTGATCGGCAACACCGCGCTCATTCCACTGCATTTTCCCGAGGCGGATCGTACCCTTTACGCGAAGGCCGAATTCCTCAACCCCTCCGGCTCCATTAAAGACCGTCTAGCGTTGTGCATCATCGAGGACGCCGTCCAGCGAGGGGTGTTGCACGAGAAATCCATCATCCTGGAATGCACGAGCGGCAACACCGGCATCTCGCTGGCCATGGTCGGCGCAGCCTTGGGCTACCGCGTGCACATTTTGATGAGCGAATCGGCCAGCATCGAGCGCCGGCATCTCATCCGGCAATTTGGCGGCGAAGTGGAATTGTTTAAACCCACTAACGGCTACGCCACCGGCATCGAGCTCTCGCTGGAAATGGCCGCGCGGGATCCAAATATTTTTCTCCCGCGCCAATTCGAAAACCCCATCAACGCCCGCGACCACGAAGAGTTCACTGGCCGCGAGATTCTCAGCCAGATGGAGGGCCGCGTGGATGCGTTCGTCGCGGGCTACGGCACGGGCGGCACCCTCACCGGCTGCGGCCGCGCCCTCCGCGCGACCAATCCCAAGGTCCGCATCCTCGCCATGGAACCGGCCGAGGCCGCTATGCTTTCAGGCGAGATGCCGTGTTGCCACTCGATTGAGGGAGTCGCTGGTGGCTATGTCCCGCCGCTGCTGCGCCACGCTCAACTCGACGGCGCGATTAAAGTCTCCAGCGCCGATGCGATCGCCATGACCCGCCGGCTCAGTCGCGAATTTGGCCTGCTCGTCGGCACCTCCAGCGGCGCCAACATCATCGCCGCCCTCCGCACCGCCGTCGAGATGGGCCCCGAATCCCGCGTCGTCACCATCCTCTGCGACCGCGCCGAGCGTTATTACTCGACCAAACTTTTCGCGCACTGAGTTCGCCCGACGGAACTAAACCGTCGCCGCGCGAACGCATTCCACGTTTCACCTGTTGTACGGTTTGCTTCCTCGGTTCCTCTCCTTCAACTTCCAGTTATGCGACTTGCCCGTTTCCCGCTCTTTGCCCTCTTCGCGCTCGGCCTCACCGCGTTGCTGCCCCTCACGGCGCGCGCACACGTCAAAGCTTCTCTCGTCGCCGCTGAGACCGCCATCGTCCCCGGCAAACCGGTGCAAGTCGCGCTCCGCTTCGTCCACGACGAACATTGGCACACGTATTGGCTCAACCCAGGCACCGGCCTTGTCACCACGATCGCGTGGACGCTCCCACCCGGCTGGAAAGCCAGCGAGATTCAATGGCCCGCGCCCAAAGCCCTCAAAGACCGCACGGGCACCATCGTCGGCAACGGCTACGAAGGCGATTTGCTCTTGCCCATCACCTTGACACCACCCACCGATCTCGCGCCCGGTGCGAGCATTACACTTAAAGCCTCCGCCGAGTGGCTGATGTGCGAGGATGTCTGCATGCCAGGCGATGCCAAAGTCAGTCTCACGCTCCCAGTCAGCGCGAGCGCAGCGCCTGATCCCGCCTTCGGTGCCCGCCTCGCCGCCGTCGTCGCCAACCTACCTCGCGCTGATGCCGCGTGGAAACTCTCCGCCACCCGCGACGCCAAAAACGTCACCCTCAACGTCACCCCCACCGCCGCGAACCTAGCCACGACGCCGCAAGACCTCCGCTTCTTCGCCGACGACAACTATGTCGCCTACGAACTCCCGCAGATCGTCACCGCCGCCGCCAACAGCAGCTTCGTTCTAACGCTGCCGATTTCCCCCGACGCGCCCAAAGACACCGCCAAACTCGCCGGGGTGCTCACGAGCAGCAACGGTTGGCGCGCTGACGGCTCGCTCCCTGGCTTGCGCGTCGATCTCGCCTTCGCCACCACGGCTCCAGCTCCAGTCCAAACCAGCGCGAGCGCGCCGGCCGCACCACTGGTCAACGCCACCACCACCGCCGCTCCGGCCGCTCCAGTTTCTCTGCTCGGCACGCTGTTTCTCGCCTTCGTCGGCGGGCTTATTTTGAACCTCATGCCCTGCGTCTTCCCTGTGCTCGGCATTAAGATCCTCGGCTTCGTCAACCAAGCCGGCCAGGACAAGAAAAAGGTCATTCTCCACGGTCTTGTCTTCGCCCTCGGCGTACTCCTCTCGTTCTGGACCCTCGCCACGGTGCTGGCCGTCCTGCGCGCGGGCGGCGACCAACTCGGTTGGGGTTTCCAACTACAATCCCCGCTCTTCGTCTTCGCGCTCGCCGCCGTGATGTTAATCTTCGCGATGAATATGAGCGGCGTCTTTGAGTTCGGCCTCAGCGCCACCGGCGTCGGCTCCGATCTCCAGATGAAGTCAGGTTTCGCCGGATCTTTTTTCACGGGCGTGCTCGCGACCGTGGTGGCGACCCCGTGCAGCGCACCGTTTCTCGCGCCCGCCCTCGGCGCCGCGCTGACGTTAAGCACCGTAGAGTCTTTTGCGGTGTTCACCGCCATCGCGATCGGTCTCGCCGGACCGTATTTGCTACTCTCGATTTTTCCCGCGGCCGTGAAAATCCTGCCTCGCCCCGGCGCGTGGATGGAAACGTTTAAGCAATTCATGGCGTTCCCGCTTTACGCGACGGTCGCTTACCTCACGTGGGTACTCGCCGGCCAGACGACCGAAAACGGTTCCTTGATGGCGCTTTTCGGCCTGGTACTTATCGCACTCGGCGTGTGGTTCTACGGTCGCTACAACGCCCCTGGTACCAAGCCTGCCAAGGTTCGCTTCGGCACCGTCACCGCTGCGCTCGTGTTCGCCGTCGGCGTGTGGACGGGCTGGCCGGAAGACATCGCATCGAAAACCGCCGCCGCCCAAGCCGCTGGCGCGCCCGAAGTCGTCTGGGAAAAATGGAGCCCCGAAACCGTCGCGAAACTTCGCTCTGAGGGGAAAACCATCTACGTCGATTTCACGGCGCGTTGGTGCGCCACCTGCCAGACGAATAAGAAAATCGTCTTCCACTCCGACGCCGTGCTCCGCGCATTTGCCGCGAAAAAAATCGTCACACTACGCGCCGACTGGACCAACAAAGACCCGGCCATCACCACCGAGCTCGCAAAATATCAACGTAGCGCCGTCCCGTTTAACGTCATCTGGCAGCCCGGAAAAACCGAGCCCGTGATTTTGCCCGAATTACTCACGCCCTCGATCGTACTCGACGCGATCAAAAGCTAAAGGATTGCGCACGAGCCAAATACCTCAAGGGCGGCGTTCATCTCCGTCGACTCGTCGTAGCAGCCAAAGGCTCCAACTAGATTACCACGGTTAGGCCTTGCAGTAAGCTTCGATGCGCCACCTCAACGAGCAGACAGTGGGTTACTCCAAGAGATTCCTTTGAATCGATTAAAATCCATATCGGCAGTGTGAATTTCAGCGCCATATTCCAGCGCCAGAGCTGCGATTTGGGCATCACTAACGAGATTACCACCAGTGCCAGCAGCCTCCAACAAGGAGCATACTGAAGCAAAATGAGCAGGACTTGGATGCAGCATTCTTACATTAGGTCGATCCATCCAAGCCCGCACCCGCTCCGTGGCTTCTTGCACGGTCATAGGATGAATAAAAACCTTCGGGTGAGTCGCTAACCTGAGGAAACTGAAAACCACCACCGAACAAAGCCCTACGGGTTCGTGGCCGGAAAGTAATTTTGACCACCAACGAGCTGATTCCTTATGAAAAGGACTCTCATTATCATAGGCGTAAATCAGTAAATTTGCGTCGGGTATAATCATGATGCGCTCTTACGCAGACGACTCGCGGTGCTGGCAAATGCCTCCAACTCGATTTCATCCGCGAGATCTTGCAAGCGGGCAGGATCAAAGCCTGGCCGGAGACCCATGGCCTTAGCCTCAACGCGGAAAGGCTTAAGCGGAAGGGCCGGTTTCTGATGGACCAAACCTCGGCGTAAAGCCGAGTTCAGGGCCGCTTTTAAACCCAGCTTCTCCTCGTGCATCGACTGCTTAAGCAACTGCTCCACATCAGGATCAATTGTTAAGGTCGTTCTCATTAAAGCATCAAGATGCGTGAATAAAAAGATGTCAAGATGCGTGAATTAGGGTTGAGCCTGACACACGGCTGTCCGGTTAGTGTCAGCAGGTGACGTTTTTGCCTTCGCTGCCGAAGTGCTTCATGCGCTCTTCGGCCGTGGTCTTGGTGATACCGGCGGGCGCGTAGTGGAATTGCAGCGCGCGCCGACGATTCGCCGAAGAATTATGCGGCGTGCCGTGCGGCAATAAGCCGTCAAAGAACAGCAAACCACCGGGAGGCAACGGCGCCGCGACGGACTTCGTGCCCATGATGACATTGTCGCAGATCTGCCAATCGCGCCGTTGGAAATGCGTGATCGGGCCTTCGCGGTGGCGACCAGGCAAGAGCTGCATGCAACCGTTTTCAATCGTCGCCGCATCGAGCGCGATCCACACGCCCAACACCGGCGTACCGAGCGGATAATCAAAATAAGCGTGATCTT
>CANHAH010000144.1 GCA_947458705.1 Opitutia bacterium | reverse complement strand
TTGGCTTTTTCGTAAAACCAAGCGGGGCGGGCGGCGGGGTTGCCGATGCGATGCGGCCCAAGGCCGATGACTTGGACGACGCGGCCGATGGCGCCGCCGGCGACAAGCTCGGTGGCAAACATCGCGGATTCCACGTGGAGGCGTTCGCTAAAATAGACGGAGTATTTTTTTTGAGTGCGCGCAACGACGGCCTTGGCCGCGTCGAGTTGGTCGAGGGAAGTGAACGGCGTTTTATCGGTAAAATAATCTTTGCCGGCTTCCATCACTCGGCAGCCGATGGGGCCTCGGTCACAGGGAATGGCGGCCGCGGCGACCAGGTGCACGGCGCCGTCAGCGAGGATTTCGTCAAGCGAGCGGGCGACTTTGGCCTGCGGGTATTTGGCGAGGAAAGCTTCTACTTTCTTGGGGTCCGGATCGTAGACCCACTTCAGCGCGGCGCCGGCTTCGAGGAGGCCGTTGCATTGGCCGTAAATGTGACCGTGGTCGAGGTGCGCGGCGGCAAACGTGAATTCACCGGGTTTGACTACGGGACTGGGTTTGCCTTGGGGGGCGTAGGACATGCCGTCGGCTTTTTGGCTCATGGAGGGTGATAGATATAAGAAGATAAAAAGATAAGAGTCAGAGTTGAGCAGCGGCGGGTGCCAGGCGCGCGTCGCTCAGGCCTTGCTAGCGGCCTTGGTTTCCTGGGCCAGGGTTTTTACAGCCTCGTCGATTTGGGCGAAGGTCTTTTTCGTCATGTGATCGATGAAAAGAATGCCGTTGAGATGATCGGCCTCGTGCTGGATGCAGCGGGCGAGCAAGTCGTCGCAGCGTAGCACGTGCGGTACGCCGTGTTCGTCTTGAAATTTTACGGTGATGGCGACGGGCCGTTTTACGTCGCCGCGGATTTCAGGAAACGAAAGACAACCTTCTTCGACGACCTCAGTCGGCGTGCCCTTTTCAATCGTGATGACTGGATTGGCGATCACCATAGGCATAAACAGATCGACAGGCGGGTGAGCGCCGTCGAGTTCCCAGCCGTAGTCGGCGTCGGATTCGCGCAGATCAACAACGCAGAGTTGCACTGCGCGGTCTACTTGTTGCGCGGCTAAGCCGATGCCGCCAGCTTTGTGCATCGTTTTTACCATATCGGCGGCAAACGTGCGGAGTGCGGTATCAAATGTGGTGACTCGCGCGCCTTTTTTGCGGAGCACGGCGTCGTTGTAATGGACAATTCGCAGGGACATTGAGCAGTTTTGGATTATCAGCGTGGTTTCCGCCGCGCTGGCCCGCAAATCTATACTTCAGCCGCGCAACAGGGATTTTGACCCGACATTTTTGGAGGATAGCCAAAAGCCTGTGAGTGCGTATGGATTTTGAGCATGAGCCGCCGGCCAAATATTTTGTGGATCTTGACGACCCAGTGGCGGGCGTCGGCGTGCGGCTACGCGGGTGATCCCAATGTGTGCACGCCGGCCCTCGATGCGCTCTCGGCGCAGAGCGTGAATTATGCGCAGGCGGTGACGCCGCATCCGTTTGGACCTTTTGCGCGCGCGGCGTTATTGACCGGAGTGCTCTCGCCGGCCAATGGCGTCGTGGATTATTTCGATGCTTTGGCGGTTTCAGCGCGGACAATCGCGCATGATTTGGGTGAATGCGGTTACGCAACGGCGTTTTTTGGTAAATGGGGCCTAGCGGCACGCGATCCGCACGCACCGTTGGTCGGCGAAGCGCATGCGCGTCTGCTCGTGCCACCAGAGTCGCGCGGAGGTTTCGGATTTTGGGAAGGATTCGAAAGCGGATTTTTGCTGAACGATCCGTGGTTGCACGGGACGCGTTTGCCGGTGCCGGAAAAGCTTTTGGGCTATCAAAGCGACGTAGTGTGCGAGCGTGCGCTGGCCTGGCTGGGCACACAAACATCGGGGGGAAATCCGTGGTTTGGCGTCGTGAGTTTGGAAGCGCCGCATCCACCTTATGCCGCGTCGGCGGCGGGAGTGGCTGCGCGCCCGCCCCAGGAAATTATTTTGCCGGCCAATGTCCCGTGTGGCGGTAAAACGGAGGCCAAGGCTCGAGCCGAGCTTAGTGGCTATTATGCGCACATCGAGGCGACGGATCGTGCGATCGGGCGCTTGCTGGCGGCGGTCGGGCCGGAGACGACCGTAGTATTTTCATCAGTCCACGGCGACATGCACGGCGCGCACGGATTGTTTCGCAAAGGTTGGCCGCACGAGGAGAGCGTGCGCGTTCCGTTGCTGGTGAGGGTTGCAGGTGTGGCGGCACGGCGTGATGAGGGAGCGGTCTCGCTCGTTGATGTGCCGGCGATGACGCAAGCCTGGGCGAGTGGGGCAGAGTGGGCGGGACCGCCGCTGATGACACGGATTTCGATGCCGAGCGTGGTGGCGTTACCGCTGCAATGCGACCGCGTGTGGCGTGGTGTGAGGACGCCGTCGCGTAAACTGGTGATTAATGCGGACGGTTCACCTTGGCTCTTTTTCGATCTCGAAAATGATTCTGCGGAAATGAACAATTTGGCCAATAATCCGGCTTACGCGGAAGAAATCGCGAGGTTACGCGCGAGCTGCGATTAAGCGGTCAGCTGCTCCCGGCTACGCGGATATAACGGTGAGTGGGCTTTGGGCGCGGCGCGGTGCAAACCAAGCAGCGGGTTCAGCGGTAGCAGAAAATTCCGGGCAGATCGCTATAAGTTGGGCGCGCAGATTGTGCCGAGCGCGCGCGATGCGGCTTTTCACGGTGCCTACGTTGAGGTGAAGCGCGGCCCCGATCTCCTCGTAGGAATGATTCTGGATGTTGCGCAGCGTGAGAATTTCACGATGACATGGATCAAGTCGGGCCATGCACGTTTCAATGAGTTCGGAAAATTCGACGCGGGTGTTTTCTTGCGCGGGATTTGGCGTGTCGGCGGCGATGAGTTCCGCGAAGGTCGAATTGTTTTCCTCCCCCAGAGTAATATCCAGTGAGAGGGTCGCTTGTCGGTGGCGACGGAAAAAATACCAGTAGCGATTGCGCGAGAGGTTGACGGCGATGCGGTGCAGCCACGTCGAGAGCGAGGAGTCGCCGCGGAAACGCGCGAGGCTGCGGTGGGCGCGGATAAAGGTATCTTGAGTGATCTCTTCGGCGTCGGCGTGGTTACGCAGTAGGCTGAGCGCGGTGGCAAAAACTTTTACTTGATGGCGCTCTATGATTTCAACGAAGGCGGCTTCGTCGCCGGTTTGAAAACGTTGTACGAGGCTTGCGTCGTTTCGTACTGGCGGGTTGGGGACGGGTTGCATGGCTGAGGCTTCACGGAGGTTCATGCCTTTGCTACTACCTTAGCCCGTGCCAGAGGGATTTAAGATTTATGTAAATACTTATAGGTTATGGTCTAAAATAAATTTTTAGGGGATTTTTGGTGGTCCCACTTGTGGGTGTATCGTGCAAATTGCAGTAAGAAAGATCCTGGTTCATGCACCCCGCCCGAGTTTTCCCTTGGATTTTTTACCGAGTAGACAGGCACGAGATACGCTCCTTTCGGGTGTCGTTGTGCCCGTGGGCGAAATGGCCGCCTAATGTGATCGCGAAAATGCCTGAGATGCTTTAATGTGAAATTAATACCACTCGCGCACCTCATTCTTGTCTGGGTTTCCCTATCAGATAATCTCGGTACAATTTTTCCTGATACAATTTTTTAGATGGGAGATAGCGATTGTTGGCCTTTGAGCCCTACAAAATACATTTGAGCGTGATCCTTTAATGCGCACCTCAGGGCGTACGTTTTTTTGGCACAAATTATTAGGTGCCGTTGAATTTTCACTGTGAGTGCTGCGTGATCAGGGCGTGCAAGCCAAAAACTTTACAATTTTGGAGGAAAATTCGCTACAAACTCATTGACGGCTAAAATCGGTGGATCAATTGGTTGTGGTCGTTACGAGAGTTGACCACATCCTGTTGTGGTTAACAACGCGTCGGTAAGTTCCAACAACTTAGGTTCGCTTTGGGCTTAAAGTCGCCGAAAACCACCGTAATTAACCACTAAAATCACTCTTTTAAGCCCCTGTTTCCATGCAAAAAACCTTTCAAGTCGGCGCCAAAACCTTCGTCCTAGACGAGGCCAAGGCAGAAGCGGCATTTGCCGCCAAGCGGGTGATCAATGGTCGCCAGACCATGTGTTTTAACCTGCTCCCCTTGAAATACCAGTGGGCCTACGACCTTTATCGCAAGATGAAGGCAAATCATTGGGAGCCCGAAGATATCCCCATGGGCAAGGACATCGAGCAATGGCGCGATGAAAAAGCCCTTTCTGAGGTCGAGCGCTGGATCATCCGCATGGGCATTGGGTATTTCTCCGCCGCTGAAGGCATTGTCGGTGACAACATCCAGCACGTTGTGCGCGAGCTCGTCACTGCACCCGAGTTGAAACTCGTCCTCGGCCGCCACGCCCATGAGGAAAACATCCACGCCGATTCGCTCCTTTACATGATCGCTTCGCTCGGGATCAACCCGCACGAGTGCGAGGCGATGTTCGAAGACGTCCCCACGATCGTCCGCAAAAACGAGTTCGTTACACGCGTCTCCCGCTCGCTTCGCCGTGATCTGGATATGACACAGATCGAGAATAAAAGGCTGCTCGCGAAAAACATCTTTGTCTTCGGTCAGTGCATGGAAGGCACACAATTTTACGGCCTCTTTGGCATGGTTCTCTCGCTTTACCGTCAGAACAAGTTCCCTGGCATCGGCCAGATGTTCCGCTACACGCTCCGCGACGAGAGCAACCATATCGAAGTTTTCCGCAATCTGTTCATGGATCTAGTCGAGGAAAACCGCGAGATCTGGACGGCCGAGTTCAAAGAAGAGCTCCGCGACCTCATGCAGGAAGCCATCACGCTCGAGAAAGAATTTATCCGTGATTGCCTGCCCGTGAATGCCGTCGGTCTCCGCCTCGAAGATTTTCTCACTTACATCGACTACATTGCCGACCGCCGCCTCGAAGGTGTGGGCCTCGCGCTACTCAACCCGAGCGCCAAGAATCCGCTGCCATGGCTCGCCGAGATGATGGACATCAAGAAGGAGCAAAACTTTTTTGAAGGTCGCGTCACGGAATACCAGAAAGCCTCCTCTCTCAATGTAGCCGCCGACGACGAGCTCTGAGTTTTCTCCAGTGCTCTCCCTTCGTTTTTTATCCCAGCAGTTTCCTCTTACTTAGTTCCCACCCCAACCCCCACTTCTTAGGCGGCAATCGTTCCTGATTTTCGCCCTAGAGGTTTTTTCGTCTCTTTTTCGTAAATTTAATTTTGTTCCAAACGCGTTACATTTCGCCCTTTCAATGAACAGCAGCACCCACTCTCTCGCGCACGACCTCGCACTCAAACGTACCGTCCACGCCCCCGTCGATCAGAAGCCTCACTACGCCTGGCGCGATGTCATCGCTGGCGAAAGCATCACGGTGCCTTCAGTTGTGCTTCTGTGCCCGCACGGCGAAGAGCGCTTTGTTCTCGCCGAAGTTGCCGACACCCTCGGCAAAGCACTCACCAATGTCGCCCTCGCCAAAGGCGAGAAAGACATCTTCACCGATACCAACCGCGCCTGGGTCGTGCGCCTCTGCCGCGAGATCACAGCCAACCTCACCGAGCTTGCCCGCAGCCAGAATCCTCTCCGTCTCTCGCTCAACGCTCTCTACGAGCTCATCGAGAAAACCCTTGTCGATAACAACGCTTACTTCGTCGCCAAGAGCCTCCTTCTCAACCGCGCTCGCAAGATCGCCATCGACCGCGAATCCGCCACCCAGTCTACCCTCCGCGTTATCCGCCGCAATAACCAGGTTGTGCCCTGGAGTGAGCAAAAGGTCGAAATCGCCGTCCGCAAAACCTTCCTCTCCCTGCAGCGCGACTCCGCTCCCGCCGTCGCCGTGACCAAGGCCGTCTCCGAGCGCGTCCACGCCTCCAAACAAGCCTTCGTCCACATCGAAGAAGTCCAAGACATGGTTCAGGAAGAACTCATGAAAGGCGGCTTTTTTAAAGTCGCCGAAGC
>CANHAH010000143.1 GCA_947458705.1 Opitutia bacterium | reverse complement strand
TTGAGCGGGCACGGCGACGGGCGTGGCGTTGGCGGCGAGATAGGCGATGATGTCGCGGAGGCCTTCGGCGCCGAGGGCTTCAAAACCTTCGGGCATGAGCGAGCGGCGGGTATTTTCGCGCGTGGCGATGTCGGCGAGCTTGATCTCGGTGTCGCCGCCTTGGTTGCGCAGCGTGAGGCTAAGGGTGTTTTCGTTTACGATGACGCCCGTGGCGGTATCGCCTTTTTTCGTGGTGATATTCCACTGCCAATAATTTGGCTCAACTTGACGGTTGGGGTCCACAATGTGCGTGAGTAATTCAGCGGCGCCGTGCGAGCCGATACCAGCGAGGGGCGGGCCGACATCGCGGAGGCCGACGTCGCCGAGTTTATGACAAACGGCGCAAGCGGCGGCGAAGAGCGCGCGGCCTTTAGCGACGTCGCCAGGTTTCTGCACATCGGGAAGAAGCTTCGCGATGAGCTCGTCTTTTTGCGGTGTGGGCGGATTGGCTATGGCAAACACGGCAGCGGCTTCGATGGTGACGCGGGTGTTGGGGTGCGTGCGGAGACGGGCGACGTCGCCTGGGCCGAAGGCGGCGGGGCTGATGCGGTTATCTTTAACCGCGGCAATGAGCGCGCGAGCGGTGGTCGGATTTTTGAGAATCTGATCGAAGACGAGGCGTGACTTGGAACGCACGAAGGCGGTCACCAACATGTCGGCGGATTCTTGCGCGGGGAGTTCGCCGAGGGTGACGAGTAAAGACGTTTTGATGGCCTCGGAGATCGTGGCATCGGTGAGTAGCGTAATGATTTTATTGAGCGCATCGGGGCGCTGCGACGGGAGCGCGAGGAGCGAGAGCGCGATTTCGGCGCGACGCGCGGCAGGAGTTTCGGCGGCGTTAAAATCGGCGAGGAGGCGGCGCACGGCTTGATCCATGGTGGCAGCGAGTGCGCCGGATTTGTCGGTCTTGGCGGCTAATAACAGCGCGGGCGCAATGGTGTCGGGCGCGGCGATGAGCTGGGTCAAGGCCAGGCTGGTGGCGGCGTCGTGCGCGGGAAGTTTATCGGCGATCTCAATGAGGCCACGCAGGAAACTGGCAGCGATGGGACTGGGGCGAAAAGCGGCGGCTTGGATGAGGCGCGCGGCGTCAACGGGACGCGCGGCCGGCGCGATGGCGGCGGCGAAAACGCCGAGCGCCGCGGGCCGGTCGCCAGTGAGGGCTTGGGCGAGGTAGGCGGCGGCATTTTCAGTAGCGCCGGCGATGAGCGCAGACTTAGTCCAATCATCGTTCGCGGCGACAAATTCGGCGAGGATGGCGGCGCGTTGCGCGGGTGTAGAGGCAGTCGCGGCGGCTTCATAGCGGGCTAGCGCGGGGCTGCCCATGGGCCGAGAAAGCGCGGCGAGTTGCGGCGCGGCGGGGAAATTTTCCTGCGCTAGACGGAGCGCAGTTTTTTTCACGTGCACATTGGGGCTGGTCTCAATGGCGCGGAGGAGACCGGAGAGGTCTTTGCGGTCGAGGGCGACGGCGGGAAGAACTTTGGCGTCCATGTGTTGCACGCGCCAGATACGGGAAAAATAGTGGTCGCGATCGGGTCGGACGGCGGCGTTGGACGGGCTGTGCAACGGGCCGCGGGTGTCGTTGTGGATGACGGCTTGGTTGTAGAAATCGACGACGTAGAGCGCGCCGTCAGGGCCGACACGATTTTCGATCGGGCGGAACCACAGATCGGTGCTGCGAATAAATTCCGTTTCTTCGCGGCCTTTTTCTTTTTCGACGCTGTAGCTCACGCCGTCGCGGCGGACAAATTGGTGGTGGATAATGTTGAGCGTGGGCTCGCCAGTGAAGTAGCTGTAATTCCATTTTTCCGGCCAGGCGCCGCCCTCGTAAATCGCGCAACCCGCGGCGGCGGTGAAACGGCCGACTTGGTCGATCTGCGAGTAAGCCTGCTCGGGCCACGTCATCGCAGGGAACGTGAGTTGATTGGTGATCATCCCTTTCCAGGACGTGACGCCGGGGAGTTTGCCCTTAGACAAAATGCTCTCGGGGAGAACGGTGTGGAAAAACACCGTGCCGCTTGTAGGCTGCGTCCAAAACACCTGACCATCCCAGGTGAGGTCGAGGCCCCAAGTGTTGCCATTTCGACTGCTGTATTGCTCAAAGGCGGAACCGTCCGGCTTGAAGCGAACGACGCCAGAGCCGTCGGGACCGAATTTTTTCGAGCCGTCACCAGAAGTGACGTCGCCGCGCGAGTAACCGTGTGTAGCGTAGATCCATCCGTCACGGCCCCAGCGCAGATTGTTAATGACGGCGTGGGTATCATTAATGCCAAGACCGGTGTAAAGTTTGGTACGCTTGTCGCAGACACCATCGCCATTGGTGTCTTCTAGATACCAAATATCGGGCGAGGTGGCTGCGATCACGCCGTTACCGTAAAGGGCGAAGCTGGTAACCAGCTCGAGCTTGTCGGCGAAGATTTTCTTAGTGTCCATGATGCCGTCGCCGTCGGTGTCAGTGAGAACGGAGATGGAATCTTCGGGGTCGCGATCGGTAACAAAAGGTTTGAGGGAACCGGAATCTTGCCAACGTGCTGGGGCGTTGGGTACACGGCGGCCATTGGGATATTCGGGCGTCTCGCAGACCCAGAGACGACCGCGTTCATCCCAGTCCATGTTCATGACCTTGTTAATGAGCGGCTCGGAGGCGACGAGGGCGATTTTGAAATCGGGGTGAACCTGGATTTTGGCGGCAGCTTTGAGCGGGGCCGTGGGGCCGCCTTCGGGATAACGTAGCGTGTCACCGAGTTCGGCAGGCAGGCAGAGTTCGTCGGCGTTGGCGCGACGGCCGGCCCAAGCGATACCGCGGAGAAGAATCGCTCGATAGTTCGCGCGGTTAAAATTTTCGTAGAGGTGGCCGGGGATGGAAACGAAAGCGCGGTAAGGTTGAGTGGCTCCGGCGACGGTGCGTTCGTAGGTCCAAAGCTGCGGCTGGTGATCGTAGATATTGACGCCTTTGCGTTTGGCGACGGCTTCGGCGGCGCGGGCTTGGGCCTCTTTGTTGCCTTTGCCGCCGGTGTCGATGGCTTTGGGCGTATAAGCGGTGGCAAGGACGTGGACGTCGGGAGAGAGGTCCATGTCGTAATAAATCTCGTCGTTCATCTGCCAATTAGAAGCGCCGCGGGTGATCGGGTGAGCGCGATCAGAAAAATAAAGGTGCATCGGTGCTTCGAGCCACTTGGTGCTGCCTTGGCGCCAGGAGCCGCCAATGATAGATTTATACCAATCGGTGTCTTTGGCCACGGCACCGGCGTGGATGACCACAAGGCCACCTCCGCGCGCAAGGTAAGCGTCGAGATTGGCGCGATCGGGCGCGGCGATGTTGCCAGCTTCCTGTGCGTGGAGAATGAGTACGTCGGTCGCGGCCAGTTGGGCTGCCGTGGGGAAGGTGTTGCCGCCGGAAGCAACAGCGCCGCGGGCATTGAGTAGCGTCACCCAGTCAGCGAGAAAGCGCGGGTGGTCATGCGCACCGGGGCCGTGGCTCTTTGGGCCGGAGCGGATAAAAATACGCAGAGGCGCTTCGGCGGCGGTGAGAGCGGAGGTAACGGCCAACACGCAGAGGGCAAATAGGGCGAGGAGACGTTTCATAGGGGAAATTTTAAGAATAAAAAGAGGGTATATCGTCACAGACTCAAAATCGAGTGACGCAGGGCGGGAGATTTTTGCGGAGATCAGCCCAGGGTGCTTGCGTGGAAACGTCACAAGGATCGGGCTCGGCGGCGAGAAGGTCAGGGAGTTTCGCGGGTGATAGCATAGCGAGAAACACTAAGGGCTCGGCGTGGGGATTGTACGTGGCGTGCACGGTGCCGGCGGGGATGTGGGCCATCTCACCCGCGCTGAGGATGCGATAATCGTTGCCCACCCATTGCTCGGCGCGGCCGTAGATCACGTAGATAATTTCCTCGCGATGCGGGTGAAAGTGAAACGGGTGGCAATGCCCCGGATCCATGTTGGCGCGCACGAGCAGGAGTTTATCGGCGGCCACAATATCCGGTCGGCAGAGCCACTCGTTATTGGTCCACGCGTTGGGCTCACGAAGAGCGTCGGCGATTTGTACGAAACGGCGTTCAGCGGAAGACATATTGGAGCGGGGTAAAAAACAAAGGGCCAACGCAGCGCGCGTGGCCGGATTATCGGGCTTTGCGTTTCAGCGATTTGAATTTGCGCGTGAGGTTGGTGAGCGATTCCTCGACGCCCATGCGCTCAAGACTGCTCGCGCCGACGAAGCCATCGGCGTCGGTCGCAGCCATGACGCGTGCGGCGTCGTCGGGAGTGTTGATCGGGCCGCCGTGGCAGAGAAAGAAGATATCATTCCGCACAGTGGACGCCGCGTCGATGATCGACTGCGTGGTTTTGATCGTGTGATCCCAGCTCACGAGAGCGTTTTTAACACCGATACTGCCGCCGACGGTGGTGCCGACGTGCGCGATGATCGCATCGGCGCCAGCCTTGGCCATTTCGATCGCTTCCTCGGGCGTGCCGACGTAAACTACGGAAAACAAATCCATGCGGCGGGCGAGTGCGACCATCTCGTATTCTTTTTTCACGCTCATGCCGGTTTCTTCGAGCACGCCGCGAAAATGGCCGTCGACGATCGTATGCGTGGGGAAATTATTCACGCCAGAGAAACCCATTTCTTTCACCTGCCCGAGCCAATGCCACATGCGCCGGCGCGGATCGGTGGCGTGGACGCCGCAGATGACCGGACATTCTTCGACGACGGGGAGCACCTCGTATTCGCCGATCTCCATGGCGATGGCGTTGGCGTCGCCGTAGGCCATCATGCCCGCCGTAGAACCGTGACCCATCATGCGGAAACGGCCGCTATTATAGATGATGATCAAATCGGCGCCACCCTTCTCGATGAACTTGGCGCTGATGCCGGTGCCTGCGCCCGCGGCGATGATGGCGTCGCCCTTGGCGAGCGTGGCGCGGAGACGTTCGCGCACTTCCTCGCGCGTGTAAGGGTTTCCTTTTCCGGTCCAAGGGTTGGGCATAAAAAAATCAGGGTGTGCGCTGGGGTCAGACGCGGTCGTTAATCTGTGAGTCTTACGCCCGAGGTAAAGCGCCGAGACGGCCGCGGTAAAAAGTTAAACTTCTCGTATATTCATTGCTTACGAAATCTCGCGCCGTCGGGCTACCACCAGCGATTTTGCGTCGCCGCCGTCAGCGCCGCGTCGAGCGTAGGGAGATACGGGTGCCACAAACGTTCCCATTCGAGCGACACCGGCCCAGCAAACGCATCCGCCCGCAGCGCAGCCAGCAAAGGCGAGATCGGAAAACGCCCCGTACCGGGCAAAACGTAAGTCCAGGAGTGTTTCGCCGAGGGCACGTCGATGCTATCCTTAACATGAACGTGCACCACGAGATCACGGATCGCCGCCCACGTCACAAGCGGATCTTCACCACCGCGCAACCACGTGTGTTGCGAATCCCAAAGCACGGCGCAGCCCGGCGCCGCCAGCGCGAACCGCCGGATCGCCGCCGCGTTGGCCAGCGAATCGTGGGTCTCAACCATCACATCGGCACGCCAACCTCGTTCGCGCCGCAACGCCTGCCACCAGCGAACCGTGTCCACCGCCTGCGGGAGCGTCGTTTCATCCAAGCCCGAGCCGCCATCAAACACCCGTAACCGCGGCACCCCAAGCGCCTCAGCCCAAGGTAGAAATTCCAAAAACTGCTCCCGCTCGGCGGACGTGTTGCCGATCAGTTTGAGCGACGTATCGAGCGCCACGATCAGCCGCGACTTAGCTCCGAGCTTCGCCGCGAGCGCGGCCGGCGAGCCAAATTGCGCCGTAAAATACGCCGGCAGATTGATCGTGCCGCCGAGCACCCGCAACTCCGCACCTTCGAGTCCATGTTTCGCCACTAACGCAAGCGAGGCGTCGAGATCGAGCTCTGGACAACCGAGACTGGAAAACGTGCGGCGTAGCATTTAAGGCAAGCTTAGCGCGTTCCCGTGCTTCCGCGAAGCGCAGAATCGCGCCCCGCGAAAAAACAATCCGCTTGCCGCCCTAGCGCCCCGCCCGCCTGAATCACTCCAGATCGTCTCTTAAAGTTTACCCCTTAATCCTTAAACGTCCTCTAAGATCATGCCACGTCCCGTCACCCTGTTCACCGGCCAATGGGCCGATCTGCCCCTCGAAAAACTCGC
>CANHAH010000142.1 GCA_947458705.1 Opitutia bacterium | reverse complement strand
CAGCACATCCTTAAACCCTAAAATCGAACACTATCGTGAGCGACCAGACGATTACCTCAGTTTCCCGGGAACACCGGTCATTCAGGCCCTCGGCCGAGTTCAAAGCCCAAGCAAACCTTGGGAGCGATGCCGTCTATAAGAGGCTGTACGCGGAGTCTGTCAACTCCCCAGAAAAATTCTGGGGAAGGCAGGCCACGGAGCAACTCATCTGGCGCAAGCCTTTCAAGAAAGTCCTCGATTGGAAGCCCCCGCACGCGAAGTGGTTCGTCGGCGGTAAGCTCAACGTTTCCGAAAACTGCCTCGACCGTCACCTCGGTACCGCCCGCGAGAACAAGGCCGCCCTGATTTTCGAAGGTGAACCCGGCGATGTCCGTACGATCACCTACAAACAGCTTCATTTGCACGTGAGCCGTCTGGCTCATATTTTTGAAAACATGGGCGTCGGCGCTGGCGATCGTGTCGCACTCTACTTGCCGATGATTCCCGAGGCCGTGGTCGCGATGCTGGCCTGCGCCCGCGTCGGCGCCATTCACACGGTGATCTTCGGCGGCTTCAGTGCCGAGGCCATCAAAGACCGCATCAACGACTGCAAAGCCAAACTGGTCATCACCGCCGACGGCGGTTGGCGTCGCGGTAAAGTCATCGAGCTCAAAGCCAACGTCGACAAAGCTGTCGAGGGCACACCCACCGTTCAGAGTGTGATCGTCGTCAAGCGTTGCGGTAATCCCGTCACGATGAAGGAAGGTCGCGACATCTGGTGGAAAGATGCATGGGAGGGCGCGCCCAATTCGCATAAAGCTAAAGCCTTCGATTCCGAACACCCCCTGTTCATTCTCTATACGAGCGGCTCGACCGGCAAACCCAAGGGTGTGCTTCACACCAGCGCCGGCTACTTGCTCGGTGCCAAACTCACCTCGCATTACGTATTCGATCTCAAAGAAACCGACCGCTATTTTTGCTCAGCCGACATCGGCTGGATCACCGGCCATAGTTATGTCGTTTACGGACTGCTCGCCAACGGCTCGACCGTATTCATGTACGAAGGCGCTCCTAATCAGCCCGAACCCGACCGTTTCTGGCAAATGATCGACCGCCACGCTATAACGATCCTCTACACGGCACCTACCGCCATCCGCGCCTTCATGCGCTGGGGTGACAACTATGTGCTCCGTCACAGCCTAGCTTCTTTACGTCTCCTCGGCTCCGTCGGTGAACCAATCAACCCAGAAGCCTGGATGTGGTATCACAAGATGATCGGTAAAAAACGCTGCCCAATCGTCGATACGTGGTGGCAGACTGAAACCGGTGCCATCATGATCGCTCCGATGCCAGGCGTCACCGCCTGTACGCCCGGCTCTGCCACCAAACCTTTCTTCGGTATTTCTGCCAAAGTTGTCGACGATCAAGGCAAAGAAGTCCCGCGCAACACCGGTGGGAAACTTGCTATCATGAAACCTTGGCCCTCGATGCTCCGCACCCTTTGGGGCGACGACGAGCGCTACAAGAAAGCTTATTGGAGCGAATTCGCCGGTCAGCCAGGCGTGTATTTTACCGGCGACGGCGCTCGTCAGGACAAAGACGGCAACTTCTGGATTGTTGGACGTATCGACGACGTGCTCAATGTATCCGGTCATCGCATTGGCACCGCCGAGATCGAGAGCGCGCTCGTCTCCCATCCTGCTGTTGCCGAAGCCGCCGCTGTCGGCCGCCCCGACGAACTCAAGGGCCAAGCTCTCGTTGTCTTTGTGACCCTTAAATCCGGTCAGATTGCCACCGAAGAACTCAAGGAAGCTCTCCGCAGCCACGTCGGTCGCGAAATCGGCTCACTGGCCAAACCTGATTCTATTCGGTTCGCCGCGAGCCTACCTAAGACCCGCAGTGGGAAAATCATGCGCCGTATTCTAAAAGAAATCGCCGCGGGTGGCCTGGTGAAGGGTGACACTACCACGCTGGAAGACTTCAGCGTTGTGGCCGCGCTCCAAGCTGAAGACTGAGGTGTTTTTGGGTTAAAACACCTTCGCTCCTCTCCGGCCGACACCTTCACGATGTCGGCCGTTTTTTTTGAAATAAAATTCCACACCACTTTCCATTTGCGACCCACCGTCCGCGCGCTCTTTCTAAAGTTACCCATGAAGTACGCCCGCCGAGCGCCCCACAGCTCGTCCGCATTTTCTCTGATCGAGCTTCTCACCGTCATCGGTGTCGTTGGGATTCTTTTCGGCATCACTCTTGGGCTTGTCCAAGGGGTGAAACGTCGTGAGACGACAGCCCGCGCTAAAGCTGAACTTACGCACCTCGCTCAGGCGCTCGAGGACTACAAGCGCCACTATGGTGATTATCCGCAAACGGGCATTGCAGCCCATGCGACGCCGGTCGTGAGCGCGGTCATCGGCTCGACGCCCGCCGAGGCTTTATTTTTCAATGCCCTCACCGGCGTCTTCGGGCCCAGTCGTTTTTCCGCCGCCGATCGGCTCAATGGTCCTTGTTTTGTCGACCTTACTCGCCTCACGCCTGAGGTCGTCATTGCCGCCGCCACCTTTGGTGTGCCTGCGGGTAACCCGCCGCGAAAAACTCTTGTAGCTAACTCGTTTCTCGATCCTTGGGGTCGACGCTACCAATATTATTACCGGCCCGCCGCCCCGGTGAATGCCAACGGCGTCGCCTCTGGTACCAACTCTTGGCAAGCCGGTTCGTATGTCCTTTATTCCGTCGGTCCCGATGGACTCGAAGCCACTACGCCCAACCGCACCACCGGTCTTTACACCGGTACCGCCCAGACCACCGGGACCAACGCTGATAACATCTACGCCGATAAAATCCAATGAGCCGACCCAAACTATCGCTTAGCGCTTCGTCGTTTCGTCCGTGCCCCCGTGTCGCCGTCCGCGGATTTTCCCTGATCGAGCTCCTCACGGTCATCGCGATTATCGGCATCCTCGCTGCGATTATTGTTCCCACTGCTGGCGGCGCCCGCAATGCCGCAAAAAAAGCCAAGACCCGCTCCCAGTTCAGTTCGTGGAGTTCTGCGTTTGAAACCTTCCGCCAAGAATATGGCACGTACCCGCAACTCTATCCTCAAGGGGCGCAAAAACTCGTCAACCAAGGCGCTGTAGCCAACGCCACGGGTGCTGCTACACACCATTTTCACGACTTGCTCGCCGGTGTGCGCCGCGATGGTTCAGCGCTTACCGGTGCCACCACCGGTACGCCGATTCCGCCTCTCGGCCAAAATACACGGCGCATCCGTTTTTACGCCTTCACTGATCAAGACTTCATCACCCCTGCAGACATTACTGCCGGCAACGGCGTCGCCGCGCAGCAGTATTTTATTCGCGACGCGTTTTATAACACCTCCATCGCTGTCGTCACCGACGCCAATCTCAACGGCGTCATCAACGGCTCCGACTCTACGGGCGGTTTCCCTGCCGTCACCGTCGCTGACGCTACGATCACGATTCGCCCGACTACGATTAGTGGCGTCACCACCGCGACCACAGGCGGTATTCACGCCGGAGTGATTTTTTACAGCGCACCGCCCAAGGCGACCACCGAGGCTGATCTCATTATGAGTTGGAAATAACACCGCGTGCTCGTGTTGATCTGCGCTCATAAACCTTCCGCCAATATGGTCCTTCGCTTACGCCGAGCTTTTACTTTGGTTGAGCTGATGATTGTGATTGGACTGATTGCCCTTTTGCTAGGTGCTGTTGGCCTTTCGCTCAGTGGTCCCGGTGTCTCGACTCTTGCCAGCGCGCAAAATACGCTGGCCTCGCTTGTAGCCACCGCCCGAGCGCAAGCCGCTGTCAAACAAACCGAAACGCGTATCCTCATTTACGGTACGCGCCCGCCTGCGGGCGATTCCGGAAAATTTCTCCGCTACTTGCGCGTTGTTACCGCGGATACGCCCGGTGTCACCGGCGCTGGTGCTCGTTGGACTCCCGTTGGAACGCCGATATCTTTGCCTAGCGGCATTTGTATCGTCCCCACTACGACATCTGGCCTGCTGGCCACCGGAGTTGTCTGGCCAGCCAATCCCGCACCCGTTTCGACCTTTCTCTCCGCTGCTGCTGCGCGTTACACCATCGCTGGTGATCCCGCGACCAGCGCGGCCGATACCTATTACGCGCTGCAATTCACTCCCGACGGCGTCATCACGCCGGCTGCCGCCAAACTCGCCGTGGCGACGACCACTGTGACCAACGGCCTCCCGCAATTCACCAACGCGGGCGCTGTCCGTGGTCTTTCGTTTCGCACTTCAGGCGCTGTCACGCGCGTGAACGAACCTGGTAGTTTCTAAACGAAAAACGCCATGCGCTCCGCATTCTGCCAAAACGTTCGCCGCGCCTTCAGCCTCATTGAGGTCGTGGTCGCTCTTGGGGTTTTTGCCGTGGGGATGGTGGCGGTCGTGGCGCTCTTTGCGCCTGTAGCTCGCTCGGTCGCAAGCTCAAGTGACGCCGAGGCCGCAGCCACACTCGCCGAGCGTCTGCGCGACGAACTGACGCGTCGCGCTACGGTGGCGGGCTCCTTTGCGCCGGTTGTGGCTCTTTTCAAAAACACTACCGCCAACGGTAGCCACGAGGTCATCACCGCCGACAACGCCTCGAGCGTGGCCACAGATCCACGCCGTGACACGCGTCTGCTCTTTGCCAGTCGCGATGGATCCAAGATCGGTGCATATACAGACACGGCGATTTGGGGAACCGGCCAGGTCAACGACGCCGAAAAATATTTCGAGATCACCCTGATCCGTCTTGATTCCCTTTCGCCCAACACCTCCGTGGCTGACGCTTCGTCGCCGACAATCGCCTATACCGCGCGCATCCGTTGGCCGGCCTTCGTACCCGACAATGCGCCAGCGAACGCCCGTCGCGCACTTCCCGCGGGTTTTAACGCCACCGCTGCCGTCGTCTTTGATCGCAGCCAACTTCAGACATTTCACATCGCCGGGAGCATCACTCGCTGATGAAAGAGATCCCTTCATTTTTCACATGCGAGCATCCTTCGAGATCGCGACGACTTGGATTTACTTTAATTGAGGTGCTTGTCGCCTCGGGCGTCACGGTGATGCTCGTGGGTTTTATGGTCGCAATCGTGAGTAACGTCACGGGCTTCTGGAGTCGCACCTCGGGCCGCCTCTCCGCTGAATCACAAGCGCGGTATGCCCTCGATCAACTTACGCTCGATCTTCAATCCGCGATTTATCGCGACGACGGAGCGACCTGGCTTGCCGCCAGTGTTCCTGCCAACACCGCCACTAGTGGCTCGGTTTGGGTCACGACTGGCGCTGTTATTGGTAACCTCAAGCCCACGACTGCCACCGGTACGATCAACCCTACGCTTACTTACGGTGCGGCGAGTATTGCCAATGCCACCTTCGGACCCGCCGGAACTTGGCTCCGCTTCTTTACTACCAAACGCGGTGCCAACACCGCCGCCGATGTCACCACACTGTCGGCCCCAGTCGCTGTCGGCTGGCAACTTATCCGCCGCGCCAGTGCGACGAACACCGCCAATATTGACCGCCGTTATTTCCTGCATCGCGCGGAAGTCACTCCGGCCAACACGCTCAACACTGGTTTCGATATCACGCTCGCTGCCTACGCCGGCACGGCCGCAGCCACAGGCAATACTGGCACCTTAGGCACCGCGCGTTCTGTGCGCATCCCGCTCGATCTAGGCACGATCATTGCGGAAAACGTAATCGATTTTGGTGTCTATTTTTACACCCGCCCCGCCGGAGCGACCAACTCCGCCCTTCGGCGCATTTTCCCCAGTGGCACCGAAACTACTCATCTGGCCAATCGTCCCCCTCGCAACGGCACGCCGACCACCGAATTTCCCGAAGAAGCCGAGATCATGATCCGCGTCCTCACCGATGAAGGCGCTGCTCAAATTGTCGCACTTGAAGTCGGTCGCCTGACCCCGCCGGCAGGTCGCTCGGCCGCGCAATATTGGTGGGACATCGCTGTCGCCAAATCTCAAGTCTTCACCCGTCGCGTGGTGCTCCGCTCGCAATCTCTTTGAACGTGACTCCCGTGCTTTTAAAATCGTCCTCTGATTTGCCGGCCCAGCGTGCGCGCACCGGCGGTTTTGCGCTGCTCATCACTATCACGCTTTTATCGTTTGTAGTGCTGTTACTTGTCGGACTGGCGACGTACACGCGCATCGAGACCGCGATATCGGGCAACACCCAGAAACAAGCCCAAGCCCGCCAAAACGCCCTCCT
>CANHAH010000141.1 GCA_947458705.1 Opitutia bacterium | reverse complement strand
CATCATCACCGAAATCGCCGCCGCTCGCGTCACCGAACGCGGCTCGCGCGCCGACGACAAAGCCTCCGAAGCCGCCATGGAAGACCGCAAAAAAGCGGGCTATTTCTAAACCTTTTGCCCGCTGTCTCCATGTCTCTTTCCGCCACGTCTCCCCGGCCCGTAGATATCCTCCGCTTCAACACGTGCGGCAGTGTCGATGACGGTAAATCCACGCTGATCGGGCGCCTGCTCTACGATTCGAAATCCCTCATGGAGGATCAGATCGAGGCTCTTGAACGCTCCGCCGACATCACCGGCGGCGGCCAGATCAACCTTGCCAACCTCACGGACGGACTCCGCGCCGAGCGTGAACAAGGTATCACTATTGACGTCGCTTACCGCTACTTCGCCACACCGCGGCGCAAGTTCATCATCGCCGACACTCCTGGCCACGTCCAATACACGCGCAACATGGTGACCGGTGCGTCCTCGGCCAACCTGTCCATCATTCTCGTCGACGCCCGCCTCGGCGTCATTGAACAAAGTCGCCGTCACACCGCCATCGCCGCGCTTCTGCGTATCCCGCACCTAGTCGTCGCCATTAACAAAATGGATCTCGTCGGCTGGAGCGAAGCGCGCTTTCTCGAGATCCGCGCCCAGTTCGAAGCGTTTCTTCCGCGTCTGGACATTAAGGACGTGAAATTCATCCCGCTGAGCGCGCTCAACGGCGACAATGTCGTCGAGCCCTCGCCGCACACGCCGTGGTACGCCGGCCCCACGCTCCTTGGCCACCTCGAGACCGTCCACATCGCAAGCGATTTTAACCTCACGGGTTTCCGCCTACCCGTGCAGTGGGTCAACCGCCCCAACAGCCCGACCGACGCCGTGCTCCACGATTTCCGCGGCTTCAGCGGCCAGATCGCTGGCGGTATCGTGCGCACGGGTCAAAAACTCCTCGCCTTCCCCGCTGGCATCGTGACGACGGTGAAACAGATTTGGACCTACGACGGTGTGGTCGACGAAGCGTTTTGTCCGCAATCCGTCACGCTTGTACTCGAGCACGACATCGATATCAGCCGCGGATCCATGTTGGTCACCCTCGATCATCCCCCAGGCTCCAGTTGCGATTTACAGGCTGAGGTTTGCTGGATGCACACACGCCCGCTTCAGGTTGGGAAAAAGTATTTCCTCAAACACACGACGCACACCGTTCAAGTCGTCGTCACCGAGCTGATCGATAAACTCAACATGTCCACCCTCGACTCCGAGCCCGCCCCGGCGGCGCTCACGGTCAACGACATCGGCGAAATCAAACTCCGTGCCGCCCGTCCACTCGTCTTCGACGGCTACGCGACCAATCGCCTTACGGGCTCGTTCATCCTCATTGAACCCGGCACCAACGCCACTGTCGCCGCCGGCATGTTGCGCGCCCCGCACGACGTGTTCAAACCCGAGACCGCCGACCACGTGATCTGATTTTTATCACCCGTCTTTCTAGATCTTAACCCCGCGTGAAAATCTCCGTCAAAGTCGATTACGCCTGCCGCGTCATGGCCGAACTCGCGCGCTTGCACGGCTCCGGCGAACTCGCACAGATCGAACACCTCGCAAAAACTGAGGCTGTGCCTGCGAGTTTCCTCGCGCAGATTCTCGGTAAACTCCGTACGCACGGTCTCATCGTAAGCCGCCGCGGTAACCAAGGTGGTTTCACGCTCGCCCGCCCGCCCGAGGAAATTTCGCTCTACGACATCTTAATCGCCGTCGAGGGCGAGTGCCTGCAACGCAGCGGCAACGTCGCCGGTCGCAGCGGTCGCCGCATGAAACAAGTCTGGGATGAAGTCGCCGCCGCGCTCGTCCAGAAAACCCAGAGCTACACACTTAACCAGCTCGCCACCAAGCAGCAGGCTGAAATGTATTACATCTAAGTGGGCGTCGCAAAACGACCCGCGAACACGTTGCGGCGGGAAAGTGTTTGCCAGCGTGCTCCGCGGACACCGAGCTGGGTCATCATTTATTCCGCATGAACGAAGACATTCTCAAAGCCATTCACGAAGAATTAGTCAGCATTCGCCAGCTCTTGGCTGAGGCTAACAAAGCCCAGCCCCGTAGCCAACCTGCGCGCACCATGAGCACTTCCTCGAGTTATTCGAGCGGTAGCGCTAGTGGTGACGAAGTTATTCCGCAACCAAGCGAGGTCGTCCCGAATGCCGGTGAGGTCCAAGTGCATTTTGGTAAAAATAACGGTGTCGCGCTTTCCAAACTCAGTGAGCGTTCCCTGTCGTGGTACGCGACGGAACAACCCCCGCGACTCGACAGCAGCGGCAAACCTTATCCTGCGCGCCCGCAGGAAGCGACACTGCGCAACGCCGCCCGTACGCTCTGGCACCAGAATCGAGGCACCCTAGGTCAAGTCGATGCGCCGAAGTCCAAATCCGCACCTGACATGGTCGTTGAAGCGCCCGCGCATCCCTCCGACGAAGAAGTACCGTTCTGATCGTAATCAGTGCCAGCGTCCGTGCGAGGTTTGACGAGAACGCTTTGTCATAACTGGTGAGGTAAAACCGGCCAAAGTTTTTTACGTGAACCCATAATTAAATGCGTGGCGCGCAGGCTTCGGCAAGAAACGCGTCATGCGCGAGGGTATTGCGTTGTACACTGATGCGACCAATCCCCCGCCCATGAAAAATAAAAACACAAAATCTGTCTCTCGCGCTGTAGCCATGAATCGTCTGCCCGAGCAAATCAGCGCTCCGGGTCAAACCATCGCCCACACGATTACTACGCATCAGAGTGATCCGCAGCATCACTTTCACTCTCGAGGTCAGCCCGCCGACAATCGCGTGAGTGTCGCTGCGGGCGAGCGTCTGCAACGCGTCCGCGCCCGCGCCCAGGCGAACTGAGGTTTAATCGACAGTTCTAGTTTTCGATTTGCTGGCGAGCCCGCGCCTTGGCGCAACGTTACGAGTTTGTGCCGGTGCACACTCTTTCATGGACAAGTGGCAGGCGAGTTGCTCAGTTGTCGCCAAGCTTCTCTCCCATACTGATGGAAAACATTAAAGGAGCCTCGGCTCCCAGTCAGCGGAACAGGGTTTCGGTCAAAGTGAAGACCTTCGTGCTCGACACGAACGTCCTCCTTCACGACCCGCAATCGATTTATAAATTCGAGAACAACAACCTCGCCATCCCCGTCGAGGTCCTCGAGGAACTCGATGCGATCAAAGGTGAACAGTCTACCGAGCGCGGCCGCAACGCCCGCCGTGTCCACCGCATCTTACAGGAGCTCTTGCCCGACTCTCGCTCTATGCATGAGGGCGTTAAGCTCTCCAACGGGGGCACGCTCTCCGTCATCATTAATCCCTACCTCGCCGATCCCTCGCGCCGCTCCGCCGCGATGGAACGCTTGCGCGCTATTTTGCCCGATCTTTCCAAGAAAGATAACCGTATTATCGCTTCGGCTCTCTTTGTTCAGGAGCAAAATCAGCCGCCGACCATTCTCGTAACCAAAGACGTAAACGTTCAACTCAAGGCCCGCGCCGTCGGCCTTGAGTCCGAAGATTATCTTAACGATAAAGTTCCTGAGACCGACGAGGAACTGAGCTACCGCGAGATTCCGCTAAGCCTCTACGAGCTCCAACGCTTTTGTTCCGAGGGCGCCTTCGACCTCGGAACCGTCGCCGGTGAACCGCTCTATCTCAACGAGTACGTGCTGCTTCGCTCCGACGAAGGCAAAACTATGCCCGCTCGTTATTATGGCGATGGCGTCGTGCGCCGCCTCAAACTCCCTGATTTCGTCAAAGCCCCCGGCGGCATCCCGGTTCGCGCGCGTAACCTGGAGCAACAATTTTTCATGGATGCGCTTTTAGACGACAGCATCCACATGCTCACTTGCTACGGCAAAGCTGGCACGGGTAAGACACTCCTATCGACCGCCTGTGCGCTCCATCAGACGCACGACGATCACTCGCACTACGATGGCGTATCCATCTCTCGTCCCGTGATCGCCCTCGGCAAAGACATCGGCTTCCTTCCCGGCACCCTCGAGGAAAAAATGAAGCCGTGGCTCCAGCCCTACCATGACGCGCTCGAAGTCCTTATTCCTTCTAAGCCGCAGAAAGATCCGCAATTTGCCTCCAAAAAGGTTTCAAAGAAGAAGCACAAAAAACACGACGACCACTTCAGCGTGCAGATGAACGCGCCGCAGCCCAGTCACGTCAGCCAACATGGCGGTAACCACGGCCCCGCCGTAAAACCTTATGAACGCCTCCTTAAAAGCGGCCTAGTGGAAATCGAGGCACTGGCGTTTATCCGCGGTCGCTCAATCGCGAGGCGCTTTTTTATCTTGGACGAAGCGCAACAACTTACGCCGCACGAGGTGAAGACCGTCATCACACGTATTTCCGAAGGCTCAAAAATCGTTCTCATTGGGGACCCTGCGCAGATCGATAACCCCTACGTCGATCGTCGAAGCAATGGCCTCGTCTATTGCCACAATCGCATGAAGGGCCAGTCGATCGCCGCGCACGTGAAACTCACAAAAGGCGAGCGCTCAAAACTCGCGGAACTCGCGGCTGACCTGCTCTAACAGGCACCGGTTAAATTTTTTGTGTCCGACCCCCGAGCAGGCTTGGTGCGTCCTTGTGGCGCGCGGAGGCTTCCATCGCTAAGGCAAACAGGCCGGTGAACAGCAAATCACTCACGAGCGTGTTGCGAAAAAATGAAAGAGTGGGCGCAAATTGCGGATGGCCTATGGTCATTGCTTGCCACCAGCCCGCTGCTGTCTGCGCGTAGCCGGCATCGCCGAGCCACGAAGCGGTGTTGGTCACAAAATAAAATAATAAAGACCCGCCGAGCGCGCCGCTAAATAAATTTAGCCAGCTGCGGCGTTGCGCTACGATCAGACCAAAGCCAAGTGCGGCCGCGAAACACGCGGTGCGCAGCGCAGCGCCGCCGAGTGTCCATTGGTAGTCGTATTCTACGGCGTAATAATAATCGATGTAGATATCGGTGAGCGTGAGTGCAGCGAAAGGCGCAAGCCGTTGCCATGCGTTGTTAAAATAAACTCCGCCGCAAAAAGCTAATGCCATCAGTGGCGAGAAGTTACTGAGCGCCGGTGTGTGGAGCGCTAGCACGCGCCAAGCGGCGGCGAGAACTAAGAGCAAAAGGGCGAACGGCATGGCGGGAGATTAGTTGGGTACGGGTTAGTTTAACAGGTTTTTTCCGGCGCGCCCAGTGTTTCATTGTTCCGCTTGGCGGGCGAGTAACCAGAGCAGATCGGCGAGGCGGTTGGTGAATTGACGCAGTTCGGGCCGTACGGTCCGGCCGTGCGTGGGTAGAGCGCAGAGGCGGCGTTCAGCGCGGCGGGCGACCACGCGAGCGGTATCAAAGGCGGCAGCAAGAGTGTTGGCGCCGGGTGTGGCCCAACCGTCGAATTTTAAGCCGCGGGCTTCAAGTGCCGCGACAGCGTTGTCCAGGGTGGTGACGTCGGCCGCGGAGATTTTGACGAACTTCGAGGTGGCGTAACGGGCGGCATCGGTTTCGGCGCAGGCGACTTCGCCCATGAGTGCAATGAGGTTAGTTTGGAGTCCGCTGAGGAGTGTGCGGATGGCAGAGTCGCTCAAAAGCGGTTTAACGGCGCCGAGGGCGACGTTGAGTTCGTCGTAGGCGCCGACGGCTTCGATCTGGGGGTGATTCTTCGGCACGCGTTGCCCGTAGAGGAGACTCGTCGAGCCATCGTCTCCGGTGCGTGTGGCGATAGAACCGGACATGGGACTTACGGTGTGATCCGACGCGCGGCCATCTGGGCGCGCAGGCAGAGCTCGGCGGCCTTGAAGGTGTGCGCTTGGGTCATGGCTTTCTCGGTGCGGTTCAGGCAGTCGAGAATGAGTTGACCAAAATATTTGAAGCCGACTTTGCCGGCGACCTCGAGGTGTTGTTCGCCTTTATCGTCGACAATGTAGACGTGGTCGCCGGTTTTGTCGCGGCCAACGTCGACGTATTTACGGAGCTCGATGTAGCCCTTGGTGCCGAGAATGACCATGCGGCCGTCGCCCCAGGTGCTCAGGCCGGTGGGGTTGAGCCAGTCGACGCGAATATAGTTAGACGTACCGTTATTACCGAGTAGGGAGGCTTCGCCGAAGTCTTCGAGTTCGGGTTTGTCGGGGTTGTTGAAATTGCCGACGGCGGCTTGCGTGACGGTGGCGTCGGTCGCGCCGGTGAAGGTGAGAAATTGTTCGAACTGATGGCTCCCGATATCGCAGAGGATGCCGCCGTATTT
>CANHAH010000140.1 GCA_947458705.1 Opitutia bacterium | reverse complement strand
TGTGAGACTACGACGATGCGTCATGGGGTCGGCAGGTTGTTCAAAAATGTAATGACTTCTTTTAAACGTAGAAGCGGCTGCGGCGCGGTCAACCGTGGAAACCGGGTGCCGTGCATCACCCAATCATCACGCTGACCGCTGTGGCGCTGGCACTTCAAGCGGTTGACTTCGGTTTCGACGGAGAGGATGCCTTTTTGTTCCGCCCGGATGCGGATCTCTGTGACTAAGAGCAAGGCGCGAACTTCTTCGCTGAATTTTCCGAAGCGATCGCGCAGGTCTGATTCGATCTGTTTGAGACCGGGTAAGGTATCGGCGAGCGCCAGGCGGCGGTAAAAATCGATGCGCAGGCGCGTCTCGTTCACATAAGCAGAGGGAATCCGCGCCTGAATCCGCGCCACCGCTGGGCCTTCGTTGGCGGCATCTTCGGCATCACGGATCGCCGTGTAACCATCGCCATGACGGCCGCGGCCGTTGGTCTCACGCGGGGTGCCTTCGCCGACAAAAACGAAATCGAGCTTCACGCTGGCGCGAATCGCGGCGGCGGTTTTCTCGCCTTTTAAACGGGCGACGGATTGGCGCAGCAACTGGCAATAAAGCTCGAAGCCGACGCCGACAATGTGGCCGCTTTGCTCCGAGCCGAGTAGGTTGCCCGCGCCGCGGAGTTCGAGGTCGCGCATAGCGATGCGGAAACCTGCTCCGAGTTGGTTGTGCTGGCGCATCGCGGTAAGGCGCTGGCGGGCGATATCGAGAAGTTTGGTGTGTCGATGCAGCAGGAGGTACGCGTAGGCTTGGTGCTTGAACCGCCCGACACGGCCGCGAAGTTGGTAAAGTTGGGATAGGCCGAATCGGTCCGCGCCTTCGATAATGATTGTGTTGCAGTTGGGGATATCGAGACCGCTCTCGATAATCGTGGTGCAAATCAGCACATGGTACTTCATCGCCACGAAATCGGTCATGATGTGCTCGAGGTCGGCGGGATCCATCTGGCCGTGACCGACGCCAATGGTGAGATCGGGCATAAGCTGGCGCAGGCGCGCAGCAACGAGCTCAATCGTCATGATTCTATTGTGCAGATAAAACACTTGGCCTCCTCGTCGAATTTCGTGCCGAATCGCATCAACGACGAGTTGTTCCTCGTAGGTTTTGACGATGGTCTGAATTGGGTGGCGGTTGGTCGGCGCAGTTTCGATGACGCTGAGGTCGCGTGCACCGGTGAGCGCCATATAGAGCGTTCGTGGGATCGGCGTGGCGCTCATCGATAAGACATCCACTGTCGCGCGCATGCGTTTAAAGGCTTCCTTGTGCTTCACGCCGAAGCGCTGCTCCTCGTCGATCACGACTAGACCGAGTTCTCGAAATTTTACGTCGGCCTGTAACAGTCGGTGCGTACCGATTAAGATGTCTACTTGGCCGACGGCGGCGGCCTCCAGGATTTTTTTCTGCTCCGCCTTGGTGCGGAACCGGCTGACCATTTCGACGGCGATGGGATAACCGGCCATGCGCTCGCGGAACGTGTTAAGGTGTTGTTGCGCGAGCACGGTCGTAGGCACGAGCAATGCTACTTGGCGGCCGCCTTGGACAGCTTTGAAGGCCGCACGGATCGCGACCTCGGTTTTGCCAAAACCGACGTCGCCGCAGATTAGCCGATCCATTGGCCGCGTGCGTTCCATGTCGGCCTTGGTTTCGGTGATGGCTCGGAGTTGGTCACGGGTTTCCGTGTACGGGAAGGAGCCTTCAAATTCTTTTTGCCACGTCGTGTCCGGCGGGCAGGCGAAACCAGGTTGAGCTTCGCGCTCGGCGTGGATCCGCAGTAATTCGGCGGCTAGATCAATCGTGGCGCGCTCGGCGGCTTGGCGGGCCTTTTCCCAGCGGCCGGAGCCGATGCGGCCGAGCTGAGGTTTAGTTTTACTTAGGCCGACGTAGCGGCTGATCAGGTGCGACTCCTGCAAGGGCACGTGCAAGGTGACATGGTCGTCAAATTCCAGCGTGATGACTTCGCGCAAGCCTTGGGCCGTATCGAGTTTGGAAAGACCGCGGTAAAGCGCGATGCCGTGTTGAAGGTGGACGACGAAATCCCCTTCGACCAGTTCCGAGAAATCGAGGAGTTGGTCGATCTGCGCGCGTTGAGCTGTGGCGCGGGTGGGGCCCGAGGCGCGACGGGCGCGTTGCCGACCGAAAATCTCAGTCTCGGTGACGACAACAAGTCCGCGGGCTTCAGGTGAGATTGGTGTGATAGCCAGCGCAGAGTGATGAGTGAGCCGAAAACCTTCGTTGAGTCCGCCTCGTAGGAAAAGAGGTTTCAGTTTTTTGAGCGAAGCATCGTCGTTTAGAATTTCGCGGATGCGTTGTTCCTCACCCTCTTTGGATGCGACGATAGCGATTGCGTAACCTTCTTTTTTCCAAGCTGCGACTTGGTGCAGAAAACGCGTGCGGGCCTCGGCTTCGACTTGGAGGCGCTCCTGCGCTACGAGTGAATCGTCGGGATAAGAACGATGGTGAGAAAGGCTCTCGGTATCCCAGGTGAGTTCGGCGGCGATATCGGGGAGCAGCGAGGTGCTTTCGTCGAGATCACTGAGGCCGAAGTGCAAAGCGCACCGAGTTGCGAGCGGCGTGAAGCCATCGAAGCCCTCGCGAGCAAAACCGCTAAACGAGCTTTCCAGTGCAGTCGGCTCAATCAAAGCGAGATGCGATGATGCAGGCAGATAATCGGCTAGTCCTGTTTTCGCGGGGTCGAGTTTGATGCGCGGCGAAGCGGAGAGCGTAATTCGTTCGATTTTTTCTCCTGAGCGCTGTGTGACCGGATCGAAGGCGCGAATTTCTTCCAGCTCGTCGCCAAAAAAATCGAGACGGTACGGCTGTGTCGCCGTGACAGGATAAACGTCGATAATGCCGCCGCGGATGGCGTAGTGGCCGGGCGCTTCGCAGACAGCTTCAGAGTCGTAATCGAGCGTACGAAGTTGTTCGAGCAAACCGGTAAACGAGAGTGCTTCGCCTCGCACCAACGTGAGTTCGCGTGCCGCGAACGCTTCGAGCGCTGGCACAGGTTGGAGTAGTGCGGCCGGTGTGGAGACGACGATGAGCCCGCCTTGCAGCGAGGCTAGGGCGGCGCCCGATGGCGTACGCAGCGCACGGAGTTTTGAGAGAACGGTGAGGCGGTCGCTCGAAGCGGCAAACGCTTCACGCATGTCGCGGCTGTCGGGCTGTGACTCTGGGAAAATCAGGACCTGCAGCGCGGCTGCTTTCGGCGCTGCGGCATTAAAAAAGGCGACGTCTTCGGCGAGTTGTTCGGCGATTTTGAGTTCGTCGGCGATGACGAGCCAGACGGTGGCCGGATGCGAGCGAACGAGCGCCGCGAGCACGGCGCCTCGAGCGACCGGGCATATACCGGTGAGCTTATGGCGCGTAGAGGAAGGTTCCGACATAGACGAAAAGTGAGAAGCTAGGAAACCGCCAAGCGCAAATTAGCCGAGGGTTTTACCCAACGCTGATTTAGACAGGTAGTTTACCGTCTAGCTTGATGAGAGCGGCTCGGGCAGCGGCTTCCTCGGCGATTTTCTTGGAGCTGCCGCTGCCCTGGCCAAGGGCTTGGTCGCGTAAGTACACCTCGACAAAGTAACGCCGCTCGTGATCTCCGCCTTCGGTTCGAATCACCTCATAGCGCACGGCGTGGTTACCATGGACAGGTTGCACGAGCTCTTGGAGACGGCCTTTGGGATTGTGCAGATCGCCTACGGCATTGAGCCGGGTGTCGATGTCGCCGATGAGGCCAAGCATCACGGTGCGCGTAGTGAGCCAATCGCTGTCGATAAATATAGCACCGAACAGCGCCTCGCAGGCGTCGGCAAGATTGGAGGCGCGCTCGCGGCCGCCGGTGGCTTCTTCGCTGGAGCCCACCTTTAGGCTCGCATCGAGTCCAAGATCGCGGGCGAGTTGCGCTAGGAACGTGCCTTTGGCTAGGGCGGCGCGGCGCCGGCTGAGTTCGCCTTCGCGGTCTTTGGGATAGCTTTGAAAAAGGGCCTCAGTGAGCACGAGCTGCAACACGGCGTCGCCGAGAAATTCAAGTCGCTGATTATTAGCGGGAATGTGCGGATTTTCCTGTAAGAATGATGGATGTGTGAGTGCGCATTCCAATAATTCTGGATCACGAAACGTGTAGCCAAGACGTTGCTGAAGAGAGGAGAGGGGTGAGCTCATGACTTTAGGAGCTCGCGCTGGCATAGCGGCGCAGTCCGCGGTGAAAGACGAAGACGGCCGTGGCGAACCAAGCCAGGGTCGCGGCCACCAAAGCGATCACCCAGGCGGGTTGAAAACCGTGGAGAAGAATTTGTGCCGGGGCGTTGCTCACCACTACAACCGGCAACAGCCAAACGAAAAGTACACTTGCGATACCCTTGAACGCTTCACGAGGCAGGCGGGAGAATTCCGCAAGTGTGAAGTAGCTGCCTTCGATGCCTTGTGCGCTCGTGATCCAAAAAGCTAGGGAGATGGTCATTACGAGCATGCTGTAATGGATGATTAGACCGCAAAAGATCATCACGGCGTAAAGTAACAGGTCGAGCGCGCTCGGGTGGAGGTTGAGTCGATGCGCGGCATAGGCGACAACCCCCATCGCGACTAGTGAGTTGCAGAGACCGTCGAGATCTAATTTTCGCGTTGAAGCCATGAATAGGATATTGCCCGGTTGCGCCAAAAAGAAATCGAAAGCACCGCTCTTAATATTGCGGCCCATCTCAAAGAGACTGCTCCAGAAAAACCCCATCAGGAATCGTTGCACCAGCAGTGAAGTACCGACCAGGAGCAACATCTCGTACTTACTCCAACCGGCGATGGAATCGGTGTGCTCGTAGATGACGGAAATCAGTAGTAAATTGACGCCCATCCAGAATAACTCGACTAGCGCCCAGAGAAAAAAATCGAACCGGAACATGAGGGTCCGCGTGATCGAGTAGCGAGCGCTCGCAAGCCAGATTTGGAAGTATTTCGTCATGGCAAAATCAGCCGCCGACCGCGGTATGGCGACGCAGACCTCGTGTCCAGAGGAGTTGGTTCACGCCTAGCAATACGAGCACCCAGAGCACTTGAATACCGAAGCCTTGGATGGTGGCAGCGAACTCGATCCGCCCTGTGAGAATTGCCGTGGGGAAATACGTCTGATAATAAAACGGTAGAAATTTCGCGGCGTTAAAGATCCAGGTTGGCAATAAATCGAGGGGAAACATCTGACCGCCGAGAAGCGATTCGATCGCCATCGACAGAATCACGAAGCCTTGGATTTCCAGAAACCAAAACGTCAACATACCAAAACAGTAGGCGATACTGAACTGAATGAGTGCGGAAAGCATCATTGCCGGAGCGAGCAATAAGTAGCGCCAAGCCTCTGTGGGCAGCGTTAGGTAGTCTTTGAGCAATGGCACGGCGACCAATAAAGGGATCAATATCAACGCACCAGTTACTAAGCGTGCGGCCAGGAAAATACTGAACCGATAGCTGAAGTAATTGATAGGTTTAAGGATGAATTGGTTGATCAGCCCGGATCGAATTTCCTCGCTGATCTGATAGTCTTCGTTGAAAGCGCCGACGAAAAACTGCATCACGAGCATCACCAAGAAATAGGTGAGTGTCTGGCCAAAACTAAATCCGCCGATGCTCTCGCTATGGCTGTAAGCTGCGCCCCAAAGGATAAAAACGACGGCCAGGTGAAAGAGCGAAAAAAAGCCCCGCACGGCGAAATTCATGCGGTAAACCAGATTGCTTTGCAGGCCGATCAGGAATGATTGGCGGTATTTGGCGAAGGCGGGAAACACAGGTTGATTTGAGTCAGTACCGGCGACGGTGGATTTATCGAATATAAATCCCCGCCGCGCAGGCGAGGCGAGAGCGGGCAGAGTTTTAGGACTTTAGGCTGAAACGCTCAATGACTTCGAGGGCGAGATTCTTGTAGGCAGTGGCGCCCGGACTGCTCGGATCGTAAGCGAAGATTGTTTTGCCGAAGCTTGGCGCTTCGCTGAGTCGGATCGTGCGCGGGATCACGCTGGCGAAAACTTTGTCGGGTAGGTGGTTTTTTACTTCGTCGACGACTTGGCGTGAGAGGTTGGTACGCAGGTCGAACATCGTCATGACGACACCGCCGAGTTGAAGGTCATCGTTGACGTGAGCGGCTTTGAGGCGGTCAACGTTTCGGAGGATTTGGCCGAGGCCTTCGAGCGCGAGGTACTCGCATTGGAGTGCGATCAACAAGTAGTCGGCGGCGGCGAGGCTATTCAT
>CANHAH010000139.1 GCA_947458705.1 Opitutia bacterium | reverse complement strand
TGCCGGTCCCATGGCCACGTTCCAGACCCTGCCCGGTTTCCGCGAGTTCTATCCCGAGGATCTTTCCCGCCGGAATCACATCTTTCGACTCTGGCGTCAGACCGCCGGCGCTTACGGGTTTGCCGAATATGACGCGCCCGTGCTCGAGCCGCTCGATCTTTATAAGACCAAGTCCGGCGACGAAATCGAAGGCCAACTGTTTAGTTTCACCGACAAGGGGGGGCGAGAAGTCGCGCTCCGGCCTGAGATGACTCCGACCGTGTGCCGACTCGTGGGCGCCAAAGCCAGTTCGCTCAAGCGCCCGATCAAGTGGTACAGCATCGCCGAATTTTACCGCTACGAGCGCATGCAAAAAGGCCGCGGGCGCTGCTTCTTCCAGTTTAACGCCGATATTTTCGGTGAACCTGGCCCTGAGGCTGAGATCGAGTTGATCGCCCTTCTGACTCAGTGCCTGTGCAGCTTCGGCCTGACCGAGCAGGACTTTTACGTGCGCCTCAGTGACCGCAATTTGTGGTTTTATTATCTCGAAGCACTCGGGCTCGACGAGGTGCGTATTCGTGCCGTGTTGGGCGCCGTCGATAAATTTGAGAAAATGGGTGATGACGCCTTCAAGGCCTACGCGGAGCAATTCGGCGAATTAGAAGTCGGCCTCAAGGCCAAGGTGCTGGAGTTTCTCCAAATCAAATCGTTGCCGGCACTCGAAGCGGTGCTCGCGCCCATCGGCGGCGAGAAACTCGCTGCTCGCTTGGGTGATTGGCGGAAGCTCTTGGGTGGCCTCGCTGCGATGGGCCTGGAGCGTTTTGTCGAAGTCGATCTCGGAGTTGTGCGCGGTTTGGCCTATTACACCGGCTTCGTCTTTGAGGCCTTTGACCGTAAAGGTGAACTCCGCGCGTTGGCCGGCGGTGGGCGCTACGACGATCTCGTGCAGAAACTCGGCGGGCCGGCTTTGCCGGCGGTGGGTTTTGCCATTGGCGACATGACCTTCGCGCTCCTCCTCGAGCAACGTGGTTTGATGCCGACTTTTGTGCAGGCGCCCGATGTTTACTGCGTCATCGGGGGTGAGGCAGAGCGGCGCGCGGCGTTTGCTGATATCCAAGCGCTGCGGGCCATGGGCTACCGCGTCGATTATCCCCTCAAGGAAGTCGCCTTCGGTAAACAGTTCAAAACCGCTTCGGATTCCGGCGCCAAGTTGGCGCTCATTTATGGCGCCGAAGAATTAGTGAAGGGCATCGTGAAGATCCGCGACTTGGGTGATCGCACTGAAAGCGAAGTCGCCAGCGCCAACGTGGCGGCCACCGTGCGGGAATTTTTTACGAGTTAAAAAATAGCAGAAAGTCGTTTTTCGGGCGACTCCGACCCGGCTTTTTAAAGTCCGTTTAAAGTGGGTTGGAGTTACTGCCTGCTTCGCTTTGGCGCTCGGCGGTTTTCCCCTGCGAACTAGTTCACGGAGTGATCGCGAGCAGGCGTGCAGATCTCTTGGGCTGAATGCAATTCTGAGGCGCAAAATGGCGGAATCGTCGCCGATTTGCTAACTGTCAGGAAAATGGGTTGAGCGTATTGACGCCGGAACGCTCAAAATCGAAGACATTGCGTGTCACGATCGTAAGCTTGTGTTCGAGTCCCGTCGCCGCGATCAGACCGTCCGAAACAGGGAGTGGTTGGTTCAAGCACAGCCGACCCCAGCGCTCGGCGATAGCTGAGGAGATTGGCAGGATGCGCTCTGCGTAGTGCGATTCCAAGCCCAGCAGCCAGCGTTCGATTGCACCGGCGGCCTTGGTATCCTTGGCTCGATGCAGTTCAATGCCACGTCGGATTTCTCCCAGCGTGATCACACTAAGGAATACTTCGTCTGGTTGGATGACCGCCATCCAAGTTGGTACACTTGGGTCGCAGTGCGGCTTTCGTAGTTCCGAAATGACGCAGGCGTCCAGTAGGTAGGCCATCAGAGTTCGACGAGACGGGGAAGATCGTCTGTCCGAGGAAATTCCACGTCTTCTCCTTGTGGAAAGCTTCGCAGGTATTCGATGAAATTGCGTTTTGGACCGGGGTTGTTGCCGAACAAGGCAGAACGGAGTACGCAATAGGTGTCAAAACCGACGGGAGCCTGCAGGCCCTCCTCTCTCGCGCACCTGCAATATGCGCCGATTTGATCAAAGTGGCGTCAAGTGCATACCCCAAAAAATCAAAGCCCATACGCTTAACGTACGGCTTTCGAATCAAACACTCACGGCGATCAGGCCGGTTGGCTCTTGGCGTCGTTGGAGGTGAAAAGTTCGGCAATGATGTCCTCGAGAGGAACGTCCTCGATCGTGATGTCGGCGACGGGGCCGGTGCTCAGGATTTCCTGCGAGACGGCCACAATGGTTTCGCTGGGCGTGCGCACGGTGAATTTTCCGGTTTCAGGGTCGCGCTTGGTCTCGCCGTGACCGGAAGTCCATGTCTCGGGAAACGAGGTGTCGCCAGGAAGAAACGTCAGGATTTTTTTCCGGCTGCCTGACCCGGCCTCAAGCCGATCGAGGGCGCCGTCGTAGATTTTATTACCCTTGTGGATCACAATGACGCGCTCGCAGAGTTCTTTGATATCGGCCATATAGTGGCTCGTGAGTAAAATGGTGACGCGGTATTTGCGGTTGTACTCGCGCAGGAACGAGCGAACGGCTTTTTGGGAAATGACATCGAGGCCGATCGTGGGCTCGTCGAGAAACAAGACGCGCGGGCGGTGCAGGAGCGCGGCGATGAGTTCCATCTTCATGCGCTCGCCGAGCGAGAGCTCGCGGACCATGACGTTCAGTTTTTTGCCGACATCGAGCAGCAGCACGAGTTCGTCCAAGGTGGTTTTGAATTCGGCGTGAGGAATGCCGTAGATCGCACGCAGAAGGTGAAACGACTCGATCGCGGGCAGATCCCACCAGAGCTGATTTTTCTGGCCTAGAACGAGGGCAAAGAGGCGGCGGTAGGCGTTTTCGCGTTTCGTCGGATCGTAGCCGGAGACGCGGGCTTGTCCGCTAGTCGGGTAGATCAGACCCGAAAGCATTTTGAGCGTGGTGGTCTTGCCTGCGCCGTTGGGTCCGAGGAAGCCGACGAATTCGCCCTCCGCGATCGTAAATGAAATGTCTTTGGCCGCGGCGGTTTCTTCGAACTCACGTTTAAATAAACCCTTCACGCCGCCCCAGAAGCCGGGGATTTTTTTGTAGGTGCGGAATACGCGGGTGAGGTTTTGGACTTCGATCATCGGAATGCGTGAGTGAAAGAGCTTGTAGCCAAGATGCAAAGGCAACTTTGGAGGCACAAAAAAGCTCGGACCTTTTCTATATTGGTCCCCTTTGGCCATGCCGATGTGATCGCGGCTCAAAATATAATGTCGGCAGGACTTGCCGCCACTGCCCGTGGAGGATCTTCAAGCTCCGCCTGCTTCGCAGGCGTGCTGCGTGAGGGAATCCCGGCCCCTTAGGGCCGGGAGGAGGTCAATAAAACTCAGCCCTGGGTAAATGCGGGGAGTTTCACGATCTTGCCCCCTGCGAGCGCGGACTCATGCGCGCAGAGTCCGACGCAGGTCCAGTTGGCGGATTTGACGGCGTTGGGGTAGCACTCGCGGTCCTCGGCCAAGGCGGTCAGAAACTCGTGCACCATATGCGGGTGCGAGCCACCGTGGCCGGCACCTTGAGTGAAGCTCAAGTGTGTTTTTTTACCCAGATCGTAGACGCCCTTGGTCGTGAATTTCTGAATGCCTTTCGGCAGGCGCTTGGCGTAGTCGGGGGCTTGGACCTTTTGCGGGATTTTGTGCTCCGGCTTTTTGGCGGTGTGCAGGACGTGCGACTCGTGTTCGATGAGTGACCACTCGAAGGATTTTTTCGAGCCGTAGACATCGATACTCTCGCGGTATTGGCGGGCGGTATCAAAGAGCGATCGGATGATGCGCGCGGTGAGGTCGGAGTTTTTGAATTTGATGTGGGCGGTTTCGACCGCGAAGGGCGAACTGTAGTTTTTAACGAGTTCTTTGCGGATCGTGCCGGAGCCGAAGCAGGAAACGTATTCGGCGGTGGCGTCGGTGAGAGCGAGCATGGGACCGACGCAGTGCGTGGCGTACCACATTGGCGGGAGGCCGGGCCAGTAGTTCGGCCAACCGTCCATGTCTTGCTGGTGGCTTGCTTGCAGAAACTGGATTTTGCCGAGGTCACCGCGGTCGTAGAGTTCTTTGACGTAGAGGTATTCTCGGGCGTAAACGACCGTCTCCATCATCATGTACTTGAGGCCGGTTTTCTTGGTGAGTTCGACGATGCGTTTGCAATCGGCGATGGAGGTGGCCATCGGCACGGTGCAGGCGACGTGTTTGCCGGCTTTGAGCGCTTTGATTGATTGCTCAGCGTGGTCGGGGATTGGCGTATTGATGTGAACGGCGTCGATGTCGGGGTCTTGGAGGAGTTCGTCGTAATCGGTATAGCCGCGTGGAATACCAAACGCGTCCTGAATGGTTTTAAGTTTCTTCGGGTCGCGTTGGCAGACGGCGAGCAGGTGGGCGTTGGGGTGGCCTTGGTAAATCGGAATGAACTCGGCGCCGAAACCGAGACCGATGATGGCGATGTTGAATTTTTTGCTCATGGGAAAGGGGAGTAAGTATGGATTATTTCAGCGTTTGGATGAACGCCTCAATGTCAGAGAGTTCTTGCGGGCTGAAGATGTCGCCCATCGGTGGCATAGGGGAAACGGTGTATTGTTCGTAGCCCTTCGCGATGACTTTGCTGGGCTCCATCAAACTTTCGTGGATGTAGGCCGGGGTGGTGCGGGAGGCGATTTTGTCGAGGGCGGGGCCGACGTTGCTGCCCTCGCCATTGAGGGCGTGGCAGAGAATACAGGCGGCGGGGTGCTTCAAGAAAAGTTGCTGACCGCGTTTGGCGTCGGCTACGGTAACCTTGTTGGGATCTTCGAGTGGGATAAGTTCACTCAAGCGCACGTCATCGATTTGGATTTCACCTTTGCCTGCGAAAATGAAGCTGAGGCTAGCTTCGGTGCGATTGCCGCTGTTGAAGTCGGTCTCGATTTCGAGCCAATCGGAGTCGCGCCGGCGAATGAGGTCGGTCTCGGTTTTGGTCAGGGTTTCGCTCAGGTTGATCCGACCCGACATTCCTTTGGTTTTGATCCAACCCGCTAGGCGATACTGGGTGTTGGGTTTTACGGTGACCTCGGTGTAAAGGCTCGTGTCGACATCGGAGGCGGCGACGGCGCGGAGCGATTGCTTACCGCCGTGAACTTCCTTTTCGCCACTGGCGGCGCTCCAAACTAGGGTCTTGTTACCGTCGCGGTTACTGAGATCTCGGCGTTTCCAACCGGCAGGCAAACCATCGGAGCCCATGGCCTCGAAGCCGCCGGCGGTGAGAATGTTCGCGCCGTTGCGGTAGAGTGCTGCGCCATGAATGCGGCCCAAGATGCGGGTCGCCTCTTTCAGCCACTCGTCGGCTTGGTTGGCGGGGTTGCGAACGAGGCTGGCGACGATTGTTTGGATTTGTTTAGTCTCAGAAAATTCAGCGAGTTTTACCAAGGCAGCAAGTTTGGTGAGTGCATCGGGATCGCTCACGACAGAACAGCCAAAGTAGAGGGCGACGGCCTGAGCGTCTTTGCCCAAGGCGCGGATGGCGTTGCGGCGGACGGCAGCGTCGGCGTGATTGAGCGCGTTGCGGTGCGTGGCCTCGTCGAGGAGCCCTAGGCCATGGAGAGTCCAGAGCGCGTGGATGGCTGGAATCGCGGCTGGAGCGCGGACCAGCGTTTTAAGGGCTTGGGCTGCGTCTTGGTGCTTGCCCTCGACCAAGAGGCGCTGGGCGGTGAGGCGCCAGAAAAGCGTGGATGAATTAAAGGCGGATATGAGTTGGGCGGTGCTGGCCCCTTTTAGGGAAGTGATCGAGGCGGGTTTGGCTTTATCCCAGACGACGCGGTAAATGCGACCCCGCGAGTGATCGCGGAGTGGGTTTTCGTGGGCGCCGCCGACGCCCGTTTTCGCATCGTAGCCGCCGCGGCCGACGTTGGGCGTGGGGTTGTGTTGGATGATGTAGTTTTGCCAATCGGAGAACCAGACGGCGCCGTCGGGGCCGACTTCGGCGAAGACGGGCGACATCCACTCATCGCTGCTAGCGACGAGCGGGAAGCCGTCGTGGGCCACGTAGCCAGCTCCGTCTCGAACTACGTCGAAGAGAGCGATATTCTTCATCGTAGGCTCGCAGACCATCGCTTTGCCTTGGAGCCGGGCGGGGAGATTGTCGGAGTAGATAAAAGCGCTGCCGGCGGCG
>CANHAH010000138.1 GCA_947458705.1 Opitutia bacterium | reverse complement strand
CAGCTTTAACGTGCAGACCCAGCTCGGGGTCGTGCAAGGTATCGCCCACCGCTTTTGCGCCCTGGTCCAACGCGCTGACGGCTACGCCTACCCACCAGCTTAATTTCGTTCCGATTCCTTCCCACACTCCAAACAATTATGCGTGGCTTCTTCCCGGTCCTAAAGGGCCAGGTTTCCGCCACGTCTCCCAAAGATGAAACTACGCTCCCTCCTCATCGTTTTCACGCTTCTGTTCGCGCTCTGCGCCCGCGCCTCAAGCACGGCCGCCACACCCCAACTCGGCCTCCAAACCTGGACCTGCCGCAATATGAACTTCGAACAGGTGGTCGCCTTCGCCACCAAGCACGGCATCACCCAGCTCCAGTTCATTGCCGCCCAACTCAACCCTTCCGCCCCCGCCGAGGAAAACCTCCGCAAAAAGGCCGTCCTCGAGAAAGCCGGCCTGCACGTCTATACCTTCGGGGTCAACGCGACCACCCTCGACAAAGCCACCAACCGCAAGCTCTTCGAATTCGCCAAATTGATGGGCATCAAACTCATCATCGTTGAGCCGAAAGATTTCGCCCAATGGGACAACCTCGAGCAATTGGTCAAAGAATACGATATCAAGCTCGCCATCCATAACCATGGCAAAGGCTCCGTCTACGGCGACCCCGCCACCGTCAAAAAAATCCTCGCCGCCCGCGACGCCCGCATCGGCGTCTGCCTCGATGTCGGATGGGTGACGGCCGCCGGCTTCGACGCCGCCGCCATCTTCCGCGACTACGGTGACCGCGTCTTCGATATCCACTTCAAAGATAAAAAAACCTCCGTCGTTGACGGCAAATCCGTCGCCGTCGATACCGAGCTCGGCCAAGGGGACTCCAACTACGCCGGCCTCTTCGCCGAAATCAAAAAATCCAAATGGTCTGGCGTACTCGCCATCGAGACCGACAGCAAGGCCTTCGCGGAAGACCCTAATCGCCTCGTGGCCGAAGGCAAAAACTACTTTGCCAAAAACCTCGGAACCGCTGCGACCCAATAAAGTTCAGCCACTTTTCCCACAAAAAATTCCCGGATTTTTCCCGGGGATTTTTTTGCGTTCAGAAAATCATCAGGCGGCTGAAAACATCACTTGCCGATGCCTTGCGCGCGGAACCCCAGCGCCCGCAATTTCCCGAGATCCAAAATATTACGACCGTCGAACACGAAGGCCGGCTTGACCATACCGTCGTAGATTTTCGCGAAATCGAGCGTCTTAAATTCATCCCACTCGGTGACAACGACCAGCGCGTGCGCCCCAGCCGTTGCTTCATAAGCGCTGCCCGCCACGGTTAACCGTGCGTTGGCCCCACCCGCCCCCAACACATCGTGCACAATCTCTTGTGCGGGCACCTTCGGATCGTAGACCACAACCTTCGCTTGCTCGCCCAGTAAGCTGCGACAAACCGCAATCGCGGCCGATTCGCGCGTGTCATTCGTATCCTTCTTGAAAGCAAAACCTAACACCGCGATTTTTTTATCAGCGACACTGTTGTACAACGCTGAGACGACACGCGAGGCGAAGCGCTCCTTCTGCCAATCGTTCATCTTAACAACGCTTTCCCAATAAGCCGAAACCTCCGGTAGACCGAATTTTTCGCAGAGATAAGCGAGATTCAAAATATCTTTCTGGAAACAGGAACCACCGAAACCCACCGAGGCCTTCAAGAATTTCGGCCCGATGCGCGAATCCTTGCCAATCGCATTCGCCACTTCATCGACATCTGCGCCGGTCGCTTCGCAGAGCGCCGAGATGGAATTAATCGACGAGATGCGCTGCGCCAGAAACGCGTTCGCGACGAGTTTCGAGAGCTCGGAAGACCAGAGATTGGTCGTGATGATTTTATCACGCGGCACCCAGTTCGCGTACACATCGACGAGTATCTGAACGGCCGCATCACCTTCAGGCGTCCGCTCGCCACCAATTAGCACCCGGTCGGGCTGGATCAAGTCCGCCACCGCCGTACCTTCAGCCAAAAATTCCGGATTCGATAACACTTGGAATTTTGCACCGCGCGTATTGGCCGCGAGAATATCCTTAATCGTCTCCGCAGTCTTCACCGGAATGGTGGATTTCTCGACGATAATTTTGGAACCATCCGCTACTTCAGCAATCGTGCGCGCCACCGATTCGATGAAACGCAAATCCGCCGCGCGGCCGGCACCCACACCGTACGTCTTGGTGGGCGTGTTGACCGCGACAAAAATAATGTCGGCCGATTGGATCGTTTCTTTGACGGCAGTCGAGAAATGCAGGTTTTTCCCCCGACGTTGTTTGACGACTTCATCCAAGCCGGGCTCGTAGATCGGCAAGGTGTCGGAATTCCAGGCCGCAATGCGCGCCGCATTCATATCTACGACGGTCACTTGAATATGCGGCGCCTTCATCGCGATCATCGCCATCGTCGGACCACCCACGTAACCAGCACCAATACAGCAAATTTTCATAGATATGACATCCGAAGTTGCCGGCACCCTCGCCCAAATCCAAGGCCGAAGTTGCCGCACCGCCTCAGCCGCTACCCCACCTGAGGTGGAACGGGCTTAAATTAAAGTGGTGCCAGAGGCCGGGATTGAACCGGCGACCAAAGGCTTATGAGTCCTCTGCTCTACCACTGAGCTACTCTGGCGAAAAACCGAGTGGCGAACGTGCAGGCTTCCCGCCGAAAATCCAAGCAAAAATCTTCAGAACCCTCCCGACCCCGATTTAGGGACGTCCGCCCGCTCCGCGAACGCCACCCGGCGCATCAATCAATAAACGCGACTGCACCTCGAGCGAACCGCGATAAAACGGCGGCAACAGCAGCAAAAGCGCGCGCTCGTTTTTACCGAGTTCGACGTTGCCGGCATAGGCTTGGTGGGGGCGATTTTTGACCGTCGTGCGCAACGTCAGCGCCGTCGAACGTCCGAGCGGCGTCGCCGCATTCAGCCCAGCGGTAAGTAAGAGCGGTTTGCCGTCGAGGGTGCCGGCGAGTTCGAGGCCACTGAAATTAATAATCGCTAGGGTGCCCGCCGTCTGACGCGCCGCCGTATCATCGAGGACATATGTTTGATACCGCAGCCCAGCAGCCGGTGCAGGTTCGAGCGGCACAAGCAGGAGCAAAGCCGACGTGATTTCCCGTGGCACAGTAGCCTCCGCGACAACAGTGTTGTTCTGGGCGTCGGTGATTCGGAGCGGCATCGAACCGAGATAATCGTAGCGCGGCGAGCGCGCCGTAGGGTATAACACCAGATGCTTGGGTGCTTGGCCCGACCGTGGGGTAAACGTGAGGCCATTGACCGCACGCGGGCTAAATACCGTGAACCGCACCGCTTGGGAACCCGCTGGCGCAGGTTCGGCGACTAATAAAACGCCGCAGCAGCAGAGCGCCAAAATCAAATATCGGAGCGCGTGAGCCATCGGAAAGAGACGACCTTGAAGCGGCGACCGAGGTTTTGGTTGAGCGTGCTGGTGAGATCGGCCGGGGCGACGGTCGCGTCCTCGGCGGGGTCGAAATACTCGGGGATGCGTTGGACGGTGGCCTCGCACCAAGCTTTGCCCTCGGTCACGCCCGTCGCGGGATTCACGGCCTCGCCATAAGTGCGAATGACAAACGTATCCGACCGCGGAAAGAGCACCGGCGCGAGCGCGGTCATGATGTCGCCCTGGGTGAGGAACTGAGACGAAAATTCGATGGGGTTGAAGTCGGAATCGACGTTGATGCCGGCGTCGGCGATCGCCTGTTCGAGCAGGCTGGTCGTGGCGTTAGCCGACGGACTTAAAAATTCTTCCAACGTGCGAAACGGTCCGGATGCACTTTGATGAGCCCGGATGGCGGCGGTGATCTTTGTCGCGAGAGTCTGAACTTTGGTGGAGTCGAGCGTCACCATGCCTTGGCGGAAAAGTTCCGTTTTTGGCGGCGTGATGCCCGTCGAACCTCCCGCCGAAAGCCCCGCCTCGGCCTGATAGGTTTCCTGCGCCGATTGCGAGAAGCGGAAAAAATGGGCGTCCGTTGATTGCACGGTTAGCGGAATTTCTTCGGGGTTCGACGCGTCGATCGACGCCGTGCCGGTATTCTCTTCGAGTTTTAGATACTTAAAGGCCGTGGCGGGCGAAGTGAATCGCACCGTGCGCAGGACGGAGGACCAAGCGGCGATGCTCGTGGAATTGAGATTAAACGCACCGCCTTGGAGGAAATACTTGGAAGAACGGGCGTCGATTGGGCTTCTGAGATCATTTACCGTAGTGGCCGCGCCCGTGCTGGTGCGCGGGGATACGCGCAGGAGTGGATTGGGTAATACGAGCGTCGAGCCCAAACCGGTCGGATTTACGCTCGACACCAAACCGGAAAAAAAGAATTGGTCGAACAGTTGTCCTGAAGAGATGGAGTTAATCGTAGTGGCCGCACCCCAAGAGTTACCGATACTAAACGGTCTAGCACCGTCGACAGGCAGATGTTGCAGCATCCCGAGCGAAAGTATCGGCAGTCGAGGTAACTCAAAAACCGGCACGTCTTCATTGTAGGTGATACTGGCTACATCACGATCAAGCAGCCTTTCAGGGGCTGAAATCTGCTTGGTGTTTTCATAGAGCGCCGGGTTTCCACCGAGCACAGAGCCATCGGTGCCGAAAACATAAGCGGAAGCAGGCAAACTCGGTTCACGTAAATCAGTACTAGCCAACCAAGCGCCCGCTCCATTTTCATTTTCAGCCAGTCGGAAAACAAAACTCGGGCTATAAGTAAAACTCCCCAAATTTCTCGCAGTGGTCGTAAACGCTTCGAATTCCGGAGATGTAAATCTGGCGATAATCACATTACCCGAAGGACGAACCGCGACTAAATTGATCTTGAGCTGTGAGGTAGATAAGAACTCCAGGTGACACTGGTCGCTACCATCAATTATGAGACCGGGAATGGTGCGTTGTATCCCTGCTCCGGAAACCGAGTCAATATTCTGTGAATTGAGCTCGGAATCGAAGCCGTTGGCAGACGGCGTCGAATCAGTTAAGTCTTCTTTAATCGTCCAGCTATAAGTGCGACCAGGTAACCAAGAAAAACGCTGATCGGCAGCAGATGAACCGCTCGCAGTCTCCGTAGACCACGGCAACCTGATGCGGATAGCTTCGTTGTTTTCAAAAAGACTCGAAAAAGGTATCGATTTAGAATCGTCCGGTGTAGTCTGGTTGTCTAATCTCAGCGTCGCGGGCAATCCCGTGATTTCCAGCTGGAGCTCCTCAGGAACAAGTGCGCTCGAATAAGGATTCCAAAGAGAAAAAGCACCTCGAGCCCGAACTTGAACCGGCTGCGGTGTAGCCGAGGGGTTATTTTTATCGGTCGGCAAAGTCCTTACGTTGAATGAAAGCAGAAAGAAACTTAGCACCGGTGAGATCGCCGGAGGTCCGGGCTGCATCACATAGCGGCGGCGCATGGAGCTCGTGGTGATATCCGGCATAGGCGGAAATGCACTCGAGGCGGCATCGGCCGGCGCTTCCATGTAGGTCGAGTAATCCAACCAAGCTTGCGCGGCAGTTCCTAAAAGCGAGGGGTCAAGGGACAAATCCTGGCGCAGTCCAGCGGAGTTACTCGAGGTGTTAGCCAAGACGTTGAAATTATTGGAAGACCAATCGTGAAAGCGCGCCTGCAACCCTGCTAAACCCACTGTGCCCGTGGTACTCTTATTTAAAAACGTCAGTTGATTGGTCGTCGGAAGCCTGGAGACGAGATTCGTATTTGTGCTGGATTGAGCGTCAAAGACAGTGGCTGCGGTGGTATCGCTAGCGGGGGCGCCGAGGGAAATTTGTTGGCGAATGCGCTCACTATCCGTCCAAGGCGAATATGTCACTGTACCACTTTTGTCAGGTACGGCGACAGGCGCTTTCACGCCTTGATCCCCTACCCACCAAGCGTAGCGACCGATAGTCGCGGTGGTCGCTTGGCCGGGGACACCGACCGTCGTGATAGGCACGAGTGGAGCACGGACGTCGTTGGCGAGGCCGCTGGTTTTGAGGCCTACGAGTTCTACTGCGTTGGTCGCGTTCAGCGAGCTGGTGGGTTTAATAGCGAGAGCGTTGGTTTCGTTGCCACTCACCAGCCAAGTGGTCGGAGGCGTCCCAGAGGTGGTTGCATCCCAGACGCCCGTGTAGCGATTGGTGCCCGTACCGCCACCGAAGCTGGCTGCCGTGGAGGTGACACGTTGATCAGGGCCGGCATGTTTTTGGAGTTGGCCTAGAGCGACGTCGAGCGCGAGGAGCGCGTTTTGGCGGGCTTGGGCTTGTTTCT
>CANHAH010000137.1 GCA_947458705.1 Opitutia bacterium | reverse complement strand
GGAAAATTTCCGAGTAGAGTACGATGCCCGGATAACGTCCGGGAGCCTGCGGCCGGAAGAGGTAAGAGCGCATGGGACCGGTGGGCGTGGCGAGATCGATGGTTTCGGCTTCTTTGATCGTCATGGAATGGGAGTAGAAAAATGTGGGCTTATTTCTCTGGAAAGGCGGCTAAAATGCGTATCAGTGAAATGGTAAAAGCGAGATGCGGATAGTAGCCTGAAAAGAAAAAAAAGCCCGCGCAGCCGGTGCGCGGGCGAGCGATGCCTGTGGGGCTTGAATGGCGTTTTATTTTTTTATCTCGTCCCAACCTTGCGCCTTAGTGAGGGCGTCGAGTTGGGTTTTGGGTGCGTAGGACACGGCGATAATTTTGTTTTTCTGGAGGTAAGCGAAGGCGCGCTGAACGGATTTAGTTTCGCCTTTTTTCGCTTCGAGGGCGGGGCCTTGTAGCTTTTGCAGGCCGGTCACGTAATCGCTGACCATTTTTTCCACGGAGGCTGCGGTTGCCGCTTCGTTTTCGTAGCAAAGTGATTCAGCGAGGCGGAGCATTTTGGTGGTATCGTTAAGCTTGGCGGCATCGGCGCGCAGGCTCTTTGCGATTTCGTGGCGCTTGGCGGTCGTTGCCTCGGTGGTAAGCGCGCCATCGGTGCCGCCTTCGACGCTGCGTGGTGGGAGCGGACGATACCAAATGTTGCGGTAACGCACGGGGTTGCCGTGGTCTTGAAGTTTGAGCGGTCCTTGGGCTGGGAACTCGATTGGGATGGAGCGCTTCATGTGGCCGCCTGGACCTTCAAGAGGTGTGGCATCTTGCATGAGTACTCCGTTGCAAAACACGGTGAGGCGGCCCGCGTCGACGAGCTGACCGTTGCGATAAACGGGCCGGCGGAAAACGATGTCGTAAACTTGGAATTCGCCGGGTGCGCGGAGGGCATTGGCCATAGGCGGATTAATGCCATAGACGGATGCGGCGAAACCATCAGCGTATGTGGGGTTGTTGTAATTATCCAGTACCTGAACTTCTGCTAGGCCCATGAGAAAGATACCGCTGTTGCCGCGGCCTTGGCTGTCGCCGGAGACGGCCAAGGGGGCGGCCCATTCAACGTGAAGTTGGCAATCGGCGAACTGTTCCTTGGTGCGAATGTAGCCAGATTTCGGCACGCATTCGAGGGCGCCGTCGCGAACGATCCACTTGGTGCTTTGTGCGGGCATGCCGGGTTTTGTGTCGGATTCCCATTTCGCGAGGGAAGCGGCGGTACCGTCAAAAAGAATGATGGCGTCGGAAGGCGGTTGGCCGGGTTGCGCGGCGCTGCTGAAGGTACCGGGTTCGACCCGCTTGGGTTGCGGGCGGTTTTGATCGTGCACGGCCCATGGATGGTGGGCATCGGGTGCATCGCCATAAAAAGGCGAGCCGGTATTGGGTGCAGCATGGCTTAAAACCACGAGCGAGAGGGACGCGCAAAGTGCCGAGAAGGCGGGGTAGGATTTCATGGGGGATCTGCAGTCAAACTGGTGGCCGACTTGTCGTATCGCAATCCAAAGGTTGTTAAGGCACTGGGTAAAAACACCGACCGGCTGCTTTCATGCTGCCTGAAATTAGTGGGCTAGATTTCAGGTTGCGGTGGGCGTGGGCGGCACGTTCACTGACCCTTCCATGAGCCTCGACGCACCTGCACTCAGTCCGGTGAACGGTGCCCCGTTTTCTTTCGGGGTGGCCGCGGCGTGCTTTAACTCAGAGCTAGTCGAGGGCCTTTTGCATAGCCTGCGAGCGACATTAAACGCCAGTGGCGTGCTTGCGGAGCGCATCGAGGTCGTCCGTGTCCCGGGCTCGCATGAGGTGCCCTATGCGATCCAGTTGCTCGCCGAGAGCGGTCGGCACGATTGTTTGGTCGCTCTTGGGGTCTTGATTGGCGGCGACACCAACCACCATGAGATGGTGGGCAACAGCGTCTCGCACGCCTTGCAACACGTGAGCCTCGCGAGCCGCCGCCCAGTGATCAACGGGGTGATCGTGGCCAACACGCGGGCGCAGGCTGAGGCGCGCTGCCTCGGGGCGATTAATCGCGGCGCCGAATTCGCCCAAGCTGCCCTAGCTATGGCCGTGCTAAAAACTTCCCACTCTCGATGAGCAAAGCCCTTTTCACCCAGCGTCGCGATGGTCGCGTCGCCGCCCTGCAATACCTCTACGCTTGGAGCCTTAACGAGCCCAAGAATCTAGCCGAGGATCTCGTGACGTTTTTTGAAAACCTCGAGCAACCCCGCCCGCATTACGCTTACGCTGAGGAGCTCATCCAAGGGTTTATCCTGAATCAGGCGGACATTGACGGCACGATCAAGACGCTCGCGCAAAACTGGGAATTTGAACGCATCGCCAAGATTGATTTGGCGATTTTGCGGCTCGCCATTTACGAGATGAAACACCGCAAGGACATCCCGCCTGTTGTGTCCATCAATGAGGCGATCGATCTTTCGAAACAATTTTCTAACCTCGATGCCAAGCGTTTCATCAACGGCATTCTTGATCGCTACAAAGGTCAGATCGGTCGTGATGCGCGTAAGGTCGAGATCGCTTAATCGCGGGATTTACGCTGCGGGGAACGCCGGACTCTTTCGCTGAGTTTCATTACTGATGTTTGGTCTTTTTAAAAAATTCAAAGACGGTTTCTCGAAAACGTTTACCGCAATTGGAGAAAAAACCCGCGGACTTTTCGGCGGGCGCAAGATCGACGCGGCATCCCTCGGCGAGCTTGAAGAGGCGCTTTATACTGCGGATTTCGGAGTCGCGACCACCGAAGAAATTTTGCGTGAGATCAAAGTTGCTCATCAAAAAGACGCGACCCTTGCCGGCCAACAAGCCGCCTGCATTGGCGCGGCCGTGCTTCAACGTGTGCTAGCCGGAAGCGAGCGTGTGATTAAGCCCGCCGTACAGGCGCCCACCGTGATCGTCTTGCTTGGCGTGAATGGCTCGGGCAAGACCACGACCACTGCGAAACTCGCTTGGAAGTTGAAGCAAGAGGGCAAAACGGTCGTTGTTGCCGCCTGCGACACCTTCCGTGCGGCTGCCGTCGAACAACTTAAAACGTGGGCGCAGCGACTCGATTTAGAAATCGTTGCGAGTCACACCGGTGCGGATTCGGCGGCGGTTGCATTCGATGCTTTGCAGGCGGCGAAGAGCCGCGGCCGAGATTACCTCATCGTCGACACCGCCGGCCGCCTGCACAACAAAAGCAATCTTATGGAGGAGCTCGCGAAAATTAAACGCGTGCTCGCCAAGGTTGATCCGACAGCGCCGCATGAATCGTGGCTTGTGGTCGATGGATCGCTTGGGAGTAACTCGATCGAACAGGCAAAAGCGTTTCACAAAACCTTTGGTCTCACCGGTCTTGTGATCACAAAACTTGACGGTACATCGCGCGGCGGAGCGATTGTCGGGATTTGGCGTGAATTGAAGCTTCCGATCTATTTTGTGGGTCTCGGTGAACAGAAGGAAGATTTACAGCCGTACAGCGTGGAAAACTACGCAAGGGCGGTATTCGGGCTAGAAAGCTGAACCCTAGCACTCGCTTAGCTCAGTCCCATTATTTACGCATGTTTCGACGCTTTCATTTATTTTCGCTCGTCGGTTTTGGGGTGATTATGACTCCGCGTTTGTATGGCGCCGAAACGGAACGAGCTGGCTCGTTGGTTACCTCGTTTGTGCGGCTGGGGGTGGAGCACATCTGGACGGGTTATGATCATCTGCTCTTTTTGCTCGCGCTGTTGGCAGTGTGCGCGAGTTTTCGCGCGAGCGTAAGGGTGATTTCGTGTTTTACACTCGGGCATTCTCTTACGCTCGCGCTAGCAACGCTGGATTGGATGAACTTACCCGCGCACATCACCGAGCCGTTGATCGCGGCGTCGATCGTTTATGTGGGGGTTGAAAATTTGGTGCGGCGTGGTGCGGAGCCGCGCGGGCGTGGAGCGCTTACTTTGGTTTTTGGGCTTATTCACGGTTTCGGCTTTGCCAGCGTGCTACGTGAACTCGGGGTCGGGGTAAACGGCAGCGGACTTGTGCTGCCGTTGTTTAGTTTCAACCTTGGGGTCGAACTAGGGCAGATCGCCATCGCAGCGGTCGCATTGCCCTTGCTCTGGCAGCTGCGGAAACGGGAATGGTTTCTGCAGTGCGGCGTGCCAACGATTTCGGCTCTGGTGGCGCTCGCTGGCCTTTATTGGCTCGTTATGCGCACGCTGTTGGCGTGAGGGCGGACTGAGCGCGGCTTAGATTAGGCCGAGCTGCATTTTGCCTTCTTCGCTAATCATCGACTGATTCCAAGCGGGCTCCCAAGTGATGCGGACATCGGCGGCGCTGACACCGGGGACGAGCAGGATTTTAGTTTTTGCGTCTTCTGCTATGGCGGGGCCCATGCCGCAGCCGGGAGCGGTGAGGGTCATGGCGACGTTGACCTTGTAGGCGGCGGGGGTGGCCTCGGGCGTTTGTTCGACGTCCATTGAGTAGACCAGACCTAGATCGACGATGTTAACGGGGATTTCGGGGTCGTAGACGCGTTTGAGTTGATCCCAAATGGCGGCGGGGTCAGGGGCACCGTCGGCAAGGGTGGCGGCGGTGACGGTGTGATCGGCGGTTTTCTCGCCGAGGGCATCGCCGTCTTTGCCGTCGATGCGGAAGAGGCCGAAATCGGTCTGGACGGTGAAGCTACCGCCAAGCGTCTGGTGAATGAAGAGCTTGGTGCCGGCCACGAGCGTCTGGCGGTCGCCGCTGGGAATTTGCGTGCCGGTGACGTCGCGGGCGAGGATGCGGTCGGTGTTGGCCATGGGAAGTGCGGCGGGCTTACTTTTTAAACTTAGTCTGAATGAGAACGCGGAGGGTTTCGTGGAGGTCGTCGTCGCTAAGACGATTGAGCACTTCTTCAAAGAAACCGAAAGTTAAGAGCTCGTCGGCAGCAGCTTTGGCGATGCCGCGGGCTTGGAGGTAAAATTCCTGCTCTGGGTCGATGCGGGAGGACGTGGCACCATGCGTGCAGCGGACGTCGTTAGCTTGAATCTCGAGGCCGGGGAGCGAGTTGGCCTCAGCTTCGTCGCTTAGCATGAGGTTACGGTTGCTCTGATAGGCGTCGGTTTTTTGCGCGTCTGGATCGACGACAATAAGACCGGAGAAGATCGTCTTTGCGGTGCCTCGGAGGGCATTTTTATAGAGGAGATCGGACTTGGTATTGGGCGCCTGGTGAATCTGGAGCGTGCGCTGGTCGAACTCTTGGCCGCTTTCGGCGACGGTGAGGGCAAGCATCTCGGAGAACGCGCCGGGGGCTTGTAGCTGCGAGAGAGATTCGTGGCGGGCTTGGCGGGCGCCGAGGTGAACGTTGAGGGATTGGACGCGGGCGTCGCGGCGGACGACGGTGCTGTTAGACTGGAAGGAAAGGGCGCGATGGCTCCAGTCCTGTTTGCCGATGTAGGTGAGGTGGGCGCCGTGGCTGGCGTAAAGATCATTGGCGCCGGCCGCAAATTGCGCCTCGGTGTCTTGGCCTGAGCCGAAGTGTTCGACAATCGTGGCGCGGGAGTTTTCTCCGGCGACTACGAGCGTGTGGGGGAAAACTGCCGCGGTAGCACCGATGGCATACGAGAAAACGCCGATGGGTTGTTCGACCGTAACGCCGCTTGGGATGTGGATAAACGCGCCATCAATCAGGAAGGCTTCGTGGAGCGCCGTGAATTTGGCGGAGCCCAGCTTGGGTGATTGCGCGAGCAGATGTTCGCGGACCAAGGCCTCGTGCTTCGAGAGGGCGTTTTGTATCGTGGTGACGATCACACCTCGCTCGGCAAGTTCGGCGGACAGCGGTTCGTGGGAGAAAAGACGGCCGTTAGCGAAGACGAGTTTAGCGGCATTTTTGATTCCGATAGGCTCAAGGGGTACTTGGCTCGTGGCGGCGGTGGGCAATGTGAAGCCGTCGAGCGTGAGCGTACTGATGGAGCTAAAGCGCCAGGATTCGTCGGTGCGCGTGGGGAGCGGGAGCGTGGCGAATTTTTCGTAGGCAGCACGTTTGCGGGCGATCCACCACGCGGGGAGCGAGGGAGGAAGGCTCGCAAGATGCGCAGCGAAGGCTTCAGCGGTGAAACTGCCGACGAGATTCGCGGCAACAGAAAGAGAAGAGGCGGACATGGCGGTGGTGCGTGGAGGATCGGGGATTAGCCGACGCTGCCTTCCATTTCGAGGTCGATGAGGCGTTTGAGTTCGACGGAATATTCCATCGGAAATTGGCGGGCGAGGTCATTGATGAAACCATTGACCGCGAGGCTCATCGCCTGGGCCTCCGTGAGTCCGCGTGATTGCATGTAGAAGATCATAT
>CANHAH010000136.1 GCA_947458705.1 Opitutia bacterium | reverse complement strand
GCGATGAGATCGAGGCAAAGCGGGTATTCGCCGGCGGAGCCGCAGGTGCCGTGGAGCGTGAGCTCGCGGGTGACGACGGCTTGGAGCGGGAAATCGGTTTTTGCGGCGAGGTTGCCGACGAGGACGACGGAGCCGCCGCGGCGGACGGATGCGATTGCGAGGTTGAGCGTGGCGGAGACGCCGACGACTTCGAGGGCGACATCCGCGCCGTGTCCACCCGTGAGGCGCGCGACTTCAGCGGGCACGTCCATGACGTCGGAGCGAAGCGTGTCCGTGGCGCCGAGTTCGCGGGCGAGGGCGAGGCGGTTGTCGGCGAGATCGACGGCGATGATGCGCGCGGCCCCGGCCCAGCGCAGAGCTTGGATGACGAAAAGCCCGATCATGCCGGCGCCCACGACGACGGCCGTGGCGTTGGGCGCGAGATGTACGCGTTGGACGGCGTGGATCGCGATGGAGACGGGCTCAACCATGGCGGCTTGTTGATACGTGAGACCGACGGGGAGCGCGTAGAGGATGCGTGCCGGCACCGCGAGAAATTCGGCGAAGGCACCGTGTTGTCGGTATTCGGCGGGAGCGACGCCGACGACGCGGCGATGATCGCACAAGTTGACCTCGCCACGTGCGCAGTACGGACAGGCGCCGCATGAAATCGTGGAATCAAAGGTCACGCGATCGCCCAGTTGCCAGCGCTCGACGCGCGGACCGATGGCAACGATTTCGCCCGCTGCTTCGTGGCCCATGATGAGCGGCGGTCGACGACGCCCAGTCGAGCCATCCCAGCCATGAATATCACTGCCGCAAATCCCGCAGGCGTGGATACGTAGCAGCACCTCGTCGTCTGCGGGCACGGGCTTGGGAAAATCAGTGAACTTGAGCTGAGACGGAGCGGTGAGAACAAGCGCTTTCACGGTGGGTCAGGCGGAATACAGAGGCGAACGGGGCTGGGTGTACGTCGGTGAGCTTGGGGTGCCTGGCGCACGTGCCGATCTAAAAAATCAGCGCCGTTCGATGCGTAAAAATAGCCACACGCCTAGGCTAATAAATACCACGTTGGGCAACCAGAACAGCAAGTCAGGGTGATACTCGGGGTGGCGATCGAGCCAGCTCACAGTGACGGTGAGCATGTAGTATCCGAGTGCGAGCAGGACCGCGATGCCAAGGTTAGCGCTGGTCTCGCGGCGGGATACTTTGATACCAAGGGGCACACCAATTAGAGCGAACGACAGGATCGCCAGTGCAGTGTTAAATTTTTCCTGAACGGTTAGTCGGACTTTCATCACCGCTCGGTCGTGATCTTTTCTCGACTCGGTCTTGAAGGGCAGGGCGGCGACGCGGGCTTCCTCTTTGCGGAGCTCGGCGTAAGTCATCCATTGGAGCTTTTGGCGAAGGACCGGTGGACCAAAGAGACTGGCCAGCGATAGGCGTTGCGGTTCGGATTTTTCGAACGACACGATCCGAGGTGACTCAGTAAAATTTTCCGGCTGCTTCGGATTGCGCTCTTCTACTTGGGCGCGGGTGAGAGTCAGAATAAGTTCGTTGGTCGAACCATCGTAATCGAAGCGACCCGATTCGGCGCGGACCAGCTGGGTCGTACGGCCCTCGCGATCGAGTTGCCAGAGCCAGAAATCACGCATGACCGCACCCTGTTTATCGCCCACGTAGATCACGAAGCCCTTGAAATTACGGATAAACGTTTTGGGTACGATGAAGCTGAGGGGGTTGGCGGCGACGGCAGCGTCGAGGTCTTTGTGGTACTGCACGCGCGCGGCGGGCATGGATTGAAAATTGACGTAGAGGCCGAGTGCGGTGCCGAGAAATCCTAGGATCAACACGGGCCGGGCGATGCGTGCGAGGCTCATTCCAGCGGCGCGCATCGCAGTGATCTCGCTATCTGCGGAAAGCCGACCGAGCGTGAGCAGTACGCCCGTGAGCATGCCCATCGGTAGCGCGTAGATGGCGACGGCTGGAATCAACATGCCGACCAGGCGCACAAACGTCGTAACCGACAACTGGCCTGACAACAGAAAGGGCAACAGATCACGGATGAGGTTGCCCAACATCAGCACGAACGCGAAGAGCCCGACTGCGCCGGCACACGTGAGCAGCACGCTTTTAAAAATATGGCGATCGAGAAGGTTCACGCGGGATTTCGGGAGAAAGGCACTCAGAATAATCGCAGACAGACCGCCAGCGGACAAGACGGTTCGTGGGGTTGGACGGAAAACTTAAGGCGACTTACAAGCCGAGCGAAAGCTGCGGCTCGGAAGGATCCTCGTCGGGGCCAGCGGGCGTGAGGCAAGCTGGGTCGTCATGCCGGACGTTACTCACATGCCTGCTCAGTGCGGTGGCGGTAAGCTTATCGTCGGGCGTGGGTCTAAGAAGCGGGATGAGATCGCGTTCAACGTGGGCCTCGGGATCGAGCCACGCGCGGGTCGCCTCCGGCGCGATTAAAACGGGCATGCGATCGTGGATGGGACGGGTGACGGCGTTGGGCGTCGTGGTGATGATCGCGCATGATTCAAGAATGTCGCCCGCGGGTGAGCACCACCTTTCCCAAAGCCCAGCGAAAAAGAAAACAGCCGCGTCGGGGCGTTGAAAAAGCCAAGGCTTTCGCGCGCGCCCGTGAATCGCCCATTCGTAGAAACCGCCGGCAGGGACCAGGCAACGCCGGTGGCGGAAGGCGTCGCGAAATGAAGGTTTTTCGCTGAGTGTCTCCGCGCGGGCGTTGACCAGCGGCGCGGAAGCATCAACGGACTTGGCCCATGACGGGACGAGGCCCCAGCGCAATGTGGCGCGCTCCGGCGTGGCGGCGCCGCTCGGGCGGCGAAACGCGGTGAGCGCGGTGCTCGGGGCGATGTTGTAACGTGAGACGAGATCGGTGGGTGCGGCCACGCCGAGCGCGATGTAGGCGGCGTGGAGTTGATCTTTTAACAGGACGAACCGCGTGCACATAGTTTCAAAGCGAGGCGGACCACGTCGCGAGGACGGCGGGGAGTTCGCGGACGTTTTTGAGTTGGAAAAAACGGCCGTTGGCGGGCGGCGGTGTTTCGACGTGCTCGGCGGCCCACGTGATGCGGTACGGCACGTGAACGCCCGCGCCGCCGAGGGCGAGCACGGGCAGGATGTCGGATTTAAGGGAATTACCGACCATAAGAAAACGCTGTGGGTCGATCGCGTGACGGCGGAAGATTGCCGCGTAGGATGATGTATCTTTTTCGGATAAAATCTCGACGTGGCGAAAGTGCGTGGCGAGGCCGGAGCGAGCGAGTTTGCGCTCTTGGTCGCGTAGATCGCCCTTGGTGATGACGAGGAGACGATGGTGGCCGGAGAGAGCGGAGAGGGTTTCCACGACGCCGTCGAGCAGATCGACTGGGTGGGCGAGCATGTCCTGGCCGAGAGCGATGAGTTCTTGGATTTCTTCGGCGCTGATTTTGCCCGCGCTAAGCTGGATGGCGGTCTCGATGGAAGAAAGCATGAACCCCTTCACGCCGTAGCCGTAGCGCTCGAGGTTGCGCATCTCGGTCGCGAAGAGCGTACGGTCGACGGTGGCGGCATCGTGGTAACGGGCGAGGAGCGCGCGGTAGCGTTCGTGAACCTTTTCGAAAATGTTTTCGTTGTGCCAAAGGGTGTCGTCGGCGTCGAAGCCGACAGTGAGAGCGGAGGAAGACATGGTTGAAGCCTTAAAAAGGAAAGATAACCTCAAAAACAGGCCGGTTCCCCGGCCAAAGCTCAACTGTTTGCGTGAATTTTCGCGCGTCGGACTATGTTGGATCGGCGCGGTTGTGGATTTACGCCGGCACATTGATCCGATGAACTGGTCGCATTGTTCCCTGCATGAACCGCTTTTTTTTAGTTCTGAGTCTCCTGCTCGTCCTTCCCCTCGCGGCGGCGGAGAGCGAAACGCTCGCCCAACGCACGCTACGCCAGATCGCCGAGCGGCAACGCGCCTTGCTCGAAACTGCCGCCAAACAGGGCGATAAGCTCGATGAAGAGGCATTTCGTGTTCAACTTCAGGAACTTACTCATAGTTATGAGCGGCTCTTGCACGATAGCCCGAACAACGCCGAGGTTTTCGCGGCTTATGGCTATCTTCTGCGCAAAGTTGATATGCGCAAACAAGCCGCCGCGATGCTCCTCAAGGCTAACCAGCTAGATAGCGATATTCCCCTCGTAAAAAATCAGCTCGGCAACCTGCTCGCCGAAGATGGCCGTCCGCTCGATGCGCTTCCGTATTTTATGGCGGCGATCAAACTTTCACCGAAGGAGCCGCTCTATCACTATCAAGTCGGCACGCTCTTACACGAAGCGCAGGATGATTTTATAAAAAGCGGTGAGTGGACGCGCACCGCGCTCGACCACGCGACCCACGGGGCATTCAAGACCGCAGCCGAACTTGCGCCCGACCGTTTTGAATTCGGCTACCGCTACGCCGAGTCGTTTTACGATCTGGTGGAGCCGCAATGGGATGAGGCTCTAAAAGTTTGGGCCGCGCTCGAGGAAAAAGCGGGCTCGCCGATTGAGCGCCAGACGCTCCGGCTTCACGCGGCCAACATTCTGCTCAAGCAGGGTCACGCCGACCGCGCCAAGCTATTATTGGACACCGTGAGCGAACCAGAATTACAAGGGCAGAAACAAAAGCTGATTGCCCCGCCGGCCGAGACTCCGAAACAGTAGTGGGCTATGAATACCGGCTTCGACCTCGCGATGCTGCGCGAGGGTCTCATGTTCTACATCGTGCTCGTTGTGAGCCTGTGCATCCACGAATGGGCGCACGCTTTCGTGGCGGACCGGCTCGGCGACGACACTCCACGCCACGATGGCCGCGTGACGCTCAACCCCGTGGCGCATATGGATCTTTTCGGCTCGGTGATATTCCCTTTGGTGTGCATCTTCATGTTTCCCGGTGGTCTGCTTTTTGGTTGGGGACGCCCCGTGATGATTAACCCGTCCAATTTCCCGCACCGTAAACGCGATGAAGTCCTCACGACGCTCGCCGGACCGGCAGCCAATCTCGGCCTCGCTTTACTCGCGGCGGTAATCGGTGGGTTTGCATTTCGCTACGATCCGCGCGTGATCGAACTGGTGAAGCTCGTGCTCTCGCTCAACGTTGCGTTAGCCGTTTTTAATCTCATCCCGCTGCCTCCGCTAGACGGTGGCACGGTGTTGAAACATGCAGTCGGCATGAGCGAAGAGACGTTTTTCAATATCGCTCGCTGGAGTATGCTCGTACTGCTGATCGCGATCAATATCCCGCCGGTGCGTCAATTGCTCGGGCTTGCGATGGGCTTGGTGAGCTGGCCCTTTGCATCGTTGTTTCAGGCCATCGCCGGATGAAATCGTGCGACCTCTTCGCGAGCGCGAGCCGATGGACAACGTTCGGCGACTGGTTGCGTGGGGTGGAAAAACTCTACGGCAAGTCGGATGCCACACTCGGCCAGGTAGCTGCGAGTGCACACGACGAAGCCCTCTACCTGCTCCTGCGCACGCTCGAGCTCCCGCTCGATAGCGATGCGCGCGTGCTGGCGAAGAAACTCACGGCGGCCGATCGCGCGAAAATCGAAGCGGTGTTCCGCCGCCGGCTAGTCGACCACGTCCCCGCTGGGTATCTTACGCGTGAGGCCTGGTTGGGCGATCAGCAGTTTTATGTGGATGAGCGCGTGATTATCCCGCGCTCGTATTTTTTGGAAATTATTCCAGAGCAACTCGATGCTTGGTTGCCTGACCCAAAGAAAGTCACGCACGTCGTCGACGTGTGTACGGGCTCGGGCTGTCTTGCGATTTTGTTGGCGAAACATTTTCCGAAGGCGGCAGTGGACGCTGTGGATCTCTCACCCGATGCGCTCGCGGTGGCGGCGATCAACGTGAAAGCGCACCGGCTCACGAAGCGCGTGACCTTGCACCGCAGTGACGTCTTCGACGCCGTGCCCTCGGTAAAATACGATGTGATTTTGAGCAACCCGCCTTACGAACCGAGCGCACATTGCGATGTGTTGCCGGCAGAGTTTAAGCAGGAGCCGCGGCTGGCGCTGGACGGTGGTCGCGACGGACTCGATATCATTCGCAAGCTGTTGCGCCAGGCGCGCACCCGGCTGCAACCACACGGGATCGTGTTGATCGAAGTCGGCGGCTTGATGGCGGCGATGGATCGCGAGTTTGCGCCGCTCGAACCGCATTGGTTGCACACCGGCGATGGCAGCGACTGCGTCTGCGTGATCCATGCGGCGCGCTTGAAAACGTGGCGCGGTTGAGCGCGACGCCGCTTCGTAATCGGCGATTGTGTGGAATCAGCACGCGGGTTGGCATGACGGGCGCTTTTCGGATTCATATCTAAAACTTCATGGATGCTCATTTAATGGAATTTCT
>CANHAH010000135.1 GCA_947458705.1 Opitutia bacterium | reverse complement strand
TTAGCTTTGAGCAGGTTTCGATTAACAGCATCGAATCGATTGAGATCTCCCGCGTCACCCCCGCGGACCTCGATGGCGATGCCATTGCAGGTACTATCAACATGAAGATGAAGCGCGCCTTTGACACCAAGGGACGGCGGACGACATGGTCGGTGAGCGGCGGCTTAAACTCAGAAGAATTCACGTTAAAACGAACCGTAGGCCCCGATGATAACCACGGCCGCAAGATCAGACCCACTGCCAGCTTAAACTACTCGGAAAGTTTTCTCGGCGGGCGCCTCGGCATCCTTCTTGGTCTGAGTGAATCCAATCTCTACAACGAACAACAGCGCGTACAAAACGCCTACGGACCCGCCACCACCGGTGGGCAACCCGTTGTCACTTCGGTGATTTTCAAAGACGGGCCCAAATGGACCGAGCGCAGCACCGCAAATATGACCATTGATTTCAAAGCGACGCCCAAGCTCATCCTCTCGCTCAATCTCAGTTACAACGGCTATGAGATGTTCGCCTATAACCGTCTGACTACGCTCACGACAGGCGCCAATCAACTCGCCGGCGCTGATCTGCTTAACATTAAGACCGGCGTCGGTGCCGCCAATATCGCGAACGGCAATGGCAACATCAACAAGCGCACGATGGGCTACACAGTTATCCCTAAATTTGAATACCGCTGGCGTAGTTTCATCTTCGACGGCGCTTACTCTGCTTCCGTTTCTCGCAACACCTACGGCGCTCTGCGCAACGGCATGGCTGGAAACACCCTGCTCAACGCCAACAGCGCCCTCACTGTCGTGGCGACGCGCCCGAATGTGACTTCTAGCGCTTGGCAAGTCGTGCAAACGGGAGGCCCAGATTGGAGCGACCTCGCTAACTACAAAAACCCCCGACTCACCGACGATGTTCGCTACGTCTATAACGAGGTCACCAACGCCACCTTGAACGGTAAGTGGAATGCGCCCTTCCGCTGGCCCACCTTTTTCAAATTTGGCGGTAAGTATCAGGAGCGAATCACCAACGCCGACAACACCGGCACCCTTTACAATTACAGCTACGTCGGACCCGGCGGCGGTACCAACGGTAGCTACGCGGCGTATCCGACGAGTTTCATTTTTGCACCTGACGGTCTTGGTGTTTCGTTTCGCTCCATCAACGGCGGAGCAGGTCCGGCTTACGCCAACCGCGACGCCGTCGGCCAACTCTACAAAGCTCATCCCGAATATTTTCTCAGCACCACCACCGCCGATAATTATTACACCGCCGCTTTCGCCCAGCGGAAACGGTTCACCGAACAGATACCCTCCGCCTATATCCTGGCTAACACCCGAGTCGGATCGTGGCAGTTTCAAGCAGGTTTACGCTGGGAGCAGACCAATACCATCTCCGATGAGTTTAATCCTTTAACCGCATCTCAAGTCGCCAAGGCCGGCTACGCGGTCAACGCATCCACGGGTCGCGCGACTACGGTTCAAGGTCTCGATTACCAATATCGCACCAAACCTAAGGTCAAACGCGAGGGCCAGTACGATAATTTATTCCCGAGCGTCACCGCCAAGTATCGTTTCTCCGATGCGCTCATTGCCGACATCGGTTACGGCAAAGCCATCAACCGCCCCAACGTGCTCGATTTGACCGGGCTCTTTTCCATCAACGAGACCACGCAAGAAATCCGCGCCTCCAACCCCGAGCTCAAGCCCGAGAACTCCGATCGAATCGCCGCCAGTATCGCCTACTATTTATCGAGTAATGGCAGCCTGCGCGCTACCTTCACCGAGACCCAAATCGAAAATCTAAAAACGCTCACCGAGTTCACCGCCGCCGAATATGGTCTCACGGATCCCGAGTTTGCGGGCTATACGGTGATCACCAATACGCAGGGCAACGGCACGCGTCGATTCCGCAGCATGGAGCTCGAGTACCGCCAGCTCTTAAACTTCTTGCCCGCGGCCTTGGGCACGACGACCGCGTTTGCCTCTTACACGCGCACCTACGCCAGCGAGCGACGCATCGGACTCACGCCTCACGTCATCACCGGCGGTATCGATTACCGGATCAAGCGACTGTCCCTCGGCCTGAAGACTCGCTGGGAATCGAAAGCCCCCTGGAGCAACGCCACGCGCTTCCGCCCGGAAGTCATCAAGTACGACGGCAACATCGACCTGCGTCTCAGCAGCACCTTAACGCTTTTTGTGCAGGCCCGAAACATCTTCAACCGCCCCTACGAAATCTACGAGGGCAACGGCAGCCTCTCGTGGGCGGATAACTACGGGAGCAATTGGGTCTTCGGTGTGCGCGGACAATTTTAAGTCAGCCCGCCTCAAATTCACATAGCTTACTCACTCACTTTTTAAGAATCCATTCATGGCGTCACCTCGACCACCGAACATACTCTTCATCATGACGGACCAGCAACGGTTCGACACGATTGCGAGTCTCGGCAACTCCCACGCGCGCACCCCCAACTTCGATCGCCTCGTCCAGCGCGGCGTCGCCTGCACCAACGCCTATTCGACCTGCCCGGTGTGCGTCCCCGCGCGCTACTCGATCATGACGGGGTGCGAACCCTCGAAGACGAGTTGGTTGAGCAATTGGTCCCCAGGGAACAACGTCGCCAAACGTTGCGGCTCCTACCTCGCCGAAACTCTCGCCACTCGTGGTTATCGCACTTGGGGTTTGGGTAAATTCCATACCGAGCCACGTCACGAAAACCTTGGTTTTCGCGTACACGAACACAGCGAAGAAATCTGGGAAACGGAGGAAGAATTCTTGGGCGACGACTACGTGCGCTGGCTCCGCGCCCGCGCCCCGGCCTTCCATCACTTGGAACAGGTCCACGGCGAACGCAGCGACATGTATTACGTGCCACAACTGCGGCCCATGCCCGCAGCTCTTACCGTGGAATCTTGGCTCACCGGCCGCGCGCTTGAGGAAATTAACCGTGCCGAGACCCAGCCCTATTTCGGCTACATCTCCTTCATCACCCCGCATCCTCCGATTGCCCCGCCCGTGCCTTACAATCGGATGTTCGATCCAGAAAAAATGCCCGATCCCATCGTCGGTGATCCTTCAGTGGATTCGGCCGATGATTACTTAGGCTGGATGAATTACGCCGTTTGGGCCGAGTCGATCTCGCCCCTGCAAACCCGCCAACTGCGCGCCCGCTATTTGGGTTCAATTGCTTTCATCGACGATTGCATCGGCCGTATCCTCGATGCCGTCGAAGCCCGACCCGATGCCGACAACACCTTGATCTGCTTCTTCTCCGACCACGGCGACCACATGGGTGATCATGGGGCTTGGCAGAAAGAAAGTTTCTTCGAATCGGCCTGTCGCATTCCCATGTTAGTTAGTTGGCCCGCTGCTCTGCCCGCGCAGCAACGTTACTCCGGTCTCACGGCCCTCACGGATCTTTTCGGGCTCGCCACATCGGCCAGCGGCGAGGCCGAACTGCGCGACGGACACGATCTTCTCCGCTCTTTGCGCGAAGCGACACCCCAACGCGATTCACTCCTCGGTATGTTTGGCCCACCGGGCGAACGCCAATTCAAGTGCATGATCCGCCGCGACGATTGGAAATACATCTGGCTCGCCAACGGTGGCCGCGAACTGCTCTTCAACGTTCGCACGGATCCCAACGAAACACGCTCCCTTGCCGCCGAGCATCCCACCACACTCGCGCAACTCCGCGCCGAGGCTTGCACGATCCTCGCCAGCCGTGAGCTGACTCAACCCGCGCTCGATCAACGCGGACTTAAGGCCTTCAGCTTCGAGCCTTACCCGCGCGTGCGCATCAAGCAATTTGCCCGCGGTGTGACTGATTTCGGTCAAGGCCCGACCGCGTCCTGATGTCCTCCGCGGCAGAGCCAGCCCCGTCTGCTTCGAGTAGCTCGGTCACGCCTGAATCCGATCAGGTCACCTCGGGCACCCGTGCCGCTTACGGCGCCTCCGCCTTCGCCGAAAACTTAGCCCTGAACTCCGTCAACCAACTCGCCAATCCCATCTTCAACCTGACTCTCGGCGTCAGTCCCGTGCTCGTCGGCACCGCGCTCGCGCTCCCGCGCGTTTGGGATGCCGTGATGGATCCTTGGATCGGTTCGATCAGTGATCGTTGCCAATCGCGCTGGGGTCGCCGCCGGCCATTTATCTTTATCGGCGCACTAGTGACGGGGCTCTGCGCGGCGGGGATCTGGTATTTTCCGGCCGGGCGCTCGCCTTTGTTTTATTTCGGCTGGCTCGCCCTTGGCTCCTTATTACTCGCCACCGCCTACTCGCTTTTCGTCGTTCCCTACGGTGCGCTCGGCCTTGAGCTGACCCGCGACTACCATGAACGCACTCGGTTGATGGGATCGAAGTCGATACTTCACAAACTATCGGGCGTCGTAAACCAGTGGTTGCTGAAAATCGTCCAAGTCGTCGGCAGTAATAGTCTGGTCTCAGGCAGCCGTGTCTGCGGCGTGATCATCGGGGTGGTCGTCGCCGCGTTGGGCGCTCTCACCGCTTGGCGGGTACGCGAGCCCGTCCGTGCTTTGGCCGCGCCGAGACCCACGTTTTCGGTCTGGCGCGGGTGGCGCGAGACCGTGCGCCGCGGCGATTTTACCCGCCTCGCTTCGGCCCAATGCTTCATCTACGCGAGTTACCTCGTGATCGATAACACGGGATTTTATCTCAATGTCTTTTACGTAAACCACGGCGACCTCGCCAAGGGCGCTCTGTTAAAAGGCGTCGCCGGCATGGGCTTTCAAATCGGCGGGCTCTGCGCCATACCCTTAATCGTCCGCCTCTCGCAGCGGGTGGGAAAGAAAAACGCCTTCCAGCTTTGCACCGCTTCACTGGTTATCGCCGGCATTGCTAAATGGTTTTGCTACGTACCCGACGCCGGCTGGCTCCTGGTTATCCCCTCGCTCCTGCTCGCCCCTGGGCTCGTCGCCGTGATGGTCTTGGTCCCATCAATGACGGCCGATATTTGCGATCTCGACGAAGTCAGCACCGGCGCTCGACGCGAAGGCATGTACAACGCCGTCCTTGGCTGGATGCTCAAAGTTGCTCTATCCGGCTCCATTTTCCTCGCCGGAGTCGTACTCCACTTTACCGGTTGGGACACCGCACTCAAAGCCGCCCAAGCGCCTGAAACGTTTTTAGCGATGCGTATCCTGTTTAGTGTGGGCACGATCCTTTTTGCCCTAGTGGCCGCGACCTTGATCAAAGGCTATCGCACCACGGAAGCTGATGTTGCGGCCTCACGACGCATGATCGCCGCGCGTATCGCTTCCGCCTAGACCAGACAAACGTTAGGGCGCTGTTCGACGGTGTATGCGTCGGATTTTACTTAATAAAACTCCCTTGGATTGAAGTCCCCGTGAAATTTAACCCGAGGGCGACGTGTTTTATGTTGGGGGCAATGCGTCGTACCTATGGGGCAACGTGTTTTGCACTTGGGGCAATGCGTCTCCCCAATGGGGCAACACGCTTCCCCATTGGGGCAGTGCGTTTTGTATTTGGGGCAGTGCGCCGCCCCTTTGGGGCCATGCGACTTAACTTAGATGAGACGCAATCTAACCAAAAATCCCACGCGTCGTAACACGAATCCCATGAGCTTTAAATTAAATGCAACGCACCGTAACTCGATTGCCTGAGGCTGCCCCTTTGTGGCCCTGCCCGCTTACTTACTTGACGGTGCGTTGGTGTTGGAGGAGCCAGGTGTAGAGCTCGGGGTTGTTGTAGGTCTCGGTCCAGGAGTCGTGTTTGGCTTCGGGGTAAATCGTAAACTGGAGGTCGGTCACGCCGGCTTTCTTCAGGGCGGCCACCATCGTTTCCGATTCGGAGAGCGGCACGGTGGGGTCTTGGGCGCCATGATACACCCGGATGCCTAGGCTGAGCAGCGCGGCTTTCTGGGTGCGCGTGGCACTCAGGATATCGCGATATTGGCCGCCGCCGCAGATGGGGACCATCGCGGCGAAGCGCTCGGGATGCTTGAGGCCGACGCTCCACGTGCCGTACCCGCCCATGCTGAGGCCGGTGAGGTAGATGCGGCTCGGGTCGGCCTTGTGCTGGGCCATGATCGCATCGAGCAAACCGAGGACGCCGTCTTCATCCCACCAGACGCCGGGCGGGCATTGCGGGGAGACGACGATGAAATGGGCTTTGAGGAAGGCGGCAGATCGTTCGCGGAGGGCGCGGGCGGCGGGAGTTTCGGGTGAGGCGGGTGCGACCTTGCCGCCGGGGGCGGACGGAGCCGGGGGGATGGGGCCGCGGATGAGTTTGGGCGGGCCGTGTTGGGCAACCTTCCAAGGATCGGTGCCGCGTTCGCCCGCGCCGTGGAGGAAAAGGATCACCGGCCACGTCTGCGCCGAGGTGGGATCATAACCGTCGGGCAATGAGAGGAGATAATCGTAGCGGACCGTCTTGGTGGTCGTTTTTTCAAACGTGGCGACGGTCTGATGATCG